>NZ_JBWKCE010000004.1:0-374444 GCF_056436685.1 Streptomyces sp. NPDC043680 | reverse complement strand
GTTCCCGCCGTTATAACCACGATTGTCCACCTAGGTGGACCGGGGCGGGGCCGGGGGCCCGGGGGGCGGCCGGCCACGGGGCCGCGCCGGGGGCCTGCCTCCTCCGCCCGGCGCGGAGTCAGGCAGGGCCGCCCTTGCCCTCCGGGAACGTGCGGCCGAACTGCTCGTCCAGGACGGACAGCCGCCGCCAGTACTCGTCCTCGTCGATCTCGCCGGAGGCGAAGCGGCGGCCGATGATCGCGATCGGCGAGTTCTCCCCGTACGAGCGGCCCGTCGCCGCCCACGGCCCGCGCGGGCCGCGAGCGCCGCGCCACACGGTGCGGCGCAGGACCGTGACGACGCCGATGACGACAGCCGCCCAGACCAGCGGGAAGAAGAGGATCCACGGGCCGGGCCCGTCGTATGCCAGGGTGTTCATCTCGGTTCAGCTCCTCGGACGTGTTCGCCGTGTCGCCCGTCGTGCAGCGACACTCCGAGACTGACTCCGCGGGGGTGGCCGGCGCGTCGTACGGCCGACGGCACTGCGCGTACCACCGGTGGAGTAGGCGGGGCCCGGGCCGGAGTCGCTGCGGTAGCCGCTGCCGGAGCCGCCCACGGGCCGGGACCGGAGTCAGCCGAGCCAGCCGGGCCGGACCAGGCCCGACTCGTACGCCAGGACCACCAGCTGGGCCCGGTCGCGGGCGCCCAGCTTGACCATGGTCCGGCTCACGTGCGTCTTCGCCGTCAGCGGGCTGACCACCAGGCGCCGGGCGATCTCCTCGTTCGACAGGCCCAGTCCCACCAGCGCCATCACCTCGCGCTCCCGCTCGGTGAGCCGGGCCAGTTCCGCGGCTGCCGCGGGCGCCTTCGAGCGGGCGGCGAACTCGGCGATCAGGCGGCGCGTCACCCCGGGCGAGAGCAGCGCGTCGCCCCCGACCACCGCCCGCACCGCGCGCAGCAGTTCCTCCGGCTCGGTGTCCTTGACCAGGAACCCGGAGGCCCCGGAGCGGATCGCCTCGAAGACGTACTCGTCGAGCTCGAAGGTGGTGAGCATGACCACCTTGACCCCCGCCAGCGCCTGGTCCCCCGTGATGGTGCGGGTGGCGGCCAAGCCGTCGAGCACCGGCATCCGGATGTCCATCAGGGCGATGTCCGGGCGCAGTGCGCGGGCCAGGCGCACGGCTTCGGCGCCGTCGGCCGCCTCACCCGCCACCTCGATGTCCGGCTGTGCGTCGAGCAGTGCCCGGAAGCCCGCCCGTACGAGCTGCTGGTCGTCGGCGAGCAGAACGCGGATCACCGGTCCTCCCTCGGGGCCGGGCTCCGCAGCGGAAGCCGGGCCAGCACGCGGAACCCGCCGTCCGGACGGGGTCCGGCCTCGACGGTGCCGCCCAGGGACGCGGCGCGCTCGCGCATGCCGATCAGCCCGGTGCCGCTGCCGCCGGCGTCGCCGCCGGTGGCGGGTCCGTCGTCGTCCACGCACAGCTCCAGCGCGTCCGCCCGCCGGCCGATGCGGATACGGGCCGTCCGGGCACCGGAGTGGCGCACCACGTTGGTCAGGGCCTCCTGCAGGATCCGGAAGGCGGCGAGGTCCGTACCGGGCGGCAGCCCCCGGCCCTCGGCTTCGCCCTCCACGGAGACCGTGAGCCCGGCCGAGGCCGCCTGCCCGACCAGCTCGGGCAGGCGGTCCAGCCCGGGGGCGGGGGTGCGGGGGGCCTCGCCCGGGGCGCGCAGGGTGTCCAGGACCTGCCTCACCTCGCCGAGGGCCTCCTTGCTGGCCGCCTTGATGGTGGTGAGCGCGGTGCGGGCCTGCTCCGGGTCGGTGTCGAGCAGGGCCAGGCCGACGCCCGCCTGCACGTTGATGACGGAGATGCTGTGGGCCAGTACGTCGTGCAGCTCGCGGGCAATCCGCAGCCGCTCCTGGTCTACCCGGCGCCGCTCGGCCGCGGCCCGCTCGGCGCGGTCCCGGGCCCACTGCTCCCGGCGTACGCGGACCAGTTCGGAGGCGGCGAGCACGGCGATCGCCCAGGCGGTGACGGCTCCCTCGGGCGCCCAGGGGGCCGGGCCGTCGCCCGGGGGCGGAAGCCGGGGGTACAGCCAGTGGCCGATCAGCAGGTGGCCGGCCCACAGCCCGCCCACCGCCGCCCAGGCGGCGTGGCGGTGCCCGGCGACGACGGCGGCCAGGGCGGCGAGGGCGACGCTGACGAAGACGGGGCCGTAGGGGTATCCGCCGGCGAGGTAGGCCAGCGTGACCGCGCAGACCCCGTACAGCACCGGCACGGGATGGCGGTGGCGCACGACCAGCAGGGCGGGCCCGAGCAGGAGCAGGATCCGCCCGAGCACACCCAGCGGCTCCCGGCCGGCCTGCACCTGCTGCGCCCACCCGCTGCCTGCCTGCGCGAGGACGGCGACGAGCAGCGCCGACCGCCACGGCAACCGCCCCGCCGGGTCCTGCTCCCCGTGCCGCTCCGCCATGGGGCCACGCTAGACGGCGCGGCCCGCGCCGTCGTCCCCCGGACGGGGCGTTCCCCCGTACTCCCCCGGGAGTACGGGGTGCGCGGCGTGGCACCCATGGCGGACGGCTCCACGCGCCGTCCCGGGACAGTGGCGGCGGCCACCATGGGCCGGGGCGCCCCTCCTGCCTAGTGTTCGAGCCATGACGAGCCAACTTCCTTCCCTGCGGGAGCGCGTGGCGCTGGTGACCGGCGGCGGCAGCGGTATCGGCCGGGCCTGCGCGATCGCCTTGGCCGAGGCGGGCGCCACCGTGCACGTCGTCGACATCGACGTGGTGTCGGCCGAGGCCGTCGCCGCCCTCGTCGGCGGACGGGCCCACGGGGCCGACCTGGCCGACCCGTCGGCCGTCCGGGGGCTGCCGACCGGGGTGGACATCCTGGTCAACAGTGCGGGCCTGCAGTACGTGGCCCCCCTCACCACGTTCCCGGTCGAGCGTTTCGCGCGGATCCAGCAGGTGATGGTCACCGCGCCGTTCCTGCTGCTGCGCCATGTGCTGCCGCACATGTACGCGGGCGGGTGGGGCCGGGTGGTGAACATCTCCAGCGTGCACGGCCTGCGCGCCAGCGCCTTCAAATCGGCGTACGTGGCGGCCAAGCACGCCCTGGAGGGGCTGAGCAAGGTCGCGGCGATCGAGGGCGCCCCGTACGGGGTGACGAGCAACTGCATCTGCCCCGGTTATGTCCGCACGCCTCTGGTCGAGGCACAGATCGAGCAGCAGGCCGCCGCGCACGGCATCAGTGCCGAGGACGTGCTCTCGGAGGTGCTGCTGACGCGGTCGGCGATCAAGCGCCTGATCGAGCCCGAGGAGGTCGCGGCGGCCGCCGTGTGGCTGTGCGGGCCCCACGCCGACTACCTCACGGGTGCCTCCTTGCCGCTGGACGGGGGCTGGGGCGCGGCCTGACCGCCCGGACCGTGACAAATCGGCCATCATGGGTCTGGAATGCCCGAGCCGAGGAGGGCGCGATGAGGCATCGCAGTGTCGCGGACATGATGACGCCCACCGCCGTCACCGTGCAGCGGGGGACCACCTTCAAGGAGATCGCCCGGCTGCTCGACGAGTTCCGGATCACGGCCGTTCCGGTCCTGGACGAGGACGGCCGTCCCGTGGGGGTGGTCTCCGAGGCCGACCTGCTGCACCGGTACGGCGAAGGCAGCGGCGCCGAGACCGCGGAGGGCCTGATGAGCAGCCCCGCGATCACCGCCCGCCCCGAGTGGAGCGTGGTCCGCGCCGCGCGGCTGATGCGGCAGAAGCAGGTCAAACGGCTGCCGGTGGTGGACCGGGAGAACCGGGTCATCGGGGTGCTCAGCCGCAGTGACCTGCTCCAGCTGTTCCTGCGCCGCGACCGTGCCATCCAGGAGGAGATCCTGGAGGACGTCCTCACCCGTACCCTCCGGCTGCGGCCGTCCGACCTGACGGTCGAGGTGCGCGACGGCCTGGTGACCCTCAGCGGGACGGTCCCGCGGGCGAGCCTCGTCCCCGTCGTGGTGCGGCTGTGCCAGAGCGTCGACGGGGTGGTGGACGTCGTCGACCGGCTGGCGTACGCGGACGACGACGGGACGGACGCGACCGAGGGGACCGACGCAACCTAAGGGTTGTCCCGCAGCCGGCGGCCCGCGAAGCGCCGCTCCAGGGCGCCCCGCGCTCGGCATACGGCCCCAGGGTGAGGGGGCCCCGTGGCGCAGGAGGCCGAGAGCGAGGAAGTGAGCCGGCCGGCTTTTCGCCCGCCGCGCCGATTGCACAGTGGGCTGCTTCGTCAAGTCCCGCGTCGTGCCGTGACCGCAGGCCCGTCGGTGGGGCGCAATGGAGTGATCGGTTGACGCCGAAAGACGGCTGACGGGCCAACGCCCCACCGAATTCCACGACCTCTCCTGAGGAGCCCTTCCCCATGACCGCCACCACCCGGACCCGACGTGTCGTCCCCCTCCCCGAACAGAGGGTGCCAGGCATGTCGAACAAAAGATCAAAAATATCCAGGGCTTCAATCCCAGCCGACAGAGCCCTCCTTCGCCTCTATCAATCGATTTACATCATCGCAGTGACAACAAGGCGGCGCCAGAGATGGTGCGGGCGGTGTTCTACGAGACGCTGAGACTTCACCCCCCCGGTTCCGTTCAGCTCCAAGCGTTCAGATCGACTCGATGTCGAAGCGGGCGGGATCCTCGTACCAGCCGGAACGAATCTCCTTTGGGCGAAAGCGGCGATCGGCGTCAACCCAGAAATATTCGATGACCCGCTCCGATTCGATCCGAGCAGGTTCGAGGAGGGGGCCAGCTTGGCGGACTCCTTGCCGTTCGGCGCCGGTCCCCGCCATTGCATCGGCAGTCAGGCTGCAGAACAACTCTGCATTGCTCTCTTGTCCCACATTCTCAGAGCATTTTCTGTGGAACCGGTCGACGACGCAAACATGACCCTCACTGCGAAAGTTGCCGTTGCTCCTTCATGCATTCCCGTGAGACTCCAGCCGCTTCTGAACTTTATTGAGCAATGCCCTGGCGCGGGCCTGGATCGTCTTCGAGGACGAGGCTGGGCAATCGATGACTCCACCGCGTGCCAGGACGTGGGGTCGATCGGCCAGACCCCCAGGGCTTCGGCGTAGTCGGATGATGCCCGGGTTTCTGATCATCCGAGGCCGAGGAGCGCGAGCGGTCGTTGGGGGTCGCGAGCGTTGCGGTGGAGGGCGGCAGTGATGTTGGTGACGCCGGAGCGTTTAACTGATGGTTTCAGAATGAGATCCGGAGGTAGCGAAGGCATACACGATGCAGCCGGTTGAGGCGGAGGCCTGTCCGGCCTGCCCATGCAGCTTCGTCTCACGGACTTCTCTACGACGGCCGGCGGCCGCACAAACTTGACCGTCCGGCCTGGGCGCTGTGCATAGTGTGCTCATGGATCGATTCGTGGGTCAGGCCAGCCTCGAATGGTGGGCCAATCGCGAGATCTGCCTTGAGAAGTACGGCATCGACATCATCGTCACTGTCGACGAGGTCGGTACGTGGCAGGCAACCGGTCGGCATGCCAATCTCCTCGACGCGACCCAGCGGGAGGGCTGGGACTTCCTGATGGAGATGGACCCCCACTTCTCCGTTGTGTTTCCCGGCGAGGACAACAGCGGGATCTTGGTGAGAGTCTTCGAAGCAGAGGATGGAACCCTCACGCTCATGGAGGTGCCGAACGGGCACGGTTCGGTGAACATTACCTTCGACCTCACCTGAGCTCAGCCCCAAGGGCAGGAACCGACTCGGCCGCCCTACCACCCCGACATGTCGCCCCTCGCTGATCTTTCAGAAGGAAGTTCGCAGACGGCGAAGGCATATGAGGCTGCAGGCCAGTTCGAGCAGGCCTTGATGCAGATCCGCGCGTCGTTCGTAGCGGATGCGGAGCCGCTTGAACTGATGCAGCCAGGCGAAGGCGCGCTCGACGACCCAGCGCACCTTGCCCAGTCCGGAACCGTGGGTGACGCGCGTCGTGCGATCAACGGCTTGATGCCGCGCTTCCGCAGGAGGCGACGGTACTTGTCGAAGTCGTAGCCCCGGTCCGGGTACAGACGTCGGGGCTTACGGCGGGGACGTCCCCGCCGACCCCGATGAGGCGGAACGGCGTTCAGCAGCGGCAGGAGCTGGGTGACGTCATGCCGGTTCCCGCCGGTCAGCGTCACGGAGAGCGGCGTTCCGTCGCGGTCGACGATCAGGTGGTGCTTGGAGCCGGGGCGGGCGCGGTCGACGGGCGAGGGGCCGACGTGATCCCCCCTTTGAGGGCCCGGACATGCGACCCGTCCACGGAGCAGTCGTCCAGGTCCAGCAGGCCGGCGCGGCGAAGCTCGGCCAGCAGGGTGGCCTGCAGGCGAGGCCAGACACCGGCCTCGGTCCAGTCCCGCAGCCGGCGCCAGGCCGTTACTCCGGAGCAGCCCACGGTCTCGGCGGGAACATCGCGCCACGCGACACCGGTCCGCAACACGTACATGACGCCGGCGAGTGCTGCCCGGTCGGGAGTACGCAGCCGCCCGGGATAACGGCGGCGCCGTTCGGGAGCGGGCGGCAACAGCGGGGCCACCCGCTCCCACACGTCGTCAGCAACAAGATCAGCACGCACCTCGGACACCCTGCCGACCAAGATCGCCGAGCACAAGACCCGCGACTCAAGTCATTCTGAAACGATCAGTAAGGATGTCGATGGCGAGGTTGCGCCACGTGGCCATCGCCCGGGGTGCGTTGCCGGTCCGCAGCTGGGAGGCGTCCTCGGCGAAGGTGGTGTCGCGGACGTGGTGCAGGGACTCAATGCCCAGTGGCCGCGGACCAGCCGGGCGAGCCGGGCGGGGGACGCCTGCTCGGCGGTCAGGCTGGTGACGGCGTAGATCGTCTTGACGGTGGTCTTTCCGGTCTTGCGGCAGGTACGGCGGCGCTTGATCTGGATGGCCTGGCGGGCGCCGGGGAACAGCAGCCTGTTCACGGTGGCGACCTTGATCCGGCGGATCTCGCAGCGCCCGTGGCCGGTCTCCGTCGTCCGACCCAGAAGCGGGACGTGCCGCCTGGGAAGCGACTTGAGCTGCTTGCGGAGACTCTTCTGGTTGCCCTTGACGATCACGATGTAGTGGGCTTCCGGCCGAGGGGGTAGCCGGCGTGTTCGCGTTGGGTGTGCAGCGCGTCGCTGGTGACCACCGTCCCGGCGAGGTCGGCAACGGTGTCGAGCAGGGGCTGGAAGCAGGTGATCTCGTTCGTTTTCTCGCCGACGTCCAGCTGGGCCAGGACCAGGCCGCTGGTGTGCTCCATGGCTGCCAGGAGGTGGGTCTTGTGGCCCTTCGCCCTGGCCGCGCCGCGCAGGCTTTTGCCGTCCACCGACACTCCGCGCAGGTCAGCGCCACCGCTCGGTTGCGAGCGGCGGTCGGCGAGCCAGCAGCCCACCGCCCGGTCCAGCGCGTCTGCATGGAGGCGGGCGAGCAGTCGGCGCACGGCGGACTCGGAGGGCGCCAGACGCCGCGGCAGCAGCGAATCGGGCCGGACGCCGAGCTGTTCCACCACATGGAACGGGGCGTCGGCGATCCACTCACCGACCGCCACAAGCGAGGTCGCCCCTGCCAGCACCGCGCACGCTGTCAGCGCGAGCACGACCGCCAGCGCATGCCGCACGCCGCGCGGATCGCGCGGGTCGGGCACCTCCGCGAGCCGTTCCAGCAGCTCCGGAACCTCCTGGAGGCCGGGATCGGGCTGCCGGCGGAGCTGGCCAAAGGCGGACGGGATCAGCGATGGTGCGTCGGCAGGCACGGTCTTCCAGTCGGATCACGGGGCGTCGAGAACCCCATGGTCTTGGAAGCCGTGCCTGCTTCCGTTCCCGTAGCCCCCTGCCCGACAAACCGTCATGAACCGGACGCCACACGATACGCCGAAGCCCTGCCCCGCCAACGGGCAAGATCACGATCTGCAGCAGGAGTACTACGAAGTGAAGCCGACTCCCCGTTCGGCGAATATCCTCATCGCCTCACCCAGGAATTCCACCATCCTGGGATGGTAGGAGTTGTGAAACTCCCTCATGGCGTCGTCTTCCGCATAGAAGAGTGCCATCCCGACGTACGCTTGCCTGCTGGGGGCGTAAAACCGGCAGGCTATGCCGAAATGCCGGCCGACGAGCTCCTGGATCTGGGGATCCCCGGGCAGGGAGCCGTCCAGGCAGGCCGCGATCTCCCGGTACAGCACGTCCCAGTCCTGGTGGACCTGAGGCCTGTCAACGTGCTCCCAGTTGTTGGTCTCGGCAAGGCTCTTCGCCTGCTCTTCGGCCAACGACCGACGACACTCTTCCTCGTACAGATTCCCCATGGCACCAATTCTCTTGTCCGGCTGTTGATCCAGGCGGAACGGTGGCATAGGCCCACCGGATCGGCAAGCTATTTATTTGAGCGGCTCAGTCGATTCGTCAAGGGCAGCCAGAAGAGTCTCCGCATGCAGCTCAAGTCACTTCCCTGGCGGGACATCCCGCTCCTGGGTCGGACGAAGGAACCGGCCACGGGCGCTGCGAGATCCGCCGGATCAAGGTCGCCACCGTGAGCAACCTGCTGTTCCCCTGGGCCGGGGCGGCCTGGTGGGCGGTGAGACTCGTGACCGCGTAGACGGTCTTGATGGTGGCCTTTCCGGTCTTGCGGTCGGTGCGGCGGCGCTTGATCTGGATGGCCTGGCGGGCGCCGGGTGATCCACGACGCCCACTGGCCCTCCTCGGCCTCGCGTGATCACAAAACGGACATCAGGTGACTACGCAGAAGCCCTGGCCAGACCCCGGTCGTGAAGGTGCGGGGTCGTGGCTCTGGGCGAGTGTCGATGGCAGGCACGGCCTGCTACAAGCCGGGGCAGCGGTCCCGGCTGATCTACGTGATCCGCCAGTACCGAGGCCACAAGGACGAGCCGAAGTGCTTCGGTTGGCGAGACTTCCGCGACCTGGTCATCCGAGCCCGCCTCCAGCTCGGCGGCCCGATCGTGCTGGTCTGGGACAACATCCGTCTTCACCTGACGGCCGACATGCGCGAGTTCATCGAGCGAGCGCCGGGGGGCTCACCCTGTTCCAGCTGCCCACCTACGCGCCGGATCTCAGCCCCCAGGAGGAGGGCGTCTGGTCGCTGGTCAAGCGCGACGTCGGCGACCTCGCCGCCGCCAACCTCGGCCAGATCACCCGAGCAGTGAAGCGCCGCCTCAAGAAGATCCAGTATCGGCAGACCTGATCGACGGATGCCTCGTGGCACCGGCTTGAGCTACTGGGAGAACGCGTAGGTACGCACGGGGCCGAGGTGCAGTTGGTCGGCCATGTCGCCGCTTACGACACCGCCAGCCCAAGCTCAGTAGCCCAGCCTCGGACAAACGGTCCGTCAGGTGCTCAGGCTGCTGCTTCACCGGGGTCCTCGTCCTCCGGGTTCAGGAAGAACCACCGGCGGACCAAGGTGTACCCGGGTGGGAGTTCGTTGCCCGTCAGTTCCCTGTACCGCGCCTTGGCCGCCTCGCTGGCCTGCTGACCGGTGGGGAGCCTCCGAAGGAAGGGGTCGCGGTCAGGGTCAAGGGCGGACTGACGAGGTTCGTTCGGGGCTCCACGGTCAGAGACCGGCTCCCGATCCCCGATCTCCTCGGCGTCGTACCACTCGCCGTCCTGCCGCTCGTAGCGATGGGCGGCCACGACCAGGCCCACGGCCAGAGTGACACCGAGGGCGACGCGAATCTTCGGCTTGTGCCTCGCGTACCAGTTCTTCGCGGTCTCGGCGAAGGAGGTGGACTCGCTGTCCTCGGGGGGCTCGCCGGGCATGAGGTCGGTCACCCACACAGATCTATCGAACCCACCCTTCACCTGTCAGGCAATCACCCGACATCGCTCTATCAAGTGCAGTACTGGACGTGTACTCGTGATGTCGGGCCGGCGAGGTGGGGGGTGTCTGACGCTCCGTGGGCAGACTGGCCTGTTACTGCGGAGTCGACAGGTCGGGCCGGTGGCCGCGAGGCTGGACAGGTGGCGAGACGATCTCCCGCTTCCGAGGATGTCCAGGCTGTTCTCTTCGACTCCGGTGGGGTGCTGATGCGTCCGATCGGCGCCCGGTGGAACCGGCGTGCGGACTTCGTGGAGACCGAATCGTCCACGATCCGTCGATCACGAATGACCGGTTCGCCGCGGCGATCGCCGCCGGACACAGGTTCTTCGCCTCCTTGTCCTCGACCCCCGACTCCGACGACTACCACCGCGTGTTGCTTCGGAACCTCGGGATGGAGCCCACCCCACAGCTCCTGGCCGACCTGCGCCGCGAAGTCCCCGCGGACAGAGTGCTGGAGCTGTACCCGGACGCGAGGGAGACTCCATCGAGCTCGGCTACGCGGGGCGTGCGATCAGCCGGGACTCCCCCCTCCCGGATGTTCCTCCCGTTCCGTCCATCGCAACTTTGACGTGACCTGCTGGAGCCTTTCTGACCAGGCTTCGAGGCCTGGAGGGGGGAGCCCGGTAGCAGCGCCGACGTCCGCCTGGCCCCGCGGGCAGGAAGACGAGCCGAGCCGGGCCCTCTGCAACACCCTTCAGCCCTCGGCGACGTCCAGCCAGCCCGCGTAGGGCTTGAGGGACCCCTGGGGGGTGAGGGCGCCGGTGGCGCCCATGTCCCCGAGGGCGGTCCGCTTCAACTGGTCCGCCATGTTCTCCATGGCCCGCGCGACGGCGAGTTCGTCGCCGATCTCCGGGACGTCCGGGTCCTGGGGGTTGCGGCGGGCGGTGCCCTGTCCGGTCAGTTTCGTGGAGCCGTTGTCGAGTTCGAGCCGGGCCTTCGTGGTGCGGTCCTCCTCGGAGACCTGGAGGCGGAGTTTCCACTCGGCGGTGTGCGACATGGCGTGCCTCCCGGGTGCTAGTGGCCGTGGTACAGGCGGTCGAGGTCGACCAGCATGACGTCGCCCCGGGACTGCGCCGCGCGCAGTTCCGGGCTGAAGCCGGAGCCGCCGTAGAGGGCGGGGCGGACCCGGCCGGTGTCCTCGCCCGCGGCGGAGGCCGCGTCGACCAGGCGGTGCAGTCGCCGCAGGTGTTCGATGTCCATGCCCACGCGCAGCCGGGCGAGCCCGATGGAGAGGAGCCGCGCGGGTCCCGGGCCGTCGTGTCCGCGGACGACGACTTCGGCGGCGTGCGCCTCGGGCGAATCGGGGTCGCTCGGGAGCGAGCCGTACGCGGCCGTGGTCCGCGCGGCGCCGAAGGTGGCGGGGGCGGCGAAGTGCTCGGCCCAGTACCGGCAGATCTGGGCGAAGCACTCCTCGGCGATCCGGGAGAAGTCCGCCCGGGCGCTCTGCCAGACCGCGGCGGTCTCCTCGCTCTCCAGAGCCGTTCTGCGCGGGCGCACCACGGCGTGTTCGAAGGCCAGCAGGGGGTCGGCGATGCGGTGGTGGACGAGGCCCGGCCGGAATCCGTCGGGCTGCGACAGCAGCATGCCGTGGTCCCGCAGCAGGGCCAGGGCGCGGGAGGCGTCGGTGAGCTGCTGTCCCGCGTACGCGGCGATCTCGCCGTGGGTCGTGCAGCCCGACGCCAGTGCCGCCAGGACCGAGTGGCAGGCCCCGTGGCTTCCGTGTCCGGTCTCCTCGTCGACGAGGTGGCGGGCCTCGCGGAACAGCGGCGTCCGGGGATTGAGCACCGTCCGGCAGATCCAGCCGTCGAAGTCCTCGGGCCCGCGCGGTACGTCGTCGTTCACGTAGTCGTACCGGTACGCGGGGGTTCCGCCCACGACCGCGTGGACGCGCAGGGCGAGCGCGGGGTCCTCGATGCCCCACAGGCGCGCCGCCGCGCGGAAGTCCAGCGGCTGGATCCGCAACTCCAGCTCGGCGATTCTGCGCAGGGGGGAGCCTGCGAAGAGCCGGCTCATGACGGGTGCGGTCTCGCCGCCGAGCACCAGCCGGGTGCGGTTCTGCGTGGCGGAAGCGGCCAGCCGCCGGAGCGCGCCGTGGATCACGGAGGGCAGGGCGGGGCTCGCCTCGACCAGGTCGGGGAAGGCGTCGATGACGACCGGCAGGGGTCTGGTGTCGCCGAGGGCGAGCAGCTCGTCCACCGCGTGCTTCCAGTCGGGCCACCGGCTGGGGGCCGCTGCCCGGCGGTAGCGCGCGTACTCCTCGCCGAGCCGGCGCAGGGAGTCCGCTTCGGTGCCCTCCTGCCCGCTGAAGTAGAAGCCTCCCGTCGCCTGGGCGAGCGCTTCCAGGAGCAGCGTCTTGCCCTGCCGGGGGCGTCCGGAGACCACGCACAGGCCCGGCCCGGTCTTGGGGTCCTGCGCGAAGGCGGTCAGGGCCGCCCATTCGTCGTCCCTGTCGAAGAGCCGTCGGGGCCGGGGAGTGCCTTCCGGTTCGCGTACCGGCGTTCGCTGTGGGTCTGCGGCGTTCACGCTGGACACCTCCGCAAGCCGCTGAGGGATGCCTCCATTTTCGGCGGCTCGGCCGTTCCGCGCGCGCCCGCTGAAGATCAACATTCATCTGGAGGCCGACAGAGATTTGCTACCGACCAGTAGACACGGGCGCCCGAGGGCCCGATTGTGGACGCGCACATGCCAAATCAGGCCACCGAGGAGCGCCCCCACATGCGCAGCACCCGCACCCGTATCCGCCCGCTCGCCGCCGCCACAGCCACCGCCGCGGCCGTCGCCGTCCTGGCGCTGGCGCCGACCGCCTCCGCCCGCCCGCTCACTGCCACCGACACCGACACCGCCGACGCCACCGCCGCCGCGCAGCCCGCTCCCGCGGCGGCCCCGGCCGCGCCGAGCGCCTCCGCGCCCGGCGGCAACGCCTACCTGCTCGGCATCGACTACGGCACGTGGAGGCGCGATGTCGCCGCCGTCATCGACACCGCCCGCCCGTACGTCGAGCAGCGCATCGCCCGGTCCCCCGCCGGCGAGAAGCCCGCGATCGTGCTCGACATCGACAATTCCTCGCTGGAGACGGACTTCCACTGGTTCTGGACCTTCCCGACCCCCGCGATCCCCGAGGTCCGCGAGCTGACCCGGTACGCCGACGCGCACGGCGTCGCCGTCTTCTTCGTCACCGCCCGCCCAGGCATCGTCTACTCGGTCACCGAGCACAACCTCAAGGCCGTCGGCTACCCGGTGTCGGGCCTCTACGTACGCGACCTGCCCGACCTGTTCAGCGCGGTCAGCACCTACAAGACGGCCAAGCGCGCCGAGATCGAGGCCCGCGGCTACACGGTCATCGCCAACATCGGCAACAACCAGAGCGACCTGGTGGGCGGCCACGCCGAGCGCTCCTTCAAGCTGCCGGACTACGACGGCAAGCTCTCCTGACCCGTCGGCCCCGGCCGGCCCTCGGACGCCCTCACCGGGGCCGCAGGACGAGCACGCCGTCGGCCTCCCGGTCGACCCGGGTGGCGAAACGGTGACCGATCCGGTCCAGCACCGCCCCCAGCCAGGCGGAGTCCTCGGCCGAGGCGTGTTCCAGGCGCATGCGCCGCGCCTGGAGGGGGACGATCCGGACACCGGCCAGGGCGCCGGTGTCCGGATCGACCGACACGAGGTACAGCGGACGCAGGTCGTCCCGGTAGCGCGCGTGGCCGCCGATCCCCTCGTAGTCGTCGATGAAGTCGCCGCAGCCGTGGAGGATCAGCCTGCCCCGGTACACCTCCAGCGGGCGCGGGTGGTGCGAGGAGTGCCCGTGGACGAGGTCCACCCCGCCGTCGACGAGGGCGTGGGCGAAGCCGATGTGGCCGGCGGGAACCTCGTAGCCCCAGTTCGACCCCCAGTGGATCGAGACGACGGCGATGTCGCCGGGCCGTTTCAGCTGCCGTACGCGCTCGGTGATCCCGGCCGCGGCGGCGGCCGAGGTGTCGGGCAGCAGGTCCACGCCGCTGCGCTCGGCGCCCGCGGCCCACGGGCGCGGGATGCCGCTGGAGGGCAGACCGCACGAGAGGACCAGCACCCGGCCGCCGCCGGGGACCGGGAGGATCGCCGGCCGCCTCGCCTGCGCCAGGTCCCTGCCCGCGCCCGCCGTGGCGAGCCCCGCACCGGACAGCACCGCGAGGGTCTCCGCGAGCCCGCTGCGCCCGAAGTCCAGGACGTGGTTGTTGGCCAGGACGCAGACGTCCGGCCGGACCGCGGCCACACACGGCACATTGGCCGGGTTCATCCGGTAGTGGACGCCCTTCCCGGGGGCGAACGCTTCACTGCGCGTGACGCTGGTCTCCAGGTTGACGATCCGGACGTCCGGCGCGGCCGCGTCCAGGACGGGGAGCGCCTCCCCCCACGGCCAGGCGGGGTCTACGGGACGGGGAATCGGCCCGTTCACCGCTTCGGCGAGCTCGACGTAGGCACGGGCGTCCCGGATCCAGGACTCCTGCAAGGCGGGATCACCGGGGTGCGGAAGGATCTGGTCGACACCCCGGCCCGTCATCACGTCGCCGCAGAGGAACAGCGTGACCGGCCGCCCGCGCATACTGCCAGGCTAGGACCTCTCCCCACCGGGGCGTTGACCGGGCGGCGACCGGTGGCGTCGACCTGCGCTCCCAAGATCAAGATCAGGGGCCGGTACGCGGTCACCAGGCGGCCGGCCTTCGGCCGGGACCGCCCGCGCGGCGCTGCGAACATACCTGCGGCCGCCTCCAGTGCTACAAATGGATCGTGGCCCATCCTTGCAACCCGTGCCGGGGACGTCGGTGCGGTCACTGATCAGAAACCGCCCACGGAGCGTCGCCCGACAGGTATTCGTCCTTCAGGTGGCGATCGTGGTGCTGCTCGCGGCCGGCGCCGTGCTGGCGCTGGTGCTCCAGTCCCGCCACGACGTCGACCGGGACGCACGCAACCGGTCCGTGGCGGTCGCGCAGACCTTCGCCCATTCGCTCGGGCTGCACGCCGCGCTCCAGGCCCCCGACCCGTCCAAGATCCTCCAGCCGCTCACCGAGTACACGCGCAAGGTCGCCGGGGTCGACTTCATCGTCGTGATGGACACCCGCGGAATCCGTTACACGCACCCGCTTCCCGACCGCATCGGCAAGCGTTTCGTGGGCACGATCGCACCCTCGTTGGCGGGCCGGGTCTACACCGAGAGTGTGCAGGGGCCGCTGGGCAAGGAGATCCAGGCCACCGTGCCGGTCTTCTCCGAGGGCGACCACGGCAAGGTGGAAGCGCTCGTGTCGGCGGGACTCACGGTGAAGAACGTGACCGGGGTGGTCAACCGGCAGCTCCCCGTCCTCCTCGGGGCCAGCGCGGCCGGCCTCGCCCTGGCCACCGCCGGCGCCGCGCTGATCAGCAGGCGCCTGCGACGGCAGACCCACGGCCTCGGTCCGCTTGAGATGACCCGCATGTACGAGCACCACGACGCCGTGCTGCACAACGTCCGCGAGGGAGTCCTGATCATCGACGGCGAGGGCCGGTTGCTGCTCGCCAACGACGAGGCGAAACGGCTGCTCGCCCTGCCCTCCGACGCCGAGGGGCAGCTCCTGCGCGAGCTCCCCGGGCTCGACCGGCACCTGACGGACCTCCTGCTGTCGGGCCGGGTCGCCACCGACGAGGTGCACGAGGCCGGCGACCGGCTGCTGGTGATCAACCAACGGCCCACCCGTCCCCGCGGCAGCCCCGAGGGGACGGCGGTCACCATCCGGGACTCCACCGAGATGCGCGTGCTCAGCACCCGCGCGGAGGCCGCCCGCAGACGGCTGCGGCTCCTGTACGACGCCGGGGTCGGCGTCGGCACCACCCTCGACGTGGAGCAGACCGCCCAGGAACTGGCGGACGTCGCCGTGCCGCGGTTCGCGGACTTCGTCACGATCGACCTGGCGGAAGCCGTGCTCCGCGGCGACGAGCCCACCGGCGCGGCCCCGGACCTGCGCCGCACCGCGGTCAGCGGCATCCGGGACGACTCCCCGCTCTACCCGCGGGGACTGCTGATCGACTTCCTGCCCTCCACTCCCCAGGCGCGCGGGCTCAGCAGCGGGCGGGCCGAGGTGATCGCCCTGGCCGACGCGCCCGGCTGGCACGCCCAGGACCCGCCACGGGCCCAGGCCATCCTCGACTTCGGGATCCACTCCCTGATCATCGCGCCCCTCAAGGCCCGCGGCGTCGTCCTCGGCGTGGTCAACTTCTGGCGCTCGCAGAAGCCGGAGCCGTTCGACGAGGAGGACCTGTCCCTCGCGGAGGAGCTCGTGGCCCGGGCCGGGGTCAGCATCGACAACGCCCGCCGCTACACGCGCGAGCACACCCTGGCGGTCGCCCTCCAGCGCAGCCTGCTGCCGCGGGACCTGCCCGAGCAGAGCGCCGTCGAAGTCGCCCACTATTACCTGCCCGCCCAGTCCGGGGTGGGCGGGGACTGGTTCGACGTGATCCCGCTGCCCGGCGGCCGGGTCGCCCTCGTGGTCGGGGACGTCGTCGGCCACGGCCTGCACGCCGCGGCCACCATGGGCCGGCTGCGTACGGCCGTACTCAACTTCTCCTCCCTGGACCTGCCCCCCGACGAGCTGCTCGGACGGCTCGACGGCCTCGTCCAGTACATCGACCAGAGCGGGGCGGACGCCGGGGACGGCAGCGGGCTGAACGTGCTCGGGGCCACCTGCCTCTACGCCGTGTACGACGCGGTGACCCAGCGCTGCACCGTGGCCCGCGCGGGGCACGTGCCGCCCGCGGTGGTACGCCCCGACGGCACGGTGGAGATCCCGGACCTGCCCGCGGGCGCCCCGCTGGGGCTGGGCGGATTCCCCTTCGAGGTGGCGGAGCTGCAGCTGAGCGAGGGCACCCAGCTGGTCCTCTACACCGACGGGCTGATCGAGAGCCGCGGCCGGGACATCGACGAGGGGCTCGACCTGCTGCGCGCTGCGCTGGCGCACGCCGACCGGGATCCGCAGGAGGTCTGCCGGGCGGTCCTGAAGGAGATGCTGCCGGTGCGTCCGCGCGACGACGTGGCCCTCCTCGTCGCCCGTACGTCGGCGCTGCCGGCGGACCGCATCGCCGAATGGGACGTCTCGTTCGAGCCGAGCGCGGTCGCCAGCATGCGGGCCGCGGCGGTGGAGAGGCTGGAGGAGTGGGGCCTGTCGGCGCTGGCCTTCGGCACGGAGCTGGTGCTGAGCGAGCTCATCACGAACGCGATCCGGCACGGCGCCGCTCCGGTGCGGGTACGCCTGCTGTACGACCGGGTGCTGACCTGCGAGGTCTTCGACACCAGCAGCAGTTCGCCGCGCCTGCACTACGCCACGACGACTGACGAGGGCGGCCGCGGACTGTTCCTGGTCGCGCAGCTCAGCCGACGCTGGGGGGCCCGGTACACACCGGACGGAAAGGTCATCTGGTCGGAGCAGGCACTGCCCGAACCCGAGGAGCTCTGACCGGCTCCCTGTCAACGCACGGGGGATTCGTTTCCCCCCCGGAACCCTGCGTTTCCCGGCCCGCGCACGGGCGCCCGGCGCTGCGCCGCCCGCCCGTGCGACCGGGCCCGGCAGGGTCTCGGGGCGGGGTGGATCCGGCCTGGTCCCGAGCCCGCCCGGCACCCGAGAGGCCGCCGGCGCCGCCGGGTGCGGTCCGGATTCGGTGTCACCACGGGGCCCGCGGAGCGGACCAACGCCTAGTGCTGTGGCCGGGAAGGTTTGCCGGGTCGCGTTTGCTGATCGCGGCGTCGATCCTGCTGGCGGACGCCGCCTGACCGCGAAGCAGGCGGGCGCGGAACTGACTGGCGCCCTGTCCGGTTGGAGCTTCGGGCTGGAGGCGCTGCGCCGCCCGGTATGGGCGCTCGGCGCGGCGACGGCCTGCGTGAGGGCGCTGACCGGCCCGTCGGGGCTCGGGTTCGGTGCGAACGGCGGGGTCGTCGGGGAACTGGCGCGGATGGCGGGCAGTGTCACGTACCGCCGCCCGGCGAAGGTGACGATGGCACTGGCGGCCTGCGCCGAACACAGCGGCTGGAACGCCGACGAGGCGGGCGAGCGGTTCCGCATGGTTCTGCTGGGCCATGCGGAACGGTGCGCGACGGCGGCCGACGGGGTACGGCGGACAGCGAATGGCTGGGGGGGCTGATGGCGCGCGCTGTCCTGGCCGGGCTCGGCGCGTACGCCGCCGCGGGTGCTGACCAACGCCGAGCTGTGCGGGCAGCGGCCCGTCGGCGACGAGTGGATCCGGGACCGGATCGGGGTGGCGGCCCGGCGCGTCGCCGACGGCGAGGCCACCGTCGACCTGGCCGTACGGGCCTGGCGCCACGCGCTGACGGCCGCCGGGGCGGCCACCGCGGATGCGGTGGTGCTGGCCACCATCTCCCCCGACCGGCTCCTGCCGGCGGGCGCCCCGGGCGGGTGCCCCGGAGGTGGCGGCGCGGCTGGGGCTGGGCCAGGTGCCGGCGTTCGACCTGGCGTCCGGTTGCAGCGGGTTGGCCCTTCGACCTGGGCAGTGACGGGGCACAGGCCGATCTGATCGAGATTCCCGGCGGCGGCGCGCGGGCGCGCAAGCGGCTGCTGAAGGAACCGGACGCGGAGTTATCGCCGTATTCCGGATGGACGGGCCGGTGGTGCGCAAGCAGGCGGTCGTCGGCATGTGCGAGTCGGTCATGCGGGCCCCGGGCCGGGCCGGGTGGTCCCTCGGCGACCTGGACCTGGTGGTCGCCCACCAGGCGAACCAGCGCATCCTGGACGGCCTCGCCGCCGAGTTGGGGCTGGCGCCCGAGCAGGTGGTGTCGCACATCGAGCGGTACGGGAATGCGGCGGCGGCCTCGGTGCCGGTGGTGCTGGCCCAGGCTGCTGCCGCCGGAACACTGGTGCCGGGGCAGCGGGTGGCCCTGACGGTGTACGGGGCCGGGCTGGCCTGGGGGTCGACCACCCTGGTCTGGCCCGGGGTGCGGGCGGTGGTCGAGGGCGGTTGAGCCGCACCCGAGCCGGCGCCCGGGGCATATCAGAACCGGGTTTTTCAGAACGGGGTCTACGAGAACGGGGTCTACCAGAAAGGCGTTTCCCGCCTGCGCCGTTCCCGGTCGACCAGGTTCTGCACGGCGTCCTCCACCTCGGCGCAGAGCCGGCGGGCCGCGGCCGAGCGTGCGGCGAAGGACTCGGACCCCGCGGGCGCGGGGATCGGCTCGCCGATGGTGACGAGCCATTTGGAGGGCAACGGGAAGACCGGGGTGAGCGGGAAGTAGGGCAGGTCGAAGAGGCGTGCCAGGGAGGGCACTTCACCGAACTTGGGACACGCCTCCTCGGCACCGATGACGGACACCGGCACGACGGGCGCACCGGCCCGGACCGCGGTGACCGCGAATCCGGGTTTGAACGGGCGCAGTTGGTAGCGCTTGCGGAAGGGCTTTTCCAGTCCGGCCATTCCCTCGGGAAACACCCCGACGAGTTCCCCTGCGATCAGGTGTTCCAGTCCGAGCATCGGATCGAGCGGAATGGCGCCCTTCTTGCGGGCGTACGAACCGATGACCGGAAATCGAAAGGCCGCCGGGGCCGCGGGAACGTGCAGGGGCCGGTCGAGATGGCGCGCGAACACCTTGTGGAGGACGAACGCGTCGAGCGCCCAGGCGCCCGAATGGTTGGCGACGACGACCGCGGGCCCTTCGGCCGGAATGTTCTCCACCCCTTGGACGTCCAGCCTGAAGTAGTCGTCGACGAGCCAGTCGAGGAACCGGTCCCAGGCGCTCTCCCCCGCATCGCCGAGCAGCCGCCCCACCTGCCTGAGTTCGGCGCCGACCACATCGATCACACCGGCCACGCTTTCCGACACGAATGATCCCCACTCTCACGTCACAAATCATCAAGATGCTTATTCGGCACGGACTTTGAGTAAATACAGCGCCGTGGTACTTATTTGAACACGGGCACATCTCCCTCCCGCTCCCGGGAATGGCACGCATGAGAGACATGAGAGGCGCCGTGACCACGTCCGCGCAGGAATCCGTTCTCGACCTGATCAGCGAACTGCTCGTCGAGAAGTTCGAGGTTCCCTCCAACGAGGTACAGGCGAGCGCGCGGATGCGCGACCTGCTGACCGATTCGCTGATGGTCGTCGAGATGGCCATCACCGTCCACGAGGTGCTCGGCATCAAGGTCGAGGAGGACGAGCTCCGCGGCAGCACCCTCGGGGAGTTCGCCGAAGCCGTCGAAGCACGGCGTACGGACCGTTGAGCCGACGCCCCCCGGCCGTCGTGACCGGGCTCGGCCTGGTCACGGCGGCCGGCTGCAGCCGGGAGGCCACCTGGTCGGCCGTCCGCGCGGGACGCCCCACCGCGGGCCCCGACGCCGCCCTGGCCGCGCTGCCGGTCTCGCTGAGCTGCCGGGTGCCCGCGCTGGACCACCCGGTCCTGCGCCGACGCGGATCGGCCCACCTAGAGCCGGTCGACCGGTTCGCCCTGGTGGCGGTCGCGCAGGCACTGGAGCAGGCCGGGCTCGTCCCCGAGGAATGGGACGGCAGCCGGGTCGCCGTCGTCACCGCGGGCAGCGTCGGCGGTGCCCTGACGCGGGACACGGCGATCACCCGGCTGCGGGAGCGCGGCCCGGAGTTCGTCTCGCCGTACTACCTCACCGGCCACTTGGTGAACATGGCCTGCGCCAACATCGCCCTGCGCTTCGGCGTGACCGGACCCACGCTGTTCACGTCCACGGCGTGCGCGTCGGGCACCACCGCCCTCGGCCTCGCGCGGGACCTGCTGGCGAGCGCGCAGTGCGACATCGCCCTCGTGTGCGGCGCCGAGGCGGCCATCACGCCCCTGATCGTCACCGGCTTCGCCCAGTTGGGCGCGCTCTCGGGTACGGGGTCACGCCCGTTCGACGCCACCCGCGACGGGTTCGTCATCGCGGAGGGGGCCGGGGCGCTGGTGCTGGAGCGGACGGAGCACGCCGCCGCGCGGGGAGCCCGGCCCCTGGCGCGGTTCATCGGCTACGGCGCATCCACGGACGCGCATCACCTGCTCGGCCCCGCACCCGGAGGGCCGCGGGGCCGAGCAGGCCGTCCGCGCCGCTCTCGCCGACGCCGGCGTGGGCGCGGAGGACGTGGACCACGTCAATGCCCACGGCACCTCCACCCGGCAGAACGACGAGATCGAAGCCGGGGTCCCGCGCCGCCTGTTCCCCCACCGGCCGCCCGTCACCTCGGCCAAGGGGGCGCTCGGGCACACGCTCGGGGCCTCGGGCGTCATCGAGGCGGCGCTGACCGTCCTCCCCTGGTCGAGGGCACCGTTCCGCCCACGGCGGGGCTGAGCGAGACGGAAGCGGCCATGGACATCGACGTCGTCAGCGGTACGGCCCGGCCGCACACCTCGTCCGTCGCGGTCAGCAACTCCTTCGGATTCGGCGGGCACAACGCCGTGGCCGTCCTGGCCGGCGCCTGACGGGGCACAGCCCCTCAGCCGCGGGTGAGCCGCACCACGTCTCCCGCAGCCCCGCCCGCGAGGACGTCGATCCGGACGCCGGTGGCCGGGTCGGCAAAACCCTGCCCGGGCGCGTACGCAGCGAGGTCGAGCGCGGTGCAGCCGGCGGGCGGGGCTGCCGCCGGTGTGCCGGGCACGATCCGGACCGGGCCCTCGCCGGTGCGGACCGCTGAATCGACCTTGTAGATCAGGACACCGGTGGAGCAGGCCGCCCGGTCGCCGCCCTCCGCGCGACGGGACTCGACGACGTACGCCGTGGTCCCGCCGGTGCGCAGCACCGCGATCTTGGTGCCGCCGGGGCGTTCCACCGGGGTCAGCCGGACCGTGCGGCGCCCTCGTGCGGGCAGACAGACGACCTGGTCGTCGCGTGTCCAACCGAGCTTCCACGCGTGCCAGCCGAGGTATTGCGGAGCGGGTCCGGCGATGTTGCCCATGAGGTCCCAGCCGCCGGTGTACTGGTGGGTGGGGCCGGTGAAGGAGTACAGGTCCGGCAGGCCGAAGGTGTGGGCGGTCTCGTGGGCGGCGACGAGGGGTCCCCAGTGCCACATGTCCTGGCCGAAGGTCACGGCCCACTTCAGGCGGGTGCCGTCGGCGCTCACGCCCGGGGTGGCGGGGTCGTAGAGGTAGGTCGGCGAGAAGGAGACGGCGGCGGCCGCCTTGGTGGGCACGATGTAGACCATGTCGTAGCGGGAGAAGTCCGTGTACGGGTCGGCGGCCGTGACGGCGTCGCGCACGTACCTCTCGTGGGCCTCGAAGGTGAGGCCCCGCGCGAAGCCGTACGTGTCGGAGTCCGCCGGCATGCGGATCCAGCGGCGCAGGGGGCTGAGGGCGAGGCGGGAGCGGCCGTGGCTGGCAGCGCTCAGCCAGTCGGCGGCGGGGGCGAGGTGGGCGGCGTAGGCGTCGGTGGAGCCGTCGGCCTGCGCGTCGGGGAAGTCCACGAACAGGGTCAGGACGCGGCGGGTGCCGGTCGACGGCTGGAACTGGACGGGGTCGGTGTCGTGGCCCTCGTCGGTCCAGCCCGTCCTGCCGGGCAGGGCGCAGTCGGCGGCGGGGGCGGAGGAGTGCGGCGCCGGGGCCGCACTGGCCGTGGTGGGGGCGGTCAGGCCGGTGAGGAGGGCGGCCACCGCGGTGGCCACGCGCAGGCTGGGGTGCGCAGGGGGCATGGGGATCCCTCGGGTCGGGGCGGGCGGGGGGTTCAGGCGCGGCCGGCGGCCAGGTCCATCAGGCGGGCCAGGACGGCACCGCCGGAGGCGCTGACGCCGTCGTGCTCCCATTCGTTGGTGACCCAGACGCGGGTGGCACCGATCTCGCGCGCGGTGCGCAGGGAGAGGCCGGCGTCGACGTACATGTCGTCGTGGTAGACGGCCGCGGCGAGGGGAACGGTGTTGGCGGCGAGGCGGTGGGGGTCGTACAGCGCGGGCCAGTCGGTGCGCCGTGCCAGGAGCTCGGCGGCTTCGGCGAAGGGACGCAGGCCGGTGATCTCCCGGAACATCCAGGGGTAGATCATCTCTCCGGTGAACAGCAGGGGGTCCGCTTCCTCGGCGAACTCGGGGAAGCCGGCGAGCGTCCGGGAGGCGGCCCAGGCGGTCGGCCCGGCGCCCTGGCCGTACAGCGTTTCCTGCATGACGGCGAACAGCGGATTGTCCGTGAAGGCGGTCAGGTTCATCACCTGGTGGCGGAAGGTGTCGGTCAACCGGCCGCCCTCGTCGAAGGATTCCTCCAGCAGCCAGTGGAGCCGCTCGAAGCCGTCGCCCATGCCCAGGCAGAGGCCGAGGGTGCGCAGGCGGCGGGCGGTGAGCCGGTCGCCGTCGGGCAGGCGGACGTCGTCCGCGGTGAGCAGGTCGGCGATCGTGCGCAGGCGCCGGGCGTCGTCCGGGTAGCGGGCGAAGAAGTCGAGCACGCGGTCGCGTACGCGGGGGTAGGTGCGGGCGTACACGTCGTCGGCGGAGGCCGACAGGCCGGGCAGGCCGCCGGTCACGTAGCAGGCCCGCAGGCCTTCGGGGGCTCGGGACAGGTAGGTGAGGGTGATGAAACCGCCGTAGCTCTGTCCGAGCGTCTCCCAGGGGGAGTCGCCGCACAGCCTGCGGCGGATCAGCTCCGCGTCCGCGACGATCGCGTCGGCGCGGAAGTGGCCCAGGTACGCGGCGAGTCGGTCAGCGGTGTCGAACCGGGAGGCGGACCGGGCGGTGACCGGGGTGGAGCGGCCGGTGCCGCGCTGGTCGAGGAGCAGCACCCGGTGGGTCTTCAGTGCGTGGGGCAGCCAGCCCGGCGAACCGGCCGTCGGGCGGGGGGATTTTCCGCCTGGGCCGCCCTGCAGGTACAGCAGCCAGGGCAGTTCCTCGCCGGCGCGGGTCGGGTCGGCGACCTCACGGGCGAAGACCTCGATGTCCGGGCCGTCGGGGGCCTGGTGGTCCAGGGGCACGCGGAAGACGTGGTCGGCGGTCGCGTAGGCGGGGTTCATGGATCCCTTTCACGGCCGAGGGGGTGGGCCGCGGTACGAGGTGGGACGTTGCGCCCCGAGCATGGCTCGGCGTCCCGCGCTCCCGGGAGCCCCCGCCTTCCCATAACTCCGCGTTATGCCGCACCGACATCTTGGGAGTGCAATGTCACATGGCTAAATTGTCGCCACGCCCGGCCACTTCGGGCGACGTCCCCTCCCCTTCGCCCCGGAGAGACCTCCCATGGACCTGCGCACCCGCACCGCCCTCGCCACCGCGCTGGCGGCGACCCTCGCCCTCGGCACGGCCGGATGTCTCGGCGGCACCGAGTCCGACGCCGGCCGAGGGGGCCGCAACCCCGCGACGACCGCCTCCGGCACGGTGATCGGCGGCACTCCGCAGAAGGGCGGCACCCTGACGGTCCTGTCCAACCAGGACTTCACGCACCTCGATCCGGCCCGCAACTGGGTGATGGGCGACATGGACTTCGGCACGCGGCTGCTCTACCGCACCCTGGTCACGTACAAGGCGGAGCCCGGCGCCAAGGGCGGGGAGCTCACCCCCGACCTCGCGGAGGACCTCGGGGTCTCCTCCAACGGAGCCATGACCTGGACCTTCAGGCTCAAGGCGGGGCTGAGGTACGAGGACGGCTCGCCGATCACCGCCCAGGACGTCAAGTACAACGTGGAGCGGTCCTTCTCCCCCGACCTCCCCGGCGGCCCCGACTACGCGGCTCGCTACCTCGCCGGCGCCGAGGGCTACCGCGGCCCGGCGCAGGGCCAGCACCTCGACTCCGTGAAGACACCCGACGACCGGACGATCGTCTTCGAACTGCGCAAGCCCTTCGCGGAGTTCCCCCATGCCACCGTGCTGCCCACCTTCGCTCCGGTCCCCCAGGCGCATGACACGGGGTCCCAGTACGACAGCCGCCCGTTCTCCTCGGGCCCGTACAAGATCGAGACCTACGACCGCGGCAAGCAGCTCACGCTGGTCCGCAACGCCCACTGGGAGCCGGCCACGGACGGGGTGCGCAAGGCCTACCCGGACAAGGTGGTCGTGATGATGGGGCTGCGGGCCAACCAGATCGACGACCGGCTCATCGCGGCCTCGGGCGCCGACGCCTCCGCCGTCTCCTGGGGGAAGCTGCGCCCCGAGAGCACCCCCAAGGTGCTCACCAAGGCCGATGTCAGGGCGCGGCTGCTGTCCGAGTCCTCCAACTGCACCGAGATGGTGCAGATGCACACGGGCCGCGCTCCCTTCGACAACGTCAAGGTCCGCCAGGCCGTCCAGTACGCCCTCGACCGCCAGGCCATCCTGACCGCCTCCGGCGGCCCTGCCCTCGGCGACATCGCCACGGCCCTCATGCCCGGCTCGATCTTCGGCGGCACACAGCCCGACACGCTGGGGATCCCGGCCACCGGCGACCCCGAGAAGGCGAAGCAGCTGCTGCGGGAGGCGGGGAGGGCGGAGGGCTTCGCCACCTCCCTCACCGTCTCCAACGGGGACAAGGGGGTCGCGGAGGCCGTCCAGCAGTCCCTGGGGCGCATCGGGATCAAGGTCACCATCGAGACCGTCGACCCGTCCGCCTTCTACGACACCATCGGCGACACCAAGAGCCGTACCGACCTCGTCTACACCGGGTGGTGCCCGGACTACCTCTCGGGCTCCACCTTCCTGCCCTTCGTCTTCGACGGCCGCTACATCAAGGAGAAGGGCAACTCCGGGAACCACTCGCTCTTCCGCGACGAGGCCACCATGCAGCGCATGGACCAGATCGCCGCCATGACCGACATCGGCCAGGCCGACAGGGCATGGCAGGAGCTGGACGGGCAGATCCTCGCCCAGGCCCCGACGGCGCCGGTCGTCATCGAGCGCATGCCCCTGCTGCTGGGCACGAACATCGCCGGCGCCTTCGGCCACACGTCGTTCGGCGGCCAGATCGACTACGCGAACGTCGGCCTCAAGGACCCGGCAGGGACGGGACGCTGAGGGTCCTTCTCCAGCCATCTTCAGCCATGTGACATTTCACATGGGAGGCGTACCATCTGCGCCATGGATCTGGAGGTTCGGCACCTGCGGGTGATCTGCGCGATCGCCGAGGCGGGCAGCCTCACCCGCGCCGCCGCCGCACTGGGCGTGACCCAACCGGGGCTCAGCGCCCAACTGCGCCGCATCGAGGCCATGTTGGGCGGAACGCTCTTCGACCGGCGGCAGGACGGGGCCGCTCCCACCCCTTTCGGGGAGCTGGTCCTGCGACGGGCCGACGCCATTCTGCCGGGGATCGACGGGCTGCTCGCCGACACCGCCCGCGCCGCCCGCCGGACCTCGGGGGCCGACCGCGTCCGGATCGGCTCGGTCGGCGCCCCCCTGCTCGGCCACCTCATCCGGGCCGTGAAGGAGCTGCTGCCGGAAGCCGAAGTGACCGCGCGCTGCCAGTACTCCCCCGTCGCCCTCCTCGACGATCTCGCGGCCGGCCGGCTGGAGGCGGCCGTGCTCGGCGACCACCCCGACCAGGAGTTGCCGGGCCGGCCGGACGTTCTCCTCCATCCGCTCGTCACCGAGCCGATATTCGCCCTGCTGCCCGCCGCCCACCCGCTGGCCTCCCGGGAAGAGGTCGCCCTGGCGGAGCTCCTGGACGAGGACTGGGCGGCGCCCCGGCCGGACAGCGACCGGACCCGTGAGTACTGGTCGTCGGTGTGCGCCGTGACGGGCCGGCGCCCCTTCACCCCGTACGAGGCGGAAGGGCGGCAGCTGATCGAGATCGTGCGGGCCGGCCTGGCCGTCAGCCTCTGCCAGGCCACCTTCACCGAAGTGCCGGGCCTCGCGGTCCGGCCCCTGGTGGGGAACCCGCTGTGGTACCGCCACGTCCTGGCCTGGCGCAGCGACGGTCCGCTGCCGGAATGCGGCCCGGAGCTGCTGCGCCGCGTGGCCGACGGCTATCTGCGCACCTGCCGCGCCGGCGCCGCGTACGCGCGTTGGCGAAGCCGCCATCCGCACGCGGCCGTTCCGGCCACCGGGTGGTGAGGGCGGCGACCGGTCGGGGACGGTTGCTCCGAGCTCCTTGGCCTCGCCGCCGACGGATGGCCGGTTATCGCTGGTGGGGTGGAGGTGCCTGGCATGATCGGGCTTCACGTTACTTGTCAGTAGCGTAACTTCCCCCCAACCAGAAGGTCTTACGTACGTGCCCAAGCTCGCCAGACGCCTCCTGCTCACCGGCTTCACCACGCTGGCACTCACCGCCACCGGCTGCTCCTCGGCCACGCACACCGGAGCCGCCGACCCCGCAAGCACCGCCACCCTCGCGTCCGTCGCCGACGGGACGCAGCAGCTCGACGTGGCCGCGGCGCCGCAGGGCGCGCCCGCGCCGACGGCCGTCGCCCGCGTCGGAGCGGGGAAGGGCTCCCCCGAGAAGTCCTCGCTGAAGGTCGCCTCCTACGACCAGGCGACCGGACGGGCCGTCATATCCACGGCTCCGCACGGCACGTCGCCGGCGTCTCCCGCGCCCAGCCACTCCCCCACGGCCGGCCCCTCCCCTACGGCCGACAAGCCGGTCGCCGTCGGTGACGTCATCGCCAGCGCACCGGCTCCCGGCGCCCCCAACGGCCTCCTCGCGAAGGTCACCGAGGTCGGCCGCAAGACCGACCTCGGCACCGAGGTCAAGACCGCTTCCACCACGCTGTCCTCCGTCCTCAACGACGACAAGGCCGACGGCAAGGTTCCCGTGGACCCGGCATCGGTCACGGTCGAGCCCCTGATGAAGGGCGTCACGTTCTCCTGGGCCAAGAGCCAGGGGGTGCGGTTCGGCCCCGAGGGCGCGAAGCTGCCCCTCGGCAACCTGCGGCTCGATGTGAACGCCCCCATCGACACCGCCCCGGACGCCCCCGTCTCGGCCGGCGCCTCGGTTTCCGGATTCGTCCAGCTCGCCCCCACCGTGGAGTTCTCCTACGACGGCTCGGGCGGCTCCGGACCGCGCTCCGCCTTCCTCGGCATGAGCGGTGACTGGTCCTCGCAGTGGAGCCTGAAGGGCCACGCCGCCGCGAGCACGGGTACCCCCAAGCGGATCCCGTTCGCCAAGCTGCACAGCGCTCCGGTCATCCAGGTCGGCCCGGTCCCGGTCGTCGTCAACCTCGACCTGACCTGCTACGTCCAGGTGGAGGCCGACGGGCGCGTCACCCTCGAAGTCCGGCAGGACGTCAAGGGCGACTTCCGTGTCGGCGGCAGCTACGCGACGGGCAAGGGCTGGACTCCGGTCAGCACCTCGAACGTCCAGAGCTCGCCGGTGAAGGCCGAGGTCACCGCTGCCGGACGGGTCAAGGGCGCCCTCGGCGCCGAGGCCTCCGTCGGCCTGTACGGGGCCGTGGGCGTCTCCGCGGACTTCGCCCCGTACCTGCGCGGTGAGGCCGACGCCAAGGCGTCCGCGTCCACCGACGGCAAGACCTCGGTGAGCGGTGCGTGGGCACTGTACGGCGGCTTCGACCTGAGCGGACAGCTGCACTTCCAGCTGTCCCTGTTCGGCACGCCGGTCTTCGAGCGCCGCATCCCGCTGGGCGCCCTCAACCGCGAGTGGCCGCTCGCCGGCGGCAAGACCGCCCGCTAGGTCCCGCACGGCCGGCCGCAGGCCGGCGCGGAAACCGCCCCGCGATCCCGCCCGGGATCGCGGGGCACCTGCACAGGCGGGGCACCTGCACACGGGGGGGCATGCGGGCGCGCGGGGCATGCGGGGCGCCCGGAGCTCGAACGGGGCCGCCCCTCAAGGGGTGAGGGGATCCGCCATTGCTGGCGCTTTCGAACTCGGCATGACCCCGGCGGCCTACGTCGGGTCGGCGCGCGTCGAAGTGGCGTGCAACCGGCCGGAGTCCACGGACGACTCCCTCGAACGTGTCGCGTCCACGTGCGGCTTCAACACGGCGGACACGCTGATCCGCGCCTTCCGCCGCACGCTCGACGCGACGCCGACGGAGTACCGCAACCGCTTCCGGTTCGCCGCCCGCGGTACCGGGCCGACCCGGCCCGTGAGCACCACCGCGTAGCGGCAACCGCAGCTGCCGTCCCGCCCGAACGCCAGGTCGGATTCCCGCCAGCGCAGCCGATCACCCTGGCATTTCATTGAACCGGCAACCACACGAGGAGGACGCATGAACGGCAGGACGGTTCTGGTCACGGGCGGCAGCCGGGGCATCGGGGCGGCGATCGCGGTACGGCTGGCGGAGGCGGGGGCCGACGTGGCCCTCACCTACACCGCCAACGAGACGGCGGCGAAGGAGGTGGTGCGTACGATCGAGGCGACCGGACGCCGGGGCTTCGCCGTCAGGGCCGACGCCGGAGACGCCGGTGAAGCCGCGGGTGCCGTCGACTGGGCGGCGCAGACCCTCGGCCGGCTCGACGTCCTGGTCAACAACGCGGGCGTCGGGGTCCTGGGTCCGCTCGACGGGCTCACACCGGCCGACGTCGACCGGG
This sequence comes from Streptomyces sp. NPDC043680, assembly GCF_056436685.1. Classification (NCBI taxonomy): domain Bacteria; kingdom Bacillati; phylum Actinomycetota; class Actinomycetes; order Kitasatosporales; family Streptomycetaceae; genus Streptomyces; species Streptomyces sp. NPDC043680. The sequence goes on along the minus strand of NZ_JBWKCE010000004.1, from coordinate 345,261 downwards.
TACTCGCGGTCAACGTGCGGGGCGCGTTCCTCGCCTCGCAGGCCGCGGCGGGCCGGATGGGCCAGGGGGGCCGGATCATCACCATCGGCACCTGCATGACCCAGCGGGTGCCGGGCCCGGGCGGCACGCTCTACGCGATGAGCAAGTCGGCACTGACCGGGCTCACCAAGGCGCTCGCCCGCGAGCTCGGCGGACGCGGCATCACCGCCAACATCGTCCACCCGGGGCCGGTCGACACCGACCTGAACCCGGCCGACGGGCCCTACGCGGACCCGCAGGCGGCGATGACCGCCCTCGGCCGGTTCGGGCGGCCGGAGGAGATCGCGGCCATGGTCGCGTTCCTCGCGAGCGAGCAGGCGGCCTACATCACCGGGGCCGAGTTCTCCGTCGACGGCGGCCACGCCGCCTGACCGGGCCCGGCCGCCACCGACCACCTGCTAGCTTGCGGGCGTGGACCTCTTCTCCCGCTCCTGGACGGCGCTGCGCACCGCGGTCGCCGGACTCCCGGACGAGGACTTCGCCCGCCCGTCCGGCTGCGCCGGTTGGCTCGTGCGGGACCTGGTGTGCCACCTGGTCATCGACGCCCAGGACGTCCTGATCACCCTCGCCACCCCCGCCGGAACGGAACCGACCCGCGACGCGGTGACCTACTGGAACCTCGTCGAGGCTCCGACGGGCGACGACCCGCTCGATGCGCTGACCGTCCGCCTCGCCGCCGCGTACGGAGAACCGTGGCTGCTCAAGTTCCACCTCGACGACGTCGGTTCCGCCGCCGGCCGCGCCGCCGAGCTCGTGGACCCCGCGCTACGGGTCGCCACGCGCGGCGAGGTGCTCACCGCCGGCGACTACCTCCATGCGTACGTCCTGGAATGGACGCTGCACCACCTCGACCTCGTCGTCCACCTCCCGGACGTCGCCGAACCGCCCGCCGCGGCCCTCGCCGGGTCACGCGGGATGCTGGAGAAGATCGCCGGTTTCGCGTTTCCCCCGTCCTTCTCCGACGGGGACGCGCTGCTGATCGGCACCGGACGGCGCGCCCCGACCGAAGCGGAGCAGGCCGAACTGGGCGAGCGGGCCGCCGCACTCCCGCTCGTCCTCGGCTGACCGGCCGGCGGGAGGGCGTCCGCCCGACAGGGCCGGCACCGGAACCACCCTTCGACGGCCGACGCCGCGACGGCACCTTCGACACGTACGGTAGCGGTTCCGTCGCGGAGAGGTGCTCCAGCGAATCTTCACATGTGTGAGTACCAAGGGCTTCCGACGGCGCGTCACCCCTCGGAATGCCGGGAACACCTCCTTCGATTGCTGGTGGTATGTCCCGCTACGTCCCGCCAGCACCGCGGAGGGCGCAGATCCGTTACTCGATCTTGTGAAGACGTTGCACTGATCCGGAAAATGAATCCGAAGATCTGTCGATCCTGTGGTCGCCGGGCACCCTGGGAGGCGTCAACACAATTGGCCGGGCCGCCCGTTCGCGTGCTTACATCTGCCCACCGCCGCGGTTTGGCCGTGGCAGGTGAGAAGCAGTCAGACGAATGAAGGGTGCGCAAGCAATGCGTAACGACATCGAGACCCGTGAGATCGCCGACACCGAGCTGGACGCCGTTTCCGGCGGTCTCGGCATTTCCGGTGGTCTCGCCGGCGCCGTGCTCGGCGACGTCTACAACGTCGTGAACACCGTGACCTCCCTGGACACGGTCCACGCCGCCACGGCCCTCCCGGGCCAGGTCACCGGCATCGCCGGCGTTCGGGTCGGCGTCGCCGGTCTCTGAGCAACGACACCTTGTCGCCCGTGAACCCCGGAACGCAGCCATCGTTCCGGGGTTCTCGGCTGCCCCTGCCGCAATTGCAGTGAAGGAATGGATCCGTGCAGTTCCGCCAAAAGGCGCTTTCCAAGCTGCAATCACCTGAAGAACTCGATCTGCCCGTACGCTTCGCGCGCCCGCAGGGCCGGCTCGTCCTGGCAGTCACCGTCACCGTCATGGCACTCGCCGGTTTCTGGGCATTCACCGGAACGGTGTCCGCGAAGTTGAGCGCGCCGGGCATTCTCACCCATGCGGAAGGCAGTTACCTCCTGCAAAGCCCCTTCGCGGGCCAGGTCACCGAAGTCCTCGCAAAAGAGGGCCAGTTGCTGCCGCAGGACGCGCCCCTGCTCCGGGTCGCCACGGACCGGGGCGCCCAGGTCGTGCGCATGGTCGCCGGCGGCCGGGTGACCACGCTGGTCGCCAAGACGGGTTCGGTGGTCACGACCGGCGCGGACGTGGCCACTGTGGAACGCGTGAAGAACCCGGACGAGCCGCTCATGGCCGTGCTGTACGTCGCCGGCCCGAGCGGCGGAACCGTCCCGGTGGGGGCCGCGGTCGACCTCACCGTCCAGACCGTCCCCCAGCAGCGGTTCGGCGTGCTGCGCGGCCGCGTCAAGGCGGTCGGCCGGACCCCCCAGACCGGGGCGCAGCTCACCGGCTTCCTCGGCGACAGCCGGCTCGCCGCCCAGTTCACCCGGCAGGGGAACCCCGTCGCGGTGCTCGTGGAGCTGGAGCGCTCCTCCGCGACCCGGTCCGGCTACCGGTGGTCCTCCTCGGACGGGCCCCCGTACGCCGTCGACTCGGCCACACCCGTCACCGGAGCCGTCCGCCTCGCCGCGCAGCGCCCCGTCGACTGGCTGCTGCCGTGAGCGCCCCGCAGCAGCCCGGGAGCGCCGGGCGCCGCGCCGCGCGTCGACGCCCCGCGCCCGCCCCCCGCGGCCGCACGCCCCGCCGGGTACGCACCCCCTCCGTGCTGCAGATGGAGGCCGTGGAGTGCGGCGCCGCCGCGCTGGCCATGGTGCTCGGCCACCACGGCCGCTTCGTCCCGCTGGAAGAGCTGCGCAGCGCCTGCGGCGTCTCCCGCGACGGGTCCCGCGCCGGCAACATCCTCAAGGCGGCCCGCGGTTACCGGCTGGCGGCCAAGGGCATGCAGATGGATCTGGCCGCGCTCGCGGGGATGCGCCCTCCGGCCATCCTGTTCTGGGAGTTCAACCACTACGTCGTCTACGAGGGGATGGGCCGGCGTTTCGGCCGCCGGGGCGCCTACATCAACGACCCGGCCAAGGGACGGCGCTTCGTCCCCATGGACGAGTTCGACACCAGCTTCACCGGCGTCGTCCTCACCTTCGAGCCCGACGCCGGCTTCCGCCGCACCGGCCGCAAGCCCGGCGTCATGGGCGGGGTCCCGGCCCGCCTGCGCGGCACGTCGGGCACCATGCTCGCGGCCGTGCTCTCCAGTCTGCTGCTGGTGGTCGTCGGCGCGGCGGTGCCCGCGCTGAGCCGTACGTACATCGACATGTTCCTGATCGGTGAACAGACGTCCCTGCTGGGCGTGCTCTTCGCGTCGATGGCGGCGGCCCTGGTGCTCACGGCGGTGCTCACCGCACTGCAGCAGGCCAACCTGCTGCGGGGGCGCATCATCTCCTCCACGCTCGGCAGCGCCCGCTTCCTGCGGCATCTGCTCAGGCTTCCGGTCGCCTTCTTCTCCCAGCGCAACCCCGCCGACCTGGTCCAGCGCCTGCAGTCCAACGACGCCGTCGCCGAGACGCTGGCCAGGGACCTCGCCGCCGCCGGGGTGGACGCGGTGGTCGTCGTCCTCTACGCGGTGCTGCTGTGGACGTACGACCCGCAACTCACCCTGGTCGGCATCGGGATCGCGCTGCTCAACGTCGTGGCCATGCGCATCGCGATCCACGTACGGGCCACCGGCACCCAGAAGCTGCGCGCCGAGAACGCCCGGCTCACCAACACCTCCTACAGCGGTCTCCAGCTCATCGAGACGATGAAGGCCACCGGCGGGGAGAACGGCTTCTTCCGGCGCTGGGCCGGCCGGCACGCGGTCACCCTCGACGTGCAGCAGCGGCTCGGTGTGCCCAGTGCCTGGCTGGCGATCACCGCTCCCACGCTCGCCGCGCTGAACAGCGCCCTGATCCTCATGATCGGCGGCCTGCGGGCCGTGGACGGGCACCTCTCGGTCGGTCTGCTCGTGGCCTTCCAGGCCCTGGTGACCAGCTTCACCGCGCCCATCACCCGGCTGAACGGCGTGGCCGGACGGATCCAGGACTTCGCGGCCGACGTCGCCCGCCTCAAGGACGTCGAGGACTTCCCCGTCGACCCGCTCTACTCGCGGCGCGAGCCGCCGGCCGGCACCCGCCGCCTCAAGGGCCATGTGGAGCTGGACGGCATCACTTTCGGCTACAGCCCCCTGGACACACCGCTGCTGAAGGGCTTCTCCCTCTCGGTGGGGCCCGGGCAGCAGGTCGCGCTCGTCGGCGGCTCGGGCAGCGGCAAGTCCACCGTCTCCCGGCTGATATCCGGCCTCTACACCCCCTGGGAGGGCACCATCCGCATCGACGGGATGCGCCTCGCGGACATCCCGCGCGGCGCGCTGGCCGCCTCCGTGTCCTTCGTCGACCAGGACGTCTTCCTCTTCGAGGGCACGGTCCGCGACAACGTCGCGCTGTGGGACCCCTCCGTCCCGGACGAGGACGTCGTCGCCGCGCTGGAGGACGCCGCCGTGTACGAGGTGGTCGCGCGTCGCCCCGGCGGCATCCACAGCCGGGTCGAGCAGGACGGGCGCAACTTCTCCGGCGGCCAGCGCCAGCGCCTGGAGATCGCCCGGGCGCTGGTGCGCCGCCCCAGCGTGCTGGTCCTGGACGAGGTGACCAGCGCCCTGGACGCGGCGACCGAGCAGATCGTCATGGACAGCCTGCGGCGGCGCGGCTGCGCCTGCGTGGTCATCGCCCACCGGCTCAGCACGGTGCGCGACAGCGACGAGATCGTCGTGCTCGACCGGGGCACCGTCGTCGAACGCGGGCGGCACGAGTCCCTCCTCGCCGCGCAGGGCGCGTACGCCGAACTGGTCAAGGAGCACTGAGGTGACGTCCCCCCACCACGCAACGGCCACCGGCCTCCGGCCCGGCCCGGCCCCCGACCCCGTCGTGGCGGCCCTGGGCGCACTGGGCTCGGCCGTCGACTGCACGGGCGTGCGCAGCCTGTCCCTGGAAGGGCCCCTCGTGCTGTGGCTCGTCGTGGAGGGCGAGCTGGACCTGTTCGCCGTCGACGCCGCTCAGGCGGGCAACTGGCACTTCCTGGGCCGGCTGGGGGCGGGCACCCTGCTGCTGGGCCCGGCCGAGGGCCCCGAGCACACCCTGGTCGGCCGGCCCCTGCACGGCTGCCGGCTGCACCGCATCGAACTGCGTGAGCTGCACCGCCCGCCCAACGGAACCCAGTGGACCGGGGAGCAATGGACCGGGCAGCAGTGGGCCGGAGAGCAGTGGGCTGGAGAGCAGTGGGCCGGGCAGCAGTGGGCGGGCGGGGAGTACGGCGGGCAGTACGGGGCCGCCGCCGCACCCCTGAGCCCCCTGGAATACGCCTTCACCCTCGGCGTCGGCCGCGGCCTGCGCGTCCTCTACCAGGCACCGCTGGAGAGCCGGGCCACGACCGGCCGCGCCGGGGCCGACGACGACGACATCCTGTGGATGCCGATCCCTCCGGGCAGCGTGCAGTACGGCGCCGCGTACGAGGGGTACGAGGGGTACGACACCACCGGCGCCCTCCTCCTCGACCCGGCGGTGTGGCAGGGCATGGTCGACCAGCAGTACCGGCTGCTGTACGCCCTGGACGACTGGATCGAGCAGCTGGAGCGCGCCCACGAGGACCGCACCGCGGCCGGAATCGAGGCCGGAGAGGCCGCCCGCACCCAGGCGGACCGCGCCCTGCTGGCGTCCATCGGCCGGTCCGGCAGGGGTTCCCGGGGGGGCGCGAGCGACGACGCGGTGTTCGCCGTGTGCCGCCTGGTGGCCGCGGAAGCCGGCATCGCCCTGTCCGAGCGGGGTGAGGTGGGCACCGCCGCCTCCGGGCGGGTCGATCCCGTCGAACGCATCGCACTCGCCTCGCGGGTCCGCACCCGGACCGTCAAGCTGGGCGACCGGTGGTGGCGGGAGGACAGCGGGCCCCTGGTGGGCCTGCGCGAGGCGGACGGGACGCCGGTGGCGCTGCTGTGGCGGCGCGGCGGATACGAGGCCGTCGACCCCGCGGCCGGCACCCGCGAGCGCGTGGACAAGGACAACCGGGACGCCCTCGAACCGCGTGCCGTCATGTTCTACCGCCCGCTGCCCGACGGCAGTCCGTCCCTGCTGCGGCTGTTGCGCTTCAGCGTGCGCGGCACCGGGAGGGAATGGCGCAGCCTCCTCCTCGGCGGGCTGGTCGCGGTGGGCCTGGGCGCCCTCGTCCCCATCGCGACGGGCAAGGTGCTCGGCGAGTACGTGCCGCGCGCCGAGGACAGCCTCATCGTCCAGACCGCCCTGGCCCTCATCGCGAGCAGTGTCGTCTCGGCGGCCTTCATGCTGCTGCAGAACCTCGCCATCCTGCGTATGGAGGGCAGGGTCGAGGCGACCTTGCAGCCGGCCGTGTGGGACCGGCTGCTGCGGCTGCCGGTGACCTTCTTCGCCGGCCGCTCCACCGGTGAACTGGCCGGCGCCGCCCTGGGCATCAGCTCCATCCGCAGCCTGCTGTCCGGGATCGGCTCGGTGTCCGTACAGGCGAGCACCGTCGCGGCGATGAACCTGGTACTGCTGCTGGTGTACAGCGTGCCGCTGGCGATGGCGGCGCTCGCCATGCTGGTCGTCGTCGCCGCGGTCTTCCTGGGCCTGGGGCTGTGGCAGCTGCGCTACCAGCGGCAGCTGATCAAGCTCGGCCACAAGCTGGACAACCAGGCGTTCCAGACCCTGCGCGGGCTGCCGAAGCTGCGCGTGGCCGCGGCCGAGAGCTTCGCCTACGCCGCGTGGGCGAGGGAGTTCGCCCGCACCCGTGAGCTCCAGCAGCGCATCGGCCGGATCAAGAACGTCATCACGGTGCTGAACGCGGTCTGTCTGCCGCTGTGCACGCTCGTGATGTTCATGCTGCTGGCCGGGCCGGCCAGGGGCAGCATGTCCGCCGGTGAGTTCCTCACTTTCAGCACCGCCGTGACGATGATGCTCTCCTCGGTCACCCAGTTGACCGGTGTGCTCCTCTCGGCCGCCGCGGTGCAGCCGATGTTCGAGCAGGTCAAGCCGATCCTCCGGGCGGCCCCGGAGGTCCGCGGGTCCAGTACGCGGCCGGGCGTGCTGAGCGGGGCCGTCGAGGCGAAGGGCCTGTCCTACCGGTATGCCGACGACGGCCCGCTCGTCCTCGACGACGTGTCGTTCCGGGTGGGGGCGGGTGAGTTCGTGGCGATCGTCGGCGCCAGCGGCTGCGGAAAGTCGACCCTGCTGCGGCTGCTGATCGGCTTCGACAAGCCGGCCGCCGGCAGCGTCCTCTACGACGGCCAGGACCTGGCGGCCCTCGACCAGGCGGCCGTGCGCCGCCAGTGCGGGGTGGTCCTGCAGAACGCACAGCCCTTCTCCGGCTCGATCCTGGACTGCATCAGCGGCGCGGAGACGTACACGCTGGAGGAGGTGTGGGAGGCCGCCGCGATGGCCGGCCTGGCCGAGGACATCAAGGCGATGCCCATGGGCCTGCACACGATGCTGTCCGACGGCGGCGGCACCGTCTCGGGCGGCCAGCGGCAGCGGCTGATGATCGCACAGGCCCTCATCCGCAAGCCGGGCATCGTCTTCCTGGACGAGGCCACCAGCGCGCTGGACAACGAAGCCCAGCACGTGGTGATCGAGTCCACCCGGGCCCTGCACTGCACCCGCATCGTGATCGCCCACCGGCTGTCCACCGTCATGGATGCCGACCGGGTGATCGTCATGGCGGACGGCCGGATCGCCCAGCAGGGGCCGCCCGCGGAACTGCTCGCCGATACGGGCGGCCTCTTTCACGAGCTGGTCCGCCGCCAGATCGGCTGAGGCGGACCGTGGTGCCGTGGGTGTTGACCGCGGCGACGCGTGGGTCGGGGGCACCGTGGAACGGTGCATCGCCTCGGGCGACGCGGACTGCCGCCCCCGGCGGCCCGGGAGTTCGACGTGAGCCGGCGGGGAGGGTCAGTGGCCGGTGGTGCGGGGGCAGGACGCGGTGCCCGCGACCTCGGGGTGGTCCGCAAGGGCGAGCGAGGTGGAGGGCGGGGTGGTGGTGGCCACGCCGCTGACCAGGGTCAGCAGGGACAGGACCATGGCGGTCGGGGGCAGGCGGAGGGCCGCGGTGACGAGCAGGGCAGTCACGCCGAGCAGGGTCGTCGCGAGGCCGAGGACGAGGGTGCCCCGCTCCGACCAGCGTGCGGACAGCCGTCCCGCGGCGAAGCCGAACACCATGAAGCCGAGGGAGTTCAGCCCGAACGCGACCGAATACCGCTGCGACAAGATGCGTAGATGCCCTGGAGTACGTACGTGGCGCCGCTCAGATAGGCGAACAGGGCGGCGTTGACGAAGCCGGTGATGAGCACGTCGCCGAGGAAGACGCGGCCGGTCAGCGGCCGGCGGACGTCGCGGCCGGTCTGCACGAGCCCTCCGACGGTGCGGTCCTGGCGGGGCAGGGTCTCCTCGCGGAAGACCGCGGCCGAACCGGTCGGACAGGGGCCCGGCGGCCGGCTGGCCCAGGGCGAGGCCGAGCAGGCAGGCGGGGTGACGGTCAGTTGCGCGGCCGAGGTCGACGCGTGCAACTCGCCGGTCAGCCCGGGCAGGACCGGGAGGTAGAGGTCCATCGAGATCGGGCCGAAGACCGTCAGCAGAGCCAGGACGACGGCCGGCGCACGGCCGACGGTCCGCTCGCGCGGTACGGCCGGTATCACGGGGGTGCGTAGCACGGAGGTGCTCACACGGGCTCCGATCGCCGGGGAAGGGCAGGGGGCTACGGCCGCAGGAGTGCCTTGATGGCGCGGCGCTCGTCCATGGCCTGGTACGCCTCGGCGGCCCGGTCGAGCGGCAGGTCGAGGTCGAAGACCTTGCCGGGGTTGATCTCGCGGTTCCAGATCAGGTCGATCAGGTGCGGCAGGTACTGGCGTACCGGAGCGGGGCCGCCGTGCAGGTGGACCTGGGAGAAGAAGAGCTCGTCGCCGGCCAGGGTGACGTCATGGTTGACGCCGACGAAGCCGACGTGTCCGCCGGGGCGGGTGGAGCGGACGGCCTGGAGCATCGACTCCTGGGTGCCGACGGCCTCGACGACCGAGTGCGCACCCAGGCCGCCGGTCAGTTCCTTGACCCTTGCCACGCCCTCGTCGCCGCGCCCGGTGACGATGTCGGTGGCCCCGAACTCGGAGGCGAGCTTCTGCCGCGACGCGTGGCGGCTCATCGCGATGATCCGTTCTGCGCCGAGCTGCTTGGCGGCGAGCACCGCGAGCAGCCCGACCGCGCCGTCGCCGACGACCGCGACCGTCTTGCCGGGGCCGGCCTCGGCGGCCACGGCGCCGAACCATCCGGTGCCCAGCACGTCGGAGGCGGCCAGCAGGCTGGGGAGCAGGTCGTCGTCGGGCATGCCCGGGGTGGCCACGAGCGTGCCGTCGGCGTGCGGGATCCGGGCGCGCTCCGCCTGGGTCCCGGACTGGAAGACGCGGTGGACGCAGGAGGACGGGTAGCCGGAGAGGCAGATCTCGCAGGTGCCGTCGGAGGTGGCGAAAGAGCCGACGACGAACTGGCCGGGCTTGATGTGCTCGACCGCGCTGCCGACCTCCTCGACGACGCCCACGTACTCGTGCCCCATGGGGGTGGGGCCTTCGACGGACGCGATGCCGCGGTACGGCCACAGGTCCGATCCGCAGACACAGGTCGCGGCCAGTCGGATCACTGCATCGGTCGGGGCGGTGATCCGCGGGTTCTCGACCTCCTCCACCCGGATGTCGCCGGGGGCGTGCAGTACGGCACCACGCATGAGGATCTCTCTTCCTTGCCGACTCGGGGGCAGGCCGCCACAGGGGAGGTCCAGGACTGCCTCGCAGACAGTCAAGGGCGGCGACCGCGGGGTGCGGCCCGGGCGCGCAGCGTGTCGCCCGCGATGTCACCCGCGGGCACGCACAGCCCGTGAACCGGACCGGCGGCGACCGGCCCCGACCTTGTACAGGGACTGCGGGGAGGGCCACCGCAACCAAGGAAACAGCTGTTCACAGCGGCGAGGGAGTTCCTAGTGCTGTGGCCGGGAAGGTTTGCCGGGTCGCGTTGTCCGGTGCGGTGCATCGCAAGGCGGAGGCCCGCGGCTCGTACTGGACGTACTTGCGCGGTCCGCCAACGCAGCGAGGTGCCGTGCCGGGCGGCGCGACCCGGTGGACCTTTCCGGTCACAGCACTAGCGAGGGTGTACCGGCAGTACACCCCAGGGCCGGCGCACCGGGCGCACGGTCGAGGGGTGGACAATCGCCAGGAGGTCCGCGAGTTCCTCGTCTCGCGGCGCCGAACCCGGACTCACCCTCACCATCTACACCGCCGAACCCAACTCCCCCTCGGCAGAGGGGCTGCGGCTCCTCGCCGCCTGGGCAGCCACCCAGGAGACGGCATCCGCTATGTCGGGGGCAGCAGCAGACCGGGGTGGTCCTTGAGCAGCCCGGGTGGAGCCGCCTGCCGCCAGGAGTCGACGACGATCGCCCGGAGCTCGTCCGCATCGTCGACAGCGGCCAGGCGCACCCGGACCCAGGCGAAGGACGCCTCGTGGCCCGCGACCCAGAACTTCTCGGGCTCGGCGAGGACCAGTTCGTCACGCTCCTCCTTCGGGCAGCGGACGGCCATCGAGGTCTGGTCGTCGGGCAGGGTCAGGAACATCTTCCCGCCGACCCGGAAGGTGGGCATGGCCCAGGCCTCCTTCTCCGTCGTCTCCGGCAGGGCGAGGGCGATTTCGCGGACTTCGTCGGACGTGCTCACGCCCTGACCGTACGACAGGCCTCTGACATCGGGCCTCGCCGCGGACGCGCCGACCGCCCGGGCGTAGGCTTCGCTCAGCACGGAACAGGGCGGGGGGCGGGGCGTATGACGGCTGAGACGGCACCGAGGTGGAGGTCGACCCTCGATTCGGTCGTGGTGTACGCGCAGGGCGCGGTCTGCCGCCGCCTGGTCCGGGGCAGCGTGCCGCCGCACGGCCAGGTGCGGGTGACGGGACTGCCCCACTCGCTGGATCCGGGCTCCCTGCGGGCCCGTGTCCTCGGCGCGCCCGGGGTGCGCGTCACCGGGGCACGGGTGGAGGTCGAGGCCGAGCCGCTCGGCACCCGCGCACCCGACGGGTTGCGGAGCGAGGTCGAGCGGCTGCGCGAGGAGTACGCGGCGGCGCGGGGACGCCGGGATCGGCAGCTGGGCCTGATCGACGAGGTCAGGGCCCTGCATCCGGTGCCGCCCGCCCGTCGGCGCGAGGACCCGCACCGGCGCACCCCGGTCGACGCCTGGCTGGAGCTCGCCGACTTCGTCGACGAGCGGCTGACGGGACTGCACGCCCGCCTCGTCGAGCTGGAGGAGGCGCTGCGCCGCGTAGAGCACGAGCTCACCGTCGCCGCGGACAGGCTCGCCCGCGCCTCCACCGACGCCCCGTCCGCGCACGTCGAGACCACGGTCTGCGCGGTTCTGACCCTCGACGGCGCCGGTGACGCCGAGCTGGAGTTGGAGCTGGAGTACGGGGTGCCGGGCGCCGTCTGGGTGCCGGCCTACCGTCTCACCCACCGTCAGGGTGACGGCACAGGCCGGCTGGTGATGCGCGCCTCCGTCGCGCAACGCACCGGCGAGGACTGGACCGGTGTGCGCATCGCCCTGGCCACCGCGGACCTTCGGCGCCGCACCGACCTGCCGAAGCTCCGTTCGATCCGGATCGGCCGCCGTCAGCCCGCCCCCGCGCCCACCGGCTGGCGCGAGCCTCCGGCGGGGCTCGCCGACCTGTTCGCCGGGTACGAGGCGGCCGGCCCTCGCCCGGCTCCGATCGCCGCGCCCGCGCCGGTCGGGGCCGGCCGTGCGCCCGTGGCCGGCGCGGCCGGCGCCGCATCCGGTCCCGTACCTCCACCGCCGCCTCCGCCGGCACCGCAGGGCTACGGCGGGCCGCCCCCGGCGCCCGCGCCTCCGGCCGCGCCCGGCAGTGCGTACGCCCCCTCCCCCGCGCTCTTCGGCGGCGGGTCGGCCGCCCTCGCGCAGCCGGCCTCCGCGCAACCGGCCAGCAGGTCGCGTACCGGCGGCGGGTCCTTCGCGGGCGCCCCAGCCCCCATGGCCCCGGCGGCTCCCGGAGCGACCGCACCGGCCCCGCCCCCGCCGCCGGCGGCCGGTCCGCCGCAGCCGAGCGGCGCCGAGCTCGACTACGCCGCCCTCGTCCTGTGCGGCCCCGACGAGCACGGCGGTCGCAAAGGCCGGCTGTTCCCCGAGCCTCCCCTCGGCGCGGTCGCGGCCGAGCACCGGCGGCGCGCCGAAGCGGTGGCGGCGCTGCCGCTGCCCGGGCACGCCGTGCGGCCCCGCGAGTCGGCGGGTTCGTTCGACCACCGCTTCAATGCGGCCGCCCGCGCCGACATCCCGTCGGACGGCACCTGGCACACCGTCACCGTCGCCGAGCTTCCGGTCGCCGTACGCACCGAGTACCTCTGCGTGCCGTCCGTCGAGCAGACCGTGTACGCCGAGTTGGTGCTCTCCAACGCGACCGACCAGGCTCTGCTGGCCGGCCCGGTGGAGGTCACCGTCGACGACGACTTCCTGCTGACCACCGCGCTGCCCACGCTCGCGCCCGGCGGTGTCCGCCGGGTGGGGCTCGGACCGGCCGAGGGCGTCCGGGTCGTCCGCCGTACGAACCTCCACGAGTCGACTTCGGGCCTGCGCAACAACACGACCGTGCTCGACCACCGGGTCCACGTGGAGCTGGCCAACCGGCTCGCGAAGCCCGTCACCGTCGAGGTCCGCGAGCGGGTGCCGGTCACCTCCGACCCGGACGTCCGGATCGTGGAACGGGCCGGCTGGACGGCCCCCGACGGTGCGGGGCCCGAGCACCATGCCCCGGGCACCCGCGTCCGGCGGGTGGACCTGCCCGCCGGCGCCACCGCCGCCCTCGACGGCGGCTACGAGATCCGCTTCCCGGCCGGCAAGGCCCTGGTCGGCGGCAACCGCAGGAGCTGACACACGCCATGTCCACGGCCCCGAAGCCGATCGCCCTCCCCGTCACCGCCGTCACCTGTCTGGAGGACCGCGCCCACGTCGAGCGCACCGCCGTGCTCGACCTGGAAGCCGGTGTCCAGCGGCTGCGTCTCGGACCGGTCAGTGCGCTGGCCGTCGACCGTACCCTCCATGCCGAGTTGACCGCCGAGCATGCCGCGACCGTGCTCGACGTACGGATCGTCCGCAGCTGGACGCCGCGCGGGCCGCTGCCGTCGCCCGACGAGGACTCCGCCCTGCGCCACCGCGTGCACACCCTCGAAGAGGAGCAGCTCGCCCTGGGGCGCCGACGCGACCGGCTGCACGCCCGCCTCGACCTGCTCGGCCGCCTCGCCGCCGACGTGCTGAGGGACATCGGTGAAGGCGCCGGCTCCGGCGAGGCCGAAGCGCCCCGCTGGACCCGTGAACTGGACCGGGTGGACGGGGAACGCGACGCGTACGGCGAGCAACTCCGCGCCGTGGAGGCCCGGCTGGCCGCCCTCGCCGTCGAACTCGCCTCGGCCCGGCGGGCCATGGACCTCTCCGAGGAGGAGCCCGCCGAGCTGGTCGCCCACATCGAACTGACCGTGGAAACCGCCGTCGCCGGGCCGGTCGGGCTGCGCCTGAGCCACCTCACGCCCTGTGCGCTGTGGCGGCCCGCCTACCGGGCCGTGCTCGACGGGGACTGCCTGACGCTGGAGACCGACGCGATGGTCTGGCAGCGCACCGGCGAGGACTGGTCCGACGTACGGCTGACCTTGTCGACGGCCCGGTCGGCGCTGGCCACCGATGCACCGCGGTTGGTCGAGGACCGGCTGACGCTGGGGGACCGCTCCGCCGCGGAGCGGCGCACCGTCGACGTCGAGCTGCGCGAGGAGGAGATCGGGGAGCTCGGCCCGGCTCCGGTGCTCGGCCTGCCAGGGGTGGACGACGGCGGCGAGGCGCGGGTGCTGCGCTCCCCCGCACCCGTCTCCGTGCCCGCGGACGGCCGCGCCCACCGGGTGCCGCTCTCCGCCTTCACCACGGCCGCCGGCAGCGAGTACGCCTGCTCGCCCGAGCTGTCCCCGCTGGTCACCGAGGTGGTGCGGTTCGACAACCTGGCCGGCCATGCGCTGCTCGCCGGTCCCGTGGACCTGGTCCGCGGCAGCGGATTCAGCGGCCGCGGCATGCTGGACTTCACCGCCCCCGGCGCCCCGGTCGAGCTCGCCTTCGGCAGCTGCGACGACCACCGGGTGGTGCGGAACGCCGAGGAGTCCAGTGATTCCGCCGGAATCACCCAGCGGACCGTGGTCACGCGTACGGTGCAGCTGCACCTGTCCCGGTTCTCCGCCCCCGGCGAGCAGGGTGAACGGGTGGTCGTCCTACGGGAGCGGATCCCGGTCTCCGAGGTCTCGGCGGTGGAGGTCCGCCTGCGCAAGGACGCCTGCTCGCCGGCGCCCGACGCGGTCGACGCCGAAGGCATCGTCCGCTGGGACGTCCGGCTGCCGCCCGGCGGCCGCCGCACCGTCACCCTGGTCTACGAACTGTCGGCGAGCGCCAAGGTCGTCGGCCTGTGAGGGGTGCGCGCGAGCCCCGGCCGACCGTCAGCCGCTGTCCGTTCCTCCGTCCTGCCGACGCCTGAGCGCGCGCCGGCCGCCATGGGCGCAGCAGGCCGCGCTGCAGGTCTTGGGGCGGCGCCCGCACCACGGCCGGCAGGCCCGTTGACCAGGAGGGACCGGCCGTGTACCCGGAGCGCACGGTCCGCCGCGAGCTGGAGCGGTCCCGGCCGATCGAACATACGATGGGCGGGAACCGGCGCGGGCGCCTCGCCGTGCCCGCCCAGAGGACTCGGGGTGGAGACACATGGCACAGCCCGCCGACACAGCGCGGACCGTCATCCTGACCGTGGACGACGACCCGGGGGTCTCCCGCGCCCTCGCCCGTGACCTGCGGCGGCACTACGGCGCCGGGTACCGGATCGTGCGCGCCGAGTCCGGCGAGTCCGCGTTGGAGGCGCTGCGCGAGCTGAAGCTGCGGGGCGACCTGGTGGCGGTGATCCTCGCCGACTACCGCATGCCGCAGATGAACGGGATCGAGTTCCTCGAACAGGCCCTCCAGGTGTACCCGGGCGCGCGGCGGGTGCTGCTGACCGCGTACGCCGACACCAACGCGGCCATCGACGCGATCAACGTCGTCGACCTCGACCACTACCTGCTCAAGCCCTGGGACCCGCCGGAGGAGAAGCTCTACCCGGTCCTGGACGATCTGCTGACCGCCTGGCGCTCCAGCGACTTCCGGCCGGTACCGGCCACCAAGGTGGTCGGGCACCGCTGGTCCGCGCACTCCTCGCACGTCCGGGATTTCCTGGCCCGCAACCAGGTGCCGTACCGCTGGTACTCCTCCGACGAGCCCGAGGGGCGGCGACTGCTGGAGGCGGCCGGTGCCGACGGTGAGCGGCTGCCCCTGGTGATCACGCCCGGGGGCACCGTGCTGATCGAGCCGGAGGCACCCGAACTGGCTGCCCACGTGGGGCTCGCGACGACCCCGGCCGCCGAGTTCTACGACCTCGTCGTCATCGGCGGGGGCCCGGCCGGGCTGGGCTCCGCGGTGTACGGGGCCTCGGAGGGGCTGCGGACCGTCCTGGTCGAGCGGTCGGCGACCGGCGGGCAGGCAGGCCAGAGTTCCCGCATCGAGAACTACCTCGGCTTCCCGGACGGCGTGTCCGGTGCGCAGCTGACGGAACGCGCCCGCCGCCAGGCCGGCAAGTTCGGCGCCGAGATCCTCACGGCGCGCGAGGTCACGGGGCTGGAGGTCAGCGGGGCCGCGCGAGTCGTCCGCTTCTCCGACGGCTCGGCGGTCGCCGCGCACAGCGTCATCCTGGCGACCGGTGTGTCGTACCGGCAGCTCCAGGCGCCGGGCTGCGACCACCTGACCGGCTGCGGGGTGTACTACGGCTCCTCACTCACCGAGGCGTCCTCCTGTCTGGGGCAGGACGTGTACATCGTGGGCGGCGCCAACTCCGCCGGGCAGGCGGCGTTGTACCTGGCGCGGGGCGCGAAGTCGGTCACGCTGCTGGTACGCGGGGAGTCCCTGACGGCGTCGATGTCGCACTACCTGGTCCAGCAGATCGGGGAGGCGCCGAACATCGCGGTGCGGACCCGGACCGTCGTCGAGGCGGCGCACGGCGAGGAGCACCTGGAGCAGCTGACCCTGCGGGACGTGGCGAGCGGTGCGACCGAACGCGTCGACGCGCAGTGGATGTTCGTCTTCATCGGCGCGGCCCCGCTGACCGACTGGCTGGACGGCACGGTGCTGCGGGACGAGCACGGCTTCATCCTGGCCGGACCGGACCTCACGCCGGACGGGCGGCCACCGGCCGAGTGGGAGCTGGACCGGCCGCCCTACCACCTGGAGACCAACGTTCCCGGCGTGTTCGTGGCGGGCGATGCGCGCGCCCAGTCCGCGAAGCGCGTCGCGTCCGCCGTCGGAGAGGGAGCCATGGCCGTGATGCTCGTCCACCGGTACCTGGAGCAGTCATGAGCGGGCAGGTCATGACCTGCAGCCCGCAGGAGATCGCCTCGCTGTTCCTGTTCGAGAAGCTCTCCCCGGAGCAGCTCGGGCGGCTGTGCGCAGAGGGGCGGGTGGAACGGTTCGAAGCCGGACCGGTGTACGCGGAGGGCGACCCGGCCACCTGCTTCTTCGTGATGATCGAGGGCACCGTCGTACTGTCCCGCCGGGTCGGCGGCGACGACGTCGAGGTGAGCCGCACCTCGCAGCGCGGCGTGTACGCGGGGGCCATGCAGGCCTATCTGGGCGACCGGGTGCCGCAGACCTACAACAACTCGATGCGGGTGACCGAGCCGACGCGGTTCTTCGTGCTGCCCGCCCAGTCGTTCGCGGACATCATGCAGGAATGGTTCCCCATGGCAGCGCACCTGCTGGAGGGGCTCTTCTTCGGTTCGAAGAACACCCAGCGGGCGATCGGACAGCGGGAACGGCTGCTGGCCCTGGGATCGTTGTCCGCCGGCCTCACCCACGAGCTCAACAACCCGGCTGCGGCCGCCGTCCGCGCCACCGCCATGCTGCGGGAACGGGTCGGCAAGATGCGGCACAAGCTGGCCGTCATCGCCCAAGGCCCGTACTCCCGCGAGGCACTCGCGGGTCTCATCGAGATACAGGAGCGCACCGCCGAACGCATCGCCAAGGCGCCGGCGTTGAGCCCGCTTGAGGCGTCCGACCGAGAGGACGAGCTCGCCGACTGGCTCGATGAGCACGGCGTCCCGGAGGGCTGGCGGGTCGCACCGACCTTCGTACAGGCCGGGCTGGACACGGACTGGCTGGAGCAGGTCGCGGCGGCCGTGGCCGAGGACATCCTGCCGGGGGCCATCGGCTGGCTCAACTACACGGTCGAGACCGAACTGCTGATGGACGAGATCGACGACTCCACCACGCGCATCTCCCACCTCGTGGATGCGGCCAAGCAGTACTCGCAGCTCGACCGCGCCCCGCACCGGGTCGTCGACGTCCACGAGCTCCTCGACAGCACCCTGCTGATGCTGTCCGGGAAGATCGGCCCCCGGGTGCGGGTGGTCAAGGACTACGACCGCTCCGTGCCGGACGTGCCCGCCTACCCGGCCGAGCTCAACCAGGTGTGGACCAACCTCATCGACAACGCCGTGTCCGCCATCGGGAGCACCGGCGACGACGGCACGCTGACGGTCCGCACGGCACGGGAGGGTGACCGGCTGCTGGTGGAGTTCCGCGACACCGGGCCCGGCGTCCCGGCGGACATCCGCAGCCGCATCTTCGATCCCTTCTTCACCACCAAGCCGGTCGGCGAGGGCACCGGTCTCGGTCTCGACATCTCCTGGCGCATCGTCGTCAACAAGCACCACGGCAGCCTCCAGGTCGAGTCCGTGCCGGGCGACACCCGCTTCCAGGTGCTGCTGCCGCTGACCGCCCCGGACCCCGGGGCCACCACCGGAACCGAGACCGCCACCGAAACCGACACCGCCGAGGAGCCCGTATGACCGGCATCAACGGAATCGATCCGACCGTCCCGCCCACCGGCACCGGCTGCGTCGAGTGCGACGCCGCGGGCGGCTGGTGGTTCCACCTGCGGCGCTGCGCCCAGTGCGGCCACATCGGCTGCTGTGACTCCTCACCGGCCCAGCACGCCACCGCCCACTGGAAGTCCACCGGTCATCCCGTGGTCCAGAGCTTCGAGCCGGGCGAGGAGTGGTTCTGGGACTATGACACCAACGCCCTCTACGAGTCCGGGCCGGAACTGACCCCGCCGGGCGGACACCCGGCGGATCAACCGGCGCCGGGACCGGCCGGCCGGGTTCCGCAGGACTGGACGAGTCGGCTGCACCGCTGAACCCGTCGGGGCGGGCGCTCAGGTCCGTCCGTGCTCCGTCCACGGACGGAGCTTCTCCGGGTTGCGGACCGCCCAGATGCAGGTGATCCGGCCCCCGACGAGGCTGAACGCCGCCACGGTCACGGTGAGGCCGGCGTGTTGGGCGACGAGGCCGGGCCTGCCGTTGACCGTCCGCTCCAAGAGTGCCAGCCCAGGGGCCTTGTCGGCGATGTGGATCAGGTACTGGGCGATGCGCTCGCCGCCCTCGACCGGGCGCAGGGCGGCGCCGACCAGTCCGCCGCCGTCGGCGACCATCGTGGCGTCGGGGTCGAGGAGAGCGACCAGGGCCTTGATGTCCTTGGCCTCCCACGCCTCTTTGAAGTCCCGCACCAGACCGGCCTCTCCGGCCGTCGGAGCCGCCGGAGCCTGCGCGGCACGCATACGCCGACGGGCCGAGGACGCCAATTGCCGGCAGGCCGCCGGCGTCCGGCCGACGATGTCGGCGACCTCGGCGAAGGGGTACCGGAAGACGTCGTGCAGGATGAACGCCACGCGTTCGGCCGGCGTCATCGACTCCAGGACGACGAGGAAGGCCATGTTCACCGACTCGTCCAGGGTGACCCGGTCGGCGGGGTCGGCCGGCTCGGCCCGGCCGCCGACCGTCGGCCCGCTGATCCACTCCGTAAGGTCGGGCAGCGGCTCCGGTATCCACGCGCCGACGTAGCGCTCGCGCCGGACCCGGGCCGAACCGAGCAGGTCCAGACAGACGCGGGTGGCCACCGTCGTCAGCCAGGCGCCGGGCGACTCGACGGCCTGCTGCCGTTCGCGTGACATCGCGTACCAGCGGGCGTAGGTCTCCTGCACGGCGTCTTCGGCCTCGGCCAGCGAACCCAGCAGCCGGTAGGCGAGGTTGATCAGGTGCCGCCGCTCGCCGACGATCGCGCTCAGGCCCGACTCGGCGCGGTCGTGCCCAGTTTCGGATGGGGTGCTCATGGTCGCGACCGCTCCCTGGTTCTTCTCGTCCGGTTCCGCTCTCGCTGCTTCGACGAAATACCGCTCCGGACTGTGAGGGCGGCGCTTCACCTCACGTTTCGCGCGCCCACGTCGTCGAAGTACCGAGACACTACCGACGCACCGCCGCAAGGCAGAAGAGGGGACCGTGCCATGGCCGCACAGACGACGGCAGCACACCGCAGCTTCACGTTCCTGCACGTCGCGATCGCCCTGCAGACCCTGGCCGTCTTCTTCCAGGCCGTCACCGCCGGACTGCTGCTGTCCACGTCCCACGGCGAGGCCCTGCACGGCGCCGGAGCCCGCGTGATGTACGGCGCCTCGATGCTGTACGTACTCGGGGCGATCCTGGCGTGGCGGCCGGGCGGCGGGCCGGCCCGTCCCATCGCGTACGCGTCGGGTTTCCTCGTCCTCGCCTCGGTGCAGGTGGTGCTGGGCATCGCGCACGTCCCGTCGCTCCATGTCCCCCTGGGCGTGCTGATGTTCGGCCTGAGCGTGTCGGCGCTGGGACAGGCGCTGTCCGCCCGCCGGCGGGAGCGCCCCGGCACCCGGTGACGGGGGTCCGTTTTCGCCAACCTTGCACTGACCCGATGTATGTCTGTACTCCCCACCTACCCGCCGATAGCCTGCATCCCGCCGTGCACCGCCCCTCACCATGGCCGTGCCGGCCGCCCGTCCGCGCGCCCTCGCTTCCACGTCACTCGACGAAACGGGACCCATGAAGTCGCCCTTCCACGTGAGAGCATTCGCCGCCGCCCTCGTCAGGGCCGCCAGGGAACGCAGGCGCCCCCATGGCGAGTAGCGGTGTCTGAGGTGGATCCCGTGACCGACGTGGCACGTGAAGCACCGCGCTCAGAGGTGCGTCTGGTGGTGATCGGCTCGGTGATCGGTGCGGTGCTGCTCGCGGCGTCGCTCGTGGTCGCTCTCGGCGGACACAACGACCCGGAGACGCCGAAGATCCCCGGCCTGCCGGGGCTGACCGCTTCTCCCCGGCTGCCTTCCGGCGTGCCGTCCGGCTTCCCTTCGCGGTTCCCCTCCGGTTCCCCGTCCGGTCCTGGACAGCCGGGTGACCTGCCCACCGGACTCCCCTCCGGGTTTCCGTCGCACTTTCCCACCAGCTTTCCGACCGACCTGCTCACCCGGTTCCCGACCGGGATGCCCGACGCACCCGTCCTCCCGGACGGTGCACCGTGACGGACACGAACGCGAACACGAACACGGACACGGACTCGGCCGCGCCCGGGCGCCCGGGCGTGGACTCGGTGGCGCGAGGACGGGCGCTCCTGGTCGCCCGGCTCATGATCGGGCTGTACATCGTGGAGCTGCTGCTCAATGTCGCGCGGCCCAAGGTGCTGCCTGACGAGCCCACGGTCTCCATCTTCTACAAGCTTCCGAAGTCGATGGCCCAACACCTGCAGCAAGGGCCGTTCGCCTCCTTCGACCGGCTGCTCTCCGTGCCGCGGACCGTCTTCTGGGCCGTGATGGCGGGCATCGTGGTGGGGGCGCTGCTCCAGGTGGCCGCGGCGGTCATGCGCCCGCAGGGCCGCCGGGCCGCGGTGCTCACGTGGGCAACGCTGGCAGCGCTGCTGGGCCCGTTCTCGTTGCTGGCCCTCAGCATCGTCGCCGCGTATCCCCTGACTGCGCTCGCCTGCGCCCCCGGCACGGCCTTCGTCCTCTGGCTGTTGCACCACGGCCAGCGCTTCGCCCGCGCCCCGCTGTCAGCCCTGCTCGCCGCCTTCGGCTGGGGCGCGTTCATGGTGTTCGGGTTGGGCCGGGCCTACACGGGCCTCGCCTACGCGACCATCTACGGATACTCGGTCAAGAACGCGCACTCGCTGCTCGACGCCACCTCACCCAAGTCCCTGTACCGGGTGATCGACTTGCTGGTCCTGCACCTGAGCGTCGTGAACGCGCTGCTCGTCGCGGCAGGCGTGGTGGTCGTCCTGCTCCTGTTCCGCCACCAGGTCGTCGATACCGTGACCGGCCTCGTACTGGGAGCCGCCGTCGGACTCGGGTACGCCTTCGTGGAGTCCATCCTGTTCATCCGGCTGTACGGGGCCCTGAGCTCGATCACCGGCGCGTCAGGCGGCTTCGAGTACTGGATCCGGCAGTCGATCGGCCTCCTCGGCGGGCCGGTGGCGTACGGTGCGCTGCTCGGAGCCGGGCTCGGCCTGGCGCTCCGGAGGAAGCAGCGCCGGGAGCGGGGGCTCATCGCGGGGGCCGCCCTCATCGCCGTGATCGGCGGCGCGGTCTCCACCGAAACGCTGGCGGCGTGGTTCTCGCGCCTGGTCGGTGACCACATGGAGGTCGGGGCGGCGTTCGACACCCTCGTCGTCTCGCCGTTCCTCTGGCTGCTCCCCCAGGCGCCGTTCATCGTCCTGGCCGTACTGCTCCTGCTGGCCGGCCGGCGCGCGCGGGCCTCGGCGGCGCGGGCCGCCCTGTCCGCCGAGGCGGCGGCAGGCGTGGCCGTCACGCCCGGTGAGGAGACCGTCCTGGCCGATCCCAGGCTGCGCTTCTGGGCGCTGGTGAGCACCTGGCGTCGGTACGGGCCGTTCGCGGCACTGGCGCTGCACCGCCTGCACACCGCTCAACTGGAGCTGGCCGGCCTGCGCCTGCACGAGCAAGTGGATCCCGAGAGGGCTGACCCGTT
Source organism: Streptomyces sp. NPDC043680 (assembly GCF_056436685.1). Classification (NCBI taxonomy): domain Bacteria; kingdom Bacillati; phylum Actinomycetota; class Actinomycetes; order Kitasatosporales; family Streptomycetaceae; genus Streptomyces; species Streptomyces sp. NPDC043680. Next base: position 323,245 of record NZ_JBWKCE010000004.1, on the reverse strand, counting down.
GCGTACGAAGGTCTTGCGTTTGAAGACGAAGGTTCGCGACGCGGCGGTGATGTCATGAGCCGTCGCCGACTCGGCGCGCTGATGTCGCGGGGATCCCGCCTCATCGCAGCAGCGGTGCCGCTCGCTTGCCTCATGCTGTTCCTCGTGCCGCACCAGGCATCAGCCTGCTCGGTCAGCTACGGCTACAAGCCGCAGTTGAAGTTCAGCGGCAAGGACTTCCGCCTGGGTGGCGGCCACGCGTGTACGAGCGGCACGTCGCTCGCCGGCTCCACCGCCGTGGCCCTCCTGGTCGTGGGCGCGCTGGCCGCCGCCGGCGCCAGGGCCTTCAGGCGAGGTGAGGCGTGGGCCGAAGCGTCGGCACCGGGGCAGGCGTTGACCGATTACCTGCAGGCTGCGGGAACGGTGGTGACGGGGCCCGTCCCCGAGGACAGCCGGACGGGAGACGACGGTGCGCATCCTCAGTCGTAGTCCGCTGACGGGGCGCCGGGCCGCTCGGTGCGGCGCGCCGCACCGGCGCCGGCGCCGCATGGTCGCCCTGCTCGGCGCGGCGGCCATCGCGCTCGTACCGGGGTCGCCGGCGGCGCTCGCGCAGCCCACGCCGCCGCCTGCGCCCCCGCTCTTCACGGACTCGAACGGGGTACGTCTCATCGTCCCGCCGGGGACGCATCTGGGTACCGACCAGGAACTGGAGGCAGCGTCCGGGCAACTGCTCCTGAATCCGCTGGGCCGAAGGCTGGTCGCGGCACGCATGAGGTTCGGTTCCGCTCCCGGCAACGTGTCCGTCGAGTGGTTCGACTTCCTCTCCGCGCTGGGTGAGGGGATCCCGTCATGGTTCCGAGCGGACACGTTCCGCAACGACATGCTCAGAGCACTCAATGCGGCGAATGCGAACTTCGACATCAAGAACGACTACAGCATTGCCGCGAAAGCGGTGGACTACGCGACAGGAAAGGGGCTTTACGGGGAGCTCGGGGCGAAGCAGGACAGTGGCCTGCTGGAGGTCTCGACGAGCAACGTCTATCACGACGCCCACTCCGAGCAGATTCCGCTCGCACGCGTCCGCGCCGCCGGTCCGCTGAGCATCAAGACGATGTCGAAAGGCGTCAGTGACGCGGAAGCCCGGGAGCTCACCGAAAAGATCCTGACGAGGTCCTCGTTGGGACTGGCGAGCGAGAACAGCCCCTGCCTGAACATGTGCGAGAAAGAGACCAAGGACTTCCGGTACAGACTGGCGATCGCCCAGTACGGGCGTATGGGGAGTCCCGAATCCAAGGTGTCCGTGGGAACCTCGCAGAGCGTCATGGGCAAGGCCACTGCCCAGCTGCGCAGGGAAAAGAGCCGGGCGGCGGAACAGCAACGCGCCGCAGCCCTGGGCCTGCGGCCCGACTGCGACACCGGGGCGGCACGCCTGCCGGGAGGAACGGGCGGAGGCGGAGGCCGGGGGGTGGTGGCGATGGCCGCAGCGCTTCCCGCAGCCGCCCCCTGCCCCCCGGCGGAAGAATCCCCGTCGGGTGGGCTCGCCAAGGCGCTCGGCTCGAACGACAACGGCGGCATCGACTTCTCCACTCTCGAAATGCGCTACTTCTCCGACGCCCCGGGCTCGGACGGCGTGCAGTACTCGTACACGGCGCAGCCGGCCGCGCCCGGTCTGCAGCAGGACATGGACTCCGGCCTCGACGCCCTCACCAACAGCGTTGCGGACCTGAGGGCCTGGCTCGTGCTGGACCCGGCGAAGTTCTGGGTCAATCTCAATCCCTCGGAGCCGGACAGGATCATGGACAGTGCTCTGGGCCAGACGAACGCCGGCCGGGTACTCCTTGAGGCGGACCTTGAGATGAAGCGCACCGAGGGCCGGCTCCTCGACCCCCACACCGAATTCGGCGCGCGCTACTGGAAGGAAATGAGCGGCATCTCGGGGAACTCGTGCTATTCCTCCAGGCTCTGGATCGTGCCGGGCGACGTAGAGGTACGCGAGGACGGCGCGTCGCTCTACATCCTCAAGGCCTCCCTCGCGGTCAATGCCACATCGCAGCACCTTGAGGGACTGCCGCAGTCGTGCAAGGCCGATCCCCAGAGCGATGCCCGCAGTGAGCAGCTGCAACAGGCGATGGTGGTACCCAAAGTCACGGAAGCGGTCAACACGGCGCCGGAGTACGCGCCGCTGCGGCGGGCCTTTCTCGCCCGGGTCGTGGCCCAGTGGATACGCAAGCGCCATCAGGAGGGCCACAGCACCTCGTTCGACAAGCTGATCGACTCCAGTGACCTCGGCCTGGCCAAGATGCAGGGTCCGTGGCGGCCGCGCCAGGTCTTCGACGCCTATGTGCAGTCCATCGAGAAGGGGGAGTTCCGCTACGAGCAGACCACCCAAGAGGGCAACACGCAGGTCACGTCCACCATGGTGTTCGGCGGGGTCGACTTCAGCAAGCTCGACCCCAAGCAGCTCAGCGCCGCGCAGATGGACGAGGCGTACCCCCGGCTGCCCCGGATCGTGAAGGCGTCGAAGGACCGACCGGCCTCCGCCGCGAACGGGTCGATCTGGCTGGGCGAGACGACGACGGCCCCGAGCCGCAGCGTCTGGTCCAAGTCGGCGGACGCCATACGGGACTTCGCGGCCGGGCGCACCGGCATCGTCGTCTTGCTGCTGGGCGCGCTGGTGCTGGTCACCTTCGGGATCCGTAGCGGTTCCGGAGGCAGACGGGCACGATCGTGAACCGGACCGGACCGGCATCGGATCCAGCGGCGGCGGCAGGGTCATCAGGGTGATCCGTCCGCACAGATGTGCTGGTGCGCCGGGGCGGGGATCGACTTGCGCGGGAAATCGAACAAGTGGCCTAATCGAGCCATGGCGCGAACAGCTTTCCCCGACGATCTTCTGCTCACCCAGGTCCAGGTCATCCGGACCTACACCGCTCTTGCACAGCCACGCGGCGGCCACACCACCGACCTGCGGCACCAGCTGATCGAGGGCCTGCGTCGGCTCTACGCCCACCCCTACTGGACGGAGCCCGGCCACTCGTACGCCGACCTCGTCGACCTGCGCCGTGCGGCCAGGGACCACGCGTGGGTGGAGGCGGCATGAGTGGCCGATACGACCTAGGCTGGTGATGTCGTCCTGGGTCTTCGTACGACAGGAGGCCGGCCGTGAGACGAACCCGCATCCGGCTGGGCCGGGTCTGCGTCGCCGCCGCCGCAGCAGGTGTGCTCCTCGCACCGACCGCGGCGGGCTCCGCGTACGGGACGGGGTACGGGACGGGCTCGACGCACGGGGCACCCCCCTCGGGGCGGCCCCCCGCCACGGCCCCCTCGCCGGACACCGGCGGCACGGCGTTCCAGGAGCTCACCCCCGCCGTCGCGGCGAAGCTGGACGACGCCGTACGCGAGGTCGTGCGCGAGACTCGGGTGCCGGGTGCGATCGTGGGGCTGTGGGCCCCGGGCAAGGGCAGCTACGTGAAGGCGTTCGGCGTGGCCGACAAGCAGTCCGGCGCGCCCGTGACGACCGACCTCTACATGCGCATCGGCAGTGAGACCAAGACGTTCACGGTCACCGCCCTCCTGCGGCTGGTCGACCAGGGGAAGATGAGCCTGGACGACACGATCGGCACGTACGTCAGCGGCGTTCCGAACGGGGACCGTATCAACCTGCGCCAACTGGCCGGTATGCGCAGCGGCTTGTACAACTACGCCAACGACGACGCCTTCAACAGGCTGCTCGACACCATGCCCGCCAAGCCCTTCACGCCGCGGCAGTTGCTGGACTACTCCTTCAAGCACCCCGTGCAGTTCCAGCCGGGCGCGAAGTTCGAGTACTCCAACACCAACATCATCCTGCTCGGCCTGGCGATGGAGAAGGTCACCGGCCGGCCGTTCCAGGAGATCATCAAGGAGCAGGTCCTGGAGCCGGCCGGCCTGCACCACACGCTCTTCCCGACCGGGACGGAGTTCCCCGAGCCGCACGCACACGGCTACACCGCTCAGACGACGTCCGGCAAGGTCGAGGACTCGACGGGCATGAACCCGTCCTGGGGCTGGGCCGCCGGAGCGATCATCTCCGACCTCCAGGACCTGCGCAGCTGGGCCCGTACCGTCGCCACCGGAACGCTCCTGAAGCCCGCAACCCAGGCCGAGCGGCTGAAGACCACGCCGATAGGCATCCCGGGGGCCGGCTACGGCCTGGGCATCTTCGACGTCAACGGCTGGATCGGGCACGACGGCTCCCTCCCCGGGTACGAGAGCCTGGTCGTGTACCTGCCCGAGGCGCAGGCGACCATGGTCATCCTCCTCAACACCGACGTACTGACCGACGGCAAGGAGCCCAGCGCGTTCTTCGGCCAGGCGGTCACCGAGGTCGTGACCCCCGACCACGTGTACCCCGGCCGCAAGCCCCTCGTACCCAAGAGCAGTTGAGGGCCACGCCGACGTGCGTCAGATCAGCACGACGGCACGGTTGTACGCCACGAGGCCGATCCCCGTGCCCAGGCAGACCAGCACGATCAGCCAGAACATGAAGGGCAGGGCGACCTGGGCAAGGACCGGGGCGAGGACCACCGCCGGGACCACGGCCAGGATGAAGTTGAGCGGCCAGCCAGAAGAACGTTCGAACCAGCCGTAGCCCTGGAGGTACGGTTCGAAGGGGGCGTTCAGCAGGGTGTGCCATGGTCGCCAGCCGGAGTACAGCTGATCGCTGACGCCTTCGGCGAAGTAGACCAGAGCCCAGACGAGCGCGACCCAGCCGAGGGCGAGGACGAGGAAGCCCCGCCCCGGCACCTCGATGTCGGTGACGGCCAGCAAGAAGGCGTGGGCGCCGAACACGAGGGCGACGACGGTGGCGGCACTGAGCAGGACATAGCCCATGACGGCGAGTAGGGCCCGGCGCCAGGACGGGGTCTCGACGGAGTAGGGCTGGCCGAGGGCGCGCCCGGCCTCCAGGCGGAGTTTCCAGTCCTCGGCCTGCCGCAGTTCCTCCAACCGGCTGCGAGCGCTGTGGGAAAGGGTGTCCTCCCTCAGCACTTTCGACTGCATCAGCACTTCACCCAGTTCCCGGACGACCTCGCGCCGCGTCTCCCCGTCCAGGGAGACGAGCCCGGCACTCGCGCGGTCGAGCGACGCCCTGGCCGTCCAGCGCAGCCCCTGGACCGGCTCGGCCAACTGCGCGAGATCCCGCTCCCCCCGGGACCGCTTCCGGTCCCGCCAGTCCAACAGGATGGGGCCCAGCAGGTCGTGGAACAGCTCGTACTTGGTGGTCGTGCCGCACACCACGCGCCGCAGGATGAGGACCCCGCCGACGCAGAGCGCTTCGAGCGTCTCGTGCAACAGGTGACGGAGCCGGAGGCTCTCGAACGGCTGTTCATCGTCGTCCAGGCCGAACATCCTGCGGGCCTGCGGGGTGAAATCTCGGGTCGTCACCAGCCCGGAAAGATCGTCCAGGCCGAGCAGTATCTTGGCTCCGGTCGGTGTGACCAGGTAGCGGATGATCGCGTAGAGAATCTCCAGATGGTCGGACGGCATCGAATCGTCCAGCTTGCCGCGCACATAGGACCGCAGGACTCCGGCCGCCCGGCCTTCCTGTTCATAGGTGGCACGGGTGAGCGTCCGGTCGGGCCGGTCGCTGTCGAGCTCCCACAGGTGCCGGCAGACCACTTGGAAGTAGCCGGGCTCGGCGTAGCCCTTCGTCCCGCTCGGCCCCTCCGTGCCCAGGTCCGCCACCAGCTCTTCGAACAGACCGTCCTCCGCTTCGAAGGGCGGCACCAGGGTGTCGAGCGGACCCCGGAACGCGCGCTGCATGCTGGTACGGCTCATGGGTCCCAGCCGCAGACCGTTCTCGATCAGCGTGGGCACACGGCTCAGCAGTTCGTCGAGTCCGGCCAAGTAGTCCTCGCGGATTCCGACCACCACCCGGGCCCCGCCGCGCGGGTGCGTGCCGAGCACGGCCAACTCCTCCCAGACCGTGTCCAGTCCGTCCGGGTAGCGCAGCGCCTCCTCGAACTGGTCGAGGATCAGCACGGGGCAGCTGCCGGTCTCGGCGCCGTAGCACCGCAACTGGTCACACCACGCTCCCGTGCGCTCCGCGGACCTGAAGTCCTCGGCTACCAACGAGCTCAGCTGCTCCGCCACCGGAGGCCGCCACGTGTCGACGTACACGACGGTGAAGCCCCCGGCTGTGTCGAGGGCCGGACCCAGCCCCGCCTGGAGCAGCGAGGATTTGCCGACGCCGCTCGGCGCGTACACCAGCGTGAGGGGGGTCGAGTAGACCATGTTGTACAGCACCTCGGCCTCGCGCTTCCGGCCGAAGAACAGGTGTCGGTCGTGCTCGGTGAAAGGCCGCAGGCCCACGTAGGGGTTGTCGGCCGTCCCAGGGGGGGTCATGCCGCCGCTCCGATCGCCTCGTGCAGGTTGACAACGAACTCGGCGAGGTCCATGTCGAACAACTCGACGTCCCGCTTGTCCCAGAACCTCTGCTCGACGACGGAGACCGATCTGCGGACTCCCCAGGAACGCGGCACGTCATAGGGTCTGGGCTGGCGCTGGCCGAGCTGGTACAGGATCACGCGCATGTTCCAGTCGGCCATGGAGTACCCGAGGAAGAGGATGCGCCGCTTGTCGAGGATGTGCGTCGCGATGGCGCTGGGCGGCACGGTGTTGTACGTCAGCGAGGCGACGAAGCGAATGTAGTCGCCTTCGGTCACCACCACCGTGTCGACGTCATCGCCGAGTCCTTCGCAGAAGCCGCCGTGCAGTTTGTAGATCAGGGTCGTACCCGCGTAGTCGTCGAGTACCAGGTCCTTGCCCTGCATCGCCCGGAAGCCGGCGCCGCCGCTCTTGCGCACCAGCAGCGTGTGCGTGGTCCAGGGCATCGTGTCCTGGATGACCACGGTGTACCTGCGCCCGGCCAGTTCGAGCGCCTTCTCCAGCTGGCAGTCGTAGTTCGTGGTGATGACCACGAACGGCCGCTCGGCGGGTGGTTCGATGGCTGCCACCAGTCCGGCTGTGGGTGCCGGGGGAAGTCCTTGCTGCTCCTCGTAGAACACGCGGCGGAAGCAGCGGCAGATGTCCCCGTGGCTGGCCACGCATTCCTCGTAGTACTGCGCCACCTGGGTGAGCGGATCGCTGACCTCGCCCGGATAGCCCTCGAAGACGTCGATCAGTCGTTGGGCGAGCATCTGGCCACCGGGCAGCCTTCGAGGCTCGTCCTCGGGCACTCCCGCATAGGAGGCGGCCGCGCCGAGGAAGGGAACGGCACGCCCTGCGACGAGTTCCCTGGCGATCAGTCCGTAGGGGGGTGCATGGCCGACGGTGGTCATCGTGTTGCCTCCTGCCTCCTGCCTCCTGCTTCCTGCCTTCGCACCGGCCCGTGCGCAGATTTCAGCGGTCCATGCCGTCCATGGCGTCCGTGCCGTCCGGGCCGGCAACGAGGAAGACGTCGGACAGCGGTGCGGTGCCCCGGCCGGCGCGGACCAGCAGGTCGTACGTCCCGGCGGGCAGCACGCCGAGGTCGAACCGCCGACGCTCCCGGGGGACCGTGACGGCGCGGTCGACCACCGGCCTTCCGGTCGACCGGTCGGTCACCGAGAGGCGGGCCGGGACCTCGGACAGTTCGCTCCCGCTGAGGGCGCTGGTGGCGCCGATCTCACAGACGACGGGTTCGTCGGTGAGATAGAGGTCGTCACCGAGATGGCTGAACCAGACGGTCATGCCGTCCCGCAGGTCGCCGACGCGTATGTCGTGGAGGGACTGGAGGATGCCCTGCAGGTGGTCGAGCATCGCGGCCTGCTTCTGCAGGCTCCCGTGCTTCTGCGGGACGAACGTGCGGGCGTCTTCGGTGCCGGAGAGAGCGGCGGAGAGCTTGGGCACGGTTCCGTCACCTCCTTCGTCCGAGTCCCCGCGCGTCATCAGGGTCTCGACCTTGTGGTCGGCCAGCCGGGCCGACTGCCTCGTGGGCTGGTCCATGCCGACGATGGGGTGGTAGACCACCGGGTTGGACCCCCAGGCAGGGTCCTGCCGGTTCGCGGTGGCCGCAGCCTCCATCTCCCCCCCGAAGTCGGTGAGATGGCTGCTCCACTGCGGCCGCCAGCCGGGCAGCCCCGCCATCGCCGGGGTGGTGGCCGGGCCGTTCTCCCCGTACACGCACTTGTAGGCCGGAACGAGCTGGTGCAAGCCGGTGAACGAGCGCAGGAGGCGGGTGAGGTCCTGTTCGAAAGGGCCGATCCGCTTGTGGAAGCCGTTGCACAGGAACTCGACGGCATTGAGCGAGCCGTAGAAAGGGGTGGCGAAGGTCACGACGGCCCGGGTGTCCTTCCAGCCGCCCAGTGCCTCGACGAAGTACCGCGCCACCAGCCCGCCCATCGAGTGCCCGATCAGGACGAGTTGGGCGCCGGCGTTGCCGCTCGCCTCGCGCCAGTTCCGCAGCCAGGTGCTGCTCAGTTCTGCGAGCCTGCGTGCGGCCGCCCGGTTGTCGCGCCGCCAGTCGTACGGGAACGGGAAGTAGTTCTGGCCTTCCGCCAGGTCGAACCGCGCCAGCAGGAAGGTCTCGATCTCCGTGTACCCGTCGATCTTCCACAGGCCGGGCAGGGTATGGAGGTCGGGCACCAGCCGCTCCGCGACGACGCCGTCGCCGAGATCGTCCGCGTGCCAGTCGTCCTCCCCGAGTTCGAGCAACTCCACCGAGCGGCCGAGGCTCGCCAGTGCACCCCATGCCGCCGAAGGCGAGGGTGCCCATACGTCCTTGCCGTTCCTGCTCAGTACGCTCCCGGTGATTCCGGGGAGCAGTACGACGATGTCGGCCATCGGGATCCTGGCCATGAGCAGACCTCCTAGCTGCCCCCCGTAGTGCCGGACGAGTCATGGCGGACGAGCACGTCCGAAGCGTCCCCGTAGTGCTGATAGGCGGCCCAGGAACTCCAGCGCTTCGGGTTCGGCGCGATGTCCGGCGGCACCCGTCCCGCGGCCTGCTGCTCGTAGAGCCTCTTGCGCGCCCTGCGGACGGCACCGCCCACCGTCGGCGCCGGCTCGCCGGGGCCGCCCTCGAACACGTACGTGTAGAACTGCTCGGCGAAGGAGATCGCCTGGTCGTCAGGGATCCGCCACGCTGCCCCAACGTAGTGCCCGACACCTAGGCGAAGGAACTCGTCGGCGAGGCTCGGTACCAGCGCGGCCTGCGGGTTCCCCCACGGGCTCCGGTCCGCCACGCCGGACGGTTGGGCCTGCCGTCCGAGACCGGTGGCGCTGCCGAGCAGGGCCGAGTAGCAGGCATTGGCCACCACGATCACGGGCGGCCGTTCGAGCAGTGCAAGCTCCTGAGCGGTCAGCAGACCATCGGCGAACACCCAGCCCGAGCGCCGTCCCGTGCCGGAGAAGTCGAAGTCGCTGTGGCCGCAGTAGTGCACGATGTGATGGCGCCCGGACAGCAGGGCCCGCAGCACGTCCAGACGCCTCGCCGGGTCGACGCCCGGCTCCCGGGAGTTCGCCGCGCCCACGAAGAGACTGACCTCGACCCCCAGGTTCTTCAGCCGGGCGGCGACCGCGAGCGCCTCGCTGCGGGCTTCCTTCAGCTGGAACCCCTTCTCCGGGTCGCCCGGGTCACCGATTACCAGGGCACGCAGCGGCGCGTCGCCCAGCGCCTCGGTCATCACGCGCGCGTAGGGGGTGCGCAGTTGCCGGGACAGCTGGGTCCGGATGGCCAGGGGATCGTGTCTCCCACCGTCGGCATGCTGGATCTCGGCGAGGAACTCCCAAGGCACCGAGGCCGTGTCCCGGTCCAGTTCCAGCAGCACCCTCGCATCATCGGTGAGCAGCCGCTGGAAGTCCGGAGGTACGACGACCCGGGACAGCAGGTCGGGGAGTTCGCGTGCGTCCTCGACGCTGGGTTCCGTCAGCCGGTTGACCAGATCTCGCAGCAGGTCCATGTCCACGGGCACGAGCCGTTCCGGGACGGTGGCCCGCCCGGTCAGCGCCGCCCAGCGCAGTCCGCCGACTCCCGACAGGACGGACATCCGGACCTGTGCGGAGTCGTCCTGCTCCTCCACGGATCCGCCGACCGCCAACGACAGGTCGGTGCGGTCCACCGTGGCCAGGTGGGCCAGCTGCTCGCGAACCTTCCCCTGGATGTCGGGGTCGAAGCCGGCCAGCACGGTGCGCAGGGCTTCCTCCCTGCCCGGGCGGTCCGGCCCCTCCGGCATTCCGTCGCGGATGGGCGTGCTCTCCGGTCCGGTCAGCCTCGCCAGCGCCGCCAGCGCGTACACCGCCGCGGAGGGCGCGGACAACCGCCCGCCGCTCTCTTCGCGCAGCCGGGGGGCGATCCGCAGCTGCGGCAGGCTTTCAGCTGCCGTGATCAGCGCGAGGTGGAGCTGCTCCGCGCGCAGCCGGTCGACCTCCACGATAAGCACCTCGGTGAGCCGGGGCGGTGGCGTCGGGGGGCTCAGCAGAGCCAGGACGCCGGCGAACCCCCTGACGAGGGCGCGGGCCGCCTGGCTCACGGCCAGATTGCCCGTGCCCGAGCCGATGAGCACGGTCGCCATGCTCTCGACATGGCCGAGCGCGACCGCTTCGCCCAGCAGCGAGGCGTACATCTGGAGGGCGCGGCGTTCCGTCAGGGTGCCCATCGGTCCCATGCCGACGACGGCCGCGGACCGCACCGGGCCCGCCTTGCAGGGGAAGTACGTGACCTCCCCCAGCTGGGCGTCGATCCAGCCGAGCTTGGTGTGCTCCTTGATGATCAGGCGAGATCCGCCGGATATGGCCTGGTCCAGTGCCAGTTCCGCGGCGGCGGGCACTACCGACTGGTAGTGCCCGGTGACGTGCAGATCGGCGGCGACCTCCGTGAGATCGCCCCACACCACCGTAATGTTGAGGGTGGAACCACCGGTGCACGGTGCCTCGCCCGGATCCGAAGCGGGAAGCGGTGCGGGAGGGTTGGAGGCCGTCGGTACGTCCTCCAACAGGTCAGCGATGCGCACCGCGGGAGTACTCACCACGCGCCTCCTTCGAGTCGCCCGAGCATCTGGTTGCGGTGCGTGCACCCGTGTCCCCAACAGCAGTATCCCACTGTTTCCGAAGCCGTTCACGGGCTCCCCTCGATGAGCGACCAGCCGAGGAACTCGCACGTGAGCGCGTGCAGCGGCAGGGCGCGGGGCGGCGGCCCTCGGGGCGCGTAGTGGGCACCGGGCCGTCAGGCGCAGTTCACGGTCGCCTGGGCGCTGCCGCCGTTGCTGGAGAAGCCGATCGTGAGCCGGCCGTTCGCCGGCTGCTGCTCGGTCCGCCCGCCCAGCGTGATGACCTGCGAGGCGTCGGCGGCAAGGACCCGCCGGCCTGGCTGACGGTGACCCCCGCGGGCAGCTGACCGATCAACCAGTTCAGGTTGCCGCCCCCGCCGTTGCGGACCGACAGGGTCTTCGGCCACTGGCCGTTAGCGCAGTACTCCTGGACGCTGGTCGGACGCAGCATCAGCACCGGTGCGGCGGCCGGAGCAGGCGGGCTCGACTGCGTCGGCTGCGTCGGCTGCGTCGGCTGCACCGTCCGGACCGGCGAGGGGCTGCTGCCGCTGCGAGCGGGCGGGTTTGCGTCGACGGGCGTGGGTGAATCCACTTCTGTGGGAGGGGTACTCCTGGGAACGGGCGCCTGGCCGTTGCTGTCGGGCGAGGCCGAAGGGGCAGGGGCGCCGGGCGCGCCGGGCGAAGCGGCACCAGTGGGTCGTGGGCCTCGGCGAGCCGGTGGGCTGTAGGTCCACCCTCGGATGGGTGGGCTGACCTTCACAGCTGCATTCTGCACCGCCCTACGCGAGCACGTGAGAAGCCGTACGAACAGGGACACATCGGTTCCCGTTGCGCAGCTTGCGCAGGTCCACGCGGGCCCTTCGCGACGAGAAGGGCCCAGGGGAGAACAAGGCGATGCGCTGGGGCGACTTCCCTGTGTTCCTCAGCATCTGGTCAACGCGATGCCCCAGGGCGTCCGCGCTCCTGAGTCAAGGTGCGGCCCCGGCCGGTGGCATAGACCCCACCGAAGCAGGAGTGAGGCCTGGAGAACTACCAGCTCGGCGAGGGCCGGCACCCTTCGCGGCCGTACCCGCCCCAGGGCCGACGCCGACCGGGTGGTGACGGCGAACACAGGATGCCGCCCGATTGTGATGGGCCGCCACATATCCCGTTGACCTGGGGACTTTTACGTTGTGGCGACACGGAACGTCCCCGAGGTCCCCTGGAAGTGGTGCACATGGTCTCCCCCGCAACGGCTAGAACCACCCCGTCAGGCATTCGGAGGATCGTCGCCGCCAGTCTGATCGGGACCACCATCGAGTGGTACGACTTCTTCCTCTACGGCACCGCCGCGGCGCTGGTGTTCAACAAGCTGTTCTTTCCGACCGGTGATCCGCTGACCGGTACCCTCATCGCCTTCATCACGTACGCCATCGGGTTCCTCGCCCGGCCGTTGGGCGGGGTGGTGTTCGGGCACTTCGGCGACAAGGTCGGGCGCAAGAAACTACTCGTGGTCAGCCTCGTCATGATGGGCGGGGCGACCTTCGCCATGGGACTGCTGCCGACCTACGCCGTCATGGGTGTCGGTGCGCCCGTCCTGCTCACCGTGCTGCGGCTCGTGCAGGGCTTCGCGCTGGGCGGGGAGTGGGGCGGGGCCGTGCTCATCGTGTCCGAGCACGGGGGCGACCGGCACCGCGGGTTCTGGGCCTCGTGGCCGCAGTCGGGGGCTCCCGGCGGGAACCTGCTGGCCACCGGAGTGCTCGCGCTGCTCGCCGCCGTGCAGTCGGACGCCGCGTTCCTGGCGTGGGGCTGGCGGATCCCGTTCCTGCTGTCCGGGGTGCTCGTGGTCGTCGGTCTGTGGATCAGGCTCTCCGTGTCGGAGTCCCCCGTCTTCCTCGCCGCGCAGGCCAAGGCCCGCGCCGAGGCGGCCCGGGGGGTGCGGGAGACGGCGCCCGTCGTGCAGGTGCTGCGCAGGAACCGAGCGCAGGTGCTGACCGCCATGGGGACCCGGTTCGGCGAGAACATCTCGTACTACGTCCTCACCTCCTTCCTCCTCGTCTACGTCACCGCCCACCTGGGCCTGCCCAAAAGCACCGCGCTGAACGCCGTACTGATCGGCTCGGCGGTCCACTTCGTCGCCATCCCGGCCTGGGGCGCGCTGTCGGACCGGATCGGGCGCCGCCCGGTGACGCTGATCGGCTCCGTCGGCATGGCCCTGTGGGCCTTCGGGTTCTTCGCGCTGGTCGACTCGCAGTCGTTCCCCGTCATCACGGCCGCCGTCACCGCCGGTCTGCTGCTGCACGGCGCGATGTACGGACCGCAGGCCGCCTTCATCTCCGAGATGTTCGACACCGAAGTCCGTTACTCAGGTGCCTCGATGGGCTCCCAGCTCGCCTCGATCCTCGCCGGTGCGCCGGCGCCCGTCATCGCCGTCGAGCTGCTGAAGGACTACGACTCCTCCGTCCCCGTGTCCGTGTACCTGTCCGCCGCCGCCCTGGTCACCACCCTGACCGTCGTCCTCGCCCGGGAGACCCGCGGCCGCGACCTGGCCGGTACGGGACCGACCGCCTCCGCGCCCGGCCGTACGGGCCGGCTGCCCGCGGAGACCACCCCGGACCCCGCCTGATCCGGCCGGGCCCGCCACGGGAGAATGGCGCCATGACCTCGGAGCCCGAGAAGGACCCCGTATCCGGGCGGGCGGCGCACGCCCTGCGGGAACTGCTCGAACTGCTGCGCAGCGGCGCGGCCGTCGAGCAGTTCACCCGGCCCGCCGCGCGGGCCCGTACGGCCGGGGCGGGGCCGGCCGAGCAGGCCCTGGTCGAGGAGGCCACGCGGGTGGCGCTGGACATCCGCGGCACGCTCGACCAGCACCGGCGGCGCGAGGCGGAGCTGACGGCCCTGTTCGACACGGCCGGCGACCTCGCGGCGCTGCGGGATCTCGACGCCGTGCTGCGGGCCATCGTGCACCGGGCCCGCATGCTGCTGGGCACGGACGTCGCGTACCTGACCCTCAACGACCCGGCGGCCGGTGACACGTTCATGCGGGTGACCGACGGCTCCGTCTCCGCCGCGTTCCAGCAACTGCGGCTCGGAATGGGTGAGGGGCTCGGCGGGCTGGTCGCGCAGACCGCCCGCCCGTACGCCAGCGCCGACTACCGCGCCGACGACCGCTTCCGGCACACCCCGGCCATCGACCACGGGGTGCGCGAGGAGGGTCTGCGCGGCATCCTCGGGGTCCCCTTGCGGGTGGGCACCCGGGTGATCGGGGTGCTGTACGCCGCCGACCGGGCGGTCCGGGACTTCGCGCCCGACGCGGTCGCCCTGCTGTCCTCCCTCGCCGACCATGCCGCCGTCGCCATCGACAGCGCCCGGCTGCTGGAGGAGACCCGCGCCGCACTCGTCGAGCTGGGCGCGGCCACCGAGACCGCCCGCGCCCAGAGCGAGGCGATGCGGCTCGCCGCCGAGACCCACGACCGGCTGACCCGCCTGGTCCTGCGCGGGGGCGAGGTGGGCGATGTGGCGCGGGAGGTCGCCGCCCTGCTCGGCGGCGCTCTGGCCGTCCACGACGCCGACGGCGCGGAGCTGGCCCGGGTGCCCGCAGACCCGCACTCTCCTTCCGGCCACGACCCGATCGGGCCGCCACCGGCCCGGGGCCTCGCCGCCTCGCGTTCCGACGGGCACGCCGTCCGGGTCGACGGGCTGTGGGTCTGTGCCGTCCTTGCCGGGCCGGAGCCCCTCGGCAGCCTGACCCTCGCCGGCCGCGCCGACCTCAGCGACAGCGAGCGGCGGCTCTTCGAACGGGCCGGGTTGGTGACAGCGTTGCTGCTCCTGCTGCGCCGCTCCATCGCGCAGGCCGAGGACCGGGTGCGCGGTGAACTCCTCGGGGACCTGCTGGCTCCCGAGCAGCCCGGCCGCGCCCGCGACACCGGCAGCCGGCTCCTGCGAGCGCGCAAGCTCGGCGTCGACCTCACCCGCCCGCACGCCCTCGTGGTCATGGACTGCGATCCCGGCCTGCGGTCGCGGCTGGCCACGGAGGCCGCCCGCCGGGCGCACACGCGCAACGGGCTCGCGGGGGTGCACCAGGGCCGCGTCGTGCTCCTCGCCCCCGCCGAGGCGCCCGGCACACTCGCCCGGGCGCTCGCGGCGGAGCTGGGCCGGGCCGTGGGCGGTCCGGTGACCACCGGGTGCGCCGGCCCCGCCGCCGGCCCGGCGGAACTGCCTGGCGCGTACGCCGAGGCCGTGCGCTGCCTCGAAGCCCTGCACGCACTCGGTCACACCGGCTGCGGCGCCGGCCTGCCCGACCTCGGGTTCCTCGGCCTGCTCCTCGGCGACGGTGCGGACATGGGCGCGTACGTCGACACGGTGCTGGGGCCCGTCCTGGAGTACGACGCGCAGCGCGGCACCGAGCTGGTGCGCACCCTGGAGGCGTACTTCGCCCAGGGGACCAGCCTGACCAGGACCAAAGACGCCCTGCACGTGCACGTCAACACCGTGGTGCAGCGCCTGGACCGGATCGGCCGGATCCTGGGTGCGGACTGGAACAGCCCGGCGGGCGCGCTGGAGATCCAGTTGGCGCTACGGGTCCTGCGGGTGGCGGCGGGTCCTGCGGAGGGCGGCCACCCGTCCGGCTCCACCCGGGGCTAGGGGATCCACCGTCCGGCGGTGAATCCGCCCCCGGCGCGCCGGACTTCGACCGCACCGGCTCCGGCGAAGTGCGCCGGGAGCAGCAACTCTCCTTCGTCGCAGGCGCGTTCCAGGATCCTGCGGCGGCTCGCGGCGGCAGCCTCGGCGTCCAGGCAGAAGCAGCTGTTGCAGGAGGGTTCGAGGATCTGTACCGGACTGTGCAGCAGGTCACCGGCGAACACCGCCCGCTCGCTGCCGGACCGCAGCCGCAGGACGGAGGAGCCGGGGGTGTGTCCCGGCGCGGACTCCAGGGTGAGGTGTTCGTCGATGTGGTGGACGCCCTCCCACAGGACGGCCTGTCCGGCCCGGTGGACGGGCGCGATGCTGTCCTCGTAGATCAACCGGTCGTCCTCCCGCAGGCCCTTCCCGTAGCCGTTGTCCGGTCCGAAGTACGCGTCGTCCGCGGCCGGGATGAGGTACTGGGCGTTGGGGAAGGCCGGGGTCCATCCCCCGTCCGCTGCAACGGTGTTCCATCCCACGTGATCGCCGTGGATGTGGGTGTTGACGACGATGTCCACGTCCTGCGGCCGGACCCCGGCCCGGGCCAGGTCGCCGAGGAAGTCGCCCTGGCGCTGGTGGAACTGAGGGGAGCCGGGCCGCTCGCGGCCATTGCCCACTCCCGTGTCGATCAGGACGGTCCGTCCGGCGCTGCGCACGATCCAGGTCTGGAGCGCGAGGACCGCGCGGTCGCTCCCGGGCTCCCAGTGGTCCGGTGCGAGCCAGGCCTCGTTGTCCTTCCACACCTCGGCCCGTGCGTCCGGCACGAGGGTGCGGGCCGGGGCGAACGCGCCCTGCCACTCCACGACCCGGTTGATCTCGACCTCGCCGAGCACGATGCCCTGTCTGCTCTCGTTCGTGTTCATGCCTCGACCCTAGGAGGGGCGGCTGAGCGGCTCAATGCGCGGGAGGATCAAGAAAATACGCAGGAGGCTCATGGGCGATCCCATGGATAGGCTGATGCGATGGATGTCGTGAGCGACGCGATCGCGGCCGTGCGGATCGGCCGGCCCTCTTCCCAGCGGGTGCGGGTCAGCGGAAGCTGGTGCAGGAGGTTCGCGCCCTACGACGGCGCGGGCTTCCACGTGGTGCTGGAGGGCAGTTGCTGGATCCTGCCGGACGGAGGCGGCGCCGCCGACGCGGTCGTGCTGGGTGCGGGTGACGCGGTGCTGCTGCCGCACGGCGCGGGGCACGTGATCGCGGACTCACCCGCCGATGCGGCGACGGTGGAGCGCGCGCTGCCCTTCGATCCGGGGCCCGACCCGACGCGCCCGCAGCAGGCGGGACCGCTCCGGAACCCGGCCCGGGCGGGCGCCGGCGGCGGGGTGGAGCTGCTGTGCGGGAAGTACCGGCTCGACCGCAGCCGCGTCCACCCGCTCATGCGGGAGCTGCCCGAGGTGGTCCATCTGCCGAACCGGGTCGGCTCGCACCCCGAACTCCGCGCGGCCATCGACCTGCTGGGCGGTGAGCTGGGCGAGCAGCGGCCGGGCTCCTGCATGGCGGTGCCCAGCCTGCTGGACCTGCTGCTCGTCTACATGATCCGGTCCTGGATGGCGGAGGGGTCGACCGGGGCCTGGTCCGCGGTGCTGGGCGACCCGGTGGCGGCTGCCGCCCTGCGGGCACTGCATTCGGATCCCGCCGCCCCGTGGACCACCGACCGGCTGGCCGCCGCGGCGGGTGTCTCCCGTCCGACCCTGGCCCGCCGGTTCACCGCCCTGGTGGGGCGCCCGCCGATGGCGTACCTCACGTGGTGGCGGCTGACCTACGCCGCCACCCTGCTGCGTGACACCCCGGACCCGCTGGCCGCCGTCGCACGACGGGTCGGCTACGGGACGCCGTACGCGTTCTCCCACGCGTTCAGCCGGGAGTTCGGCACCACGCCCGGGCGTTATCGCGCCCGGGCGTCGGGGCGCACCTGAACGGCCCGGTTCAGCGGCGGACGGTGCACTTCTTCCAGGAGAAGTGGTAGACGGTGTTGATCGTGCCGTCCGTGGAGTCGACGGCCATGTAGCTGGTCTTCGCGGGGTCCGAGTCGCCCACCTCGGCCCGCAGTTCGGTGTTGATGTTGAAGTTGCGCTGGGCGCCGCAGGGTGCGAAGACCAGGGCCTCCACCCCGGCGGTGTCGGTGACCTGCCAGTTGTCGTCGAGCGCCCCGGTGAACTTGTGGGTCCGGGATGCAGTGGCGCTCATGCCCTGGAAGTAGTAGCTGGCCTTCTGCGTGCCGATCGCGCCCTCCTCCAGTTTGGCGTAGCCGCGGTAGTCGACCTGGGCGACCGCGTAGGTGTAGCCCTGGGGGACGTGCACGTCCAGGGCGAGCTGACAGTTCTTGCGTCCTGCGACCGCGGTGCTGGCGCCGCCGGCCGAGGCCAGGTACTCGCTGTAGGTGACGGTGAAGGCGGTGTTGTCGGGGGCCACGGCGACGGTGGCGGTGCCGGGGCGGCAACCCGACCCGTTCACCGTGGCGACGTCGACGGTGACCCGCTCGGTCGGCGGCGCGGCCGTGGGGGTGGCCGTCGCCCCGGCGGAGGGGGAGAGCGTGAGGAGGCTTCCGGTCACGGCTACGGCCGTCATGGCGGCGCGAAGTGTCTTCATCACCCCGTCATGGAAGCCCTCCGGAGCGTCGGCGGAGCGGTACCGGGTACGCCGTCTCACCCGCTTGGAGGTCCCGGTTCACCGCAGAAACGATTCAGCGCACCGGTCCGGGCCGCCGAATGGCCCCACACCCCCGCCACGTACAAGAATTTTGACCTGATTCTCCTACTATGGGCGTCTCGCTGACGGAGGAGGGCTCATGCCGGGTCGGTACGTACAGCGGTCCGCCGCACTCACCCTGTGCACGGTGGCGGCCCTTCTGGGGGTCTCGGCCCTGCCGCCGCCCGCGCCCGCTTCCGCCCTCGCCCGAAGACCGGCACACCCCCCCACGGACGACGGGAGCGCCCCGACCGTCGGGGCCCTGGTCGCCGGGGCGCCGGCATCCGCGCCGCAGGCCGAGCAGCCCCAGCAGGCCGACCAGGCCGAGCAGGCCGACCAGGCCGCCGAGCCGCAGCCCGACGAAGCCGCCGTGATCGGACAGGAGCACGCCCGCGCCCACGCGCAGCGGCGGCAGGCGGTCAAAGGCTCCGGGGCGTACCCGCAGTCGACCCGGACGGCGAGCCTCGCCGCCCTCGGGGCCTCGCAGCGCAAGGCCAACGCGCGCTTCAGCGCGGCCGCGTACGGCCGCTTCACGGAGTACTTCCCCTCCCCCGACTTCGGGGTCCACGCGGCGCTGCTCCCGACCGGCAAGGTGCTGCTCTTCTCCTTCGAGCGGGTGGAGGTCAATCCCACCAAGGAGACCGGCCCGACCGACCGGATCGGCCGGACCAACGCGGGCCGCGCCTATTTGTGGGACCCGTCCCGGGGCACCGGGCCGCGGGCGTTCAAGAACGTCGAGCCGCCCACCGTCCTGATGCCGGACGGGACGTACGCCCCGCGCCCCGCTCCGTTCTTCTGCGCCGGACACGCGTTCCTGCCGAACGGCATGGTCGGGGTGTTCGGCGGCAACACCGGCGGCAAGGGCGGCAGCGGCGCCAAACTGTCCTTCGTCTTCGACCCCTGGACGGAGACGTGGTTCCGCAACCGCGACATGTCCGTCGGCCGCTGGTACCCGTCGGTGGTGACCGGGGCGGACGGGCGCCAGATCATCATGTCCGGCCAGTCCGAGCGCGGTACGGGCACCCCCACCCCGGTGGTGGAGCGCTTCCCGGCGCGGCGCCATCCCGTCCCCTGGCTCTCGTACGACATCCCGGTGGACCTCGGCGTCGAACGGCTGCGCAGTGACGCGCCGTTCCGCAACGACTATCCCCACCTGTTCTCCCTGCGCGACGGGATGATCTACGGCCTCGGGCGGGACGCCGACCAGCAGTGGCTCTTCGACCCGGTGAAGGAGACCCGGAAGGACCTGCCGCGGCGGCCGGCGGACTTCCGCGGATACGGCTCGGCGGTGCCGCTGCCGGCCGGCTTCCGCGGCCCCGACTCCGTCCTGGTCCTCGGCGGTGACCCGCGCGACCCCCACACGTACCGGCTGTCGGGGGGCCGCTGGACCACCGAGTCGCCGCGGGCCTTCGGCCGCACGCAGGACGACACGCTGATCCTGCCGGACGCCACCCTGCTGACCGTCAACGGCGCCCTGGACACGAGGGATTACGGGTTTGGCCCGTTCAATCCGCGGGCCGACCTCAAGTACCGGCAGATCGAACTGCGGGACACGAAGGGCCGCTGGCGGCTCGGGCCGGCCCAGCGGCTGCCGCGCGGCTACCACTCCAACGCCCTGGTACTCCCGGACGGCCGGATCATGATCACCGGCGACGAGCTGCAGCAGATCGCCAACGACCCCGACATCAACGACGGGATGGACGGCAGCATCGAGCTGTACGAGCCCGCGTACCTCCACCGGGGCGGCCGGCCCGCGCTCGACCGGGCGCCGACGGGCACCCTCGGCTACGGCACGGGCTTCGAGGTCACCAGTTCGACGGCGGCGCGGGTCAAGCGGGCCGTGCTGCTGGCGCCCACCACCGTCACCCATGCCGTGAACACCAGTCAGCGCCATCTGGAGCTCCCGATCACGGCGGTGCGCGGCAAGGCCGTCGGGCTGCGGACCCCGCCGAGCGCGGCCGACGCCCCGCCCGGCCACTACATGTTGTTCCTGCTCGACGGGAAGGGGATCCCGAGCACGGCCAAGTGGGTCAAGCTGGGCCCGCGTTGACCCGGCCCGTGTTGACCCGGGCTCCCGCCGCGGCTCCGGCTCCGCTCACGGGCCGGGGGGCGGGGGCTCCATCCGGGCCAGCCAGGCAGTGAGGAGGGATTCCAGCCTGGCTGTGTCCTGGGGGGACATCCCTGCGAGCAGGCTCCGCTCGTTCTCCATGTGCTCGGCGAAGGCCCGGTCGATCAGCTCCCGGCCCGCCGGGGTGAGGGCGACCACGCGTCCCCGGCCGTCTTCGGCCGAGCGGCGGCGGGTGACCAGGCCGTCGCGTTCGAGCCGGTCGATCCGCTTGGTCATCGCCCCGGTCGTCACCATCGTGTGCGCCGCGAGTTCGCCCGGGGCCCGTTCGAAGGGCTCGCCCGCACGGCGCAGGGTGGCCAGTACGTCGAACTCCCCCTCGCTCAGCCCGTAGCGGCGGTAGACGAGGCAGAGACGCTCCGTCAGCAGCAGGCCGAGGCGGTGCAGCCGCCCGATCACGCCCTGGGGGCTCACGTCGAGGTCGGGACGCTCGCGGGCCCACTCGGCCTGGATCCGGGCGACGTGGTCGGCGGGTGGCTGTTCCTTCACGGTCCCATCCTAGTCCCATATCTTCCTTGGAAGCTATTATATCTTCCATGGAAGCTAATCTTCGATGGTCGCTGGTCACCGCGGTGGCGCCGGTGGCCTGGGGTACGAATTACTTCGTCACGCGCGAGTTCCTGCCCCCGGGCCAGCCGCTGTACGGGGCGGTCCTGCGGGCCCTGCCCGCGGGCCTGCTGCTCCTGGCCGTCCGGCCCGCCCTGCCGCGCGGCGCCTGGTGGTGGAGGTCCCTGCTGCTGGGCGTCATCAACATGGGCGGGTTCTTCGCGCTGGTGTACGTGGCCGCGCAGCGCCTGCCGACCAGCGCGGCCTCGACCGTCATGGCCACGGCGCCCCTGGTGATGATGCTGATCGCCTGGGCGGTCGTGGCCGAGCGGCCGATGCCGCGCCAGCTGGCCGGGGCGGGCATCGGGGTGGCGGGCGTCGGCCTGATGCTGCTCTCGGGACGCGTGGCCGTCGACGCGCTCGGCGTGCTGACGTCCGTGGCCGCCATGGCGATGTCCTCCCTCGGCTACATCCTCGCCAAGCGCTGGAACGCGGAAGTCGACGCGGAGGTCGACGTCCTCGCGTCGACCGCATGGCAACTGCTCGGGGGCGGCCTGGTGCTGCTGCCGTTCGCCGTCGCCGCAGAGGGGACGCCCGCGGCGGTCGACGGTCCGGCGCTGCTCGGATTCGGCTACGTGGGCGTCGTGGCGACCGCCCTCGCCTTCGCCGCCTGGTTCTCCGGGCTGCGCCGACTGCCGGCCGCGACGGTCGGCCTGCTCGGACTCCTCAACCCGGTGACGGGCGTGCTGCTGGGCACCGCGCTCGCCGGGGAGGTGCTCACCGCACGGCAGTTCTGCGGGCTCCTGCTGACACTGACGGGCATCCTCGTCGGCCGGAGGGGACGATTCCTCACGGCTCGTGACGATGGGAATTCAGCAGGTAGTAATTAGGTGAATCCCTGACTGAATTACCGTCAACAAGGCGGTACCAGTTATTTCGATTTGGTAACGAGATCGCCTAAAAGGCCTGGACCATTAAGCCACTACGCGCGTAACTGGCCCTAAGGCAAAGCGAATTGACTGTTCATCAAATCAAACCCGAAGGTAACAGTCAGATATCTCAAGGGTCATTCCCGTTTGTCCGAATTCTCCACCGCGCTCATCTGGCAGGCTTCCGCGCACCCACTCCTCCGACCAAGGATTTGAGGTGCGCATGACCAGACACCGCAGGATGAAGCGCGAACACCGGCGCAAGCCCAGACGGTTGATACTTCTCACCGCCGCCATGGCCACGGCGGCGGTGATCGCGGGAGGCCTCGCCTACTCCGGCCTGGGAGAGGACGCCCAGGCAGGGACCCCCGCACAGGCCGAAGCGGCCGCGGACACCCTCGTACCGGCCGCCGCACCGGCCCGGGACCAGGAGCCTGCCCCCATCGTGGGAGAGCCCGCCAACGACAGCGCGCGCGGCATGGTCTTCGACGGCCTCAAGGCCGCCCCGAAGGGCGACCGTTGCATCGGCGTCTACCGCACGGAGGCCGGCCTCTGCACCCACGGCCCCGACGCCCCGCCGAAGGGCGTCGACATCAAGGCGGACATCGCCCCGGCCGTCAAGACGACGGCGCCGGCGGCCGACCCGGCGAAGCCCGATGACCAGGCCGCGGCCGAAGGCAGCGGGCGTCCTCAGGACGCGCCCGCCGCCGACGCCCGGTCCGCCAAGTCCGCTCCCGCCGCCGCCCCGGCGCCCGCCCAGTCGTCCGGCGGCCAGACCGTCGCCGCCGGGCCCGCGGGCCAGACCGTCCAGTGCGACGGCGACGGCAGCACCGGCAACCGCGTGCAGGTCGTGTACGTCCACGGCCCCGACCGCGACCGGTACTCCGAGTACCTCGCCTCGTTCCGCAAGTGGGCGGCCGACGCCGACCTCATCTACTCGGCGAGCGCCAAGGAGACCGGCGGCGTCCGCCACATCCGCTACGTGACGGCCGCGGATTGCACGCCGACCGTGCTCAACATCGAGCTCCCGGCCTCCGCACTGTCGGAGTTCAGCGCGACGAACAACGCGCTCGCGGGCAAGGGACTCGACCGCCGCGACCGCAAGTACATGATCTTCGCTGACACCCAGGTCTACTGCGGCATCGGCACCTTCGCCGGTGACGAGCGGCCCGGCCAGAACAACCAGAGCAACTTCGGCCCCTCCTACGGGCGTACCGACTCGGGTTGCTGGGGCGGCCACACGGCGGCGCACGAACTCGGCCACAACCTGGGCGCGGTCAACAACAGCGCACCCAACACCAGCCGCGGCGCGCACTGCACGGACGAGTACGACGTCATGTGCTACTCGGACACCCCGTACTACCCGCAGATGCGCTACGTGTGCAGCAACCAGGCCGCCGAGAACATCCTGGACTGCAACCACGACGACTACTTCCACACCAGCCCCAAGGCGGGCAGCTACCTGGCCACGCACTGGAACATCGCCGACAACCAGTTCCTGATGCGGACGAACGGCGGTGACGGGACGAACCCCGACCCGAACCCCAAGCCCACGCCGAAGCCGACCCCGTCGCCCACCAAGCAGCCCACGGGCGGCCCGGCGGTCAAGGCCGCCCAGATCCAGGCCACCTCCGTCGTGGTGAGCTGGCCCAAGGTCGACGGCGCCGCGTGGTACCAGGTCCTGCTGAACGGGAAGCACCTGACCTGGGTCCAGTCGCAGGCGCTGCGCATCTACAACCTCCAGCCCGGTACCGAGTACAAGGTCGCCGTGTCGGTCCGCGACACCGCCGGCCGTGACAGCGGCCCCGGCAAGGCCACCTCGTTCCGTACGACGGCCGCAGGAGGCGGTACCACCACGCCCGGCACCCGTTACACCCTCGGCAACGGCAGCACCGGCATGGCAGCCGAGCTGTGGGGCGGCCGTTCCGCCGACGGCACGGTGCTCGTCGGAGCGCGGGCCAACGGCTACGCCCAGCAGCAGTGGCTGTTCGACGACGCGGGGAACGGGCTCGTCCGCATCCGGTCCGCCGTCTCGGGCAAGTGCCTGCAGACCGGCGGAGCCCCGGCCGCGGGCATGTGGATCGCCCAGCAGCCGTGCGGCAGCAACGGCGCCCAGCAGTGGAAGGTGTCGTCCCGCGGTGGCGCGTTCACCGTCACCGACCCGAGCGGCGGCTTCGCCCTGACCGTGAGCAACCGCCCGTACTACGGGGACTGGCTGCTCGACCTGCAGCGCGCCGACGGCCGGCCGACGCAGGCGTGGACGGTCCAGAAGGTCTGATCCGCCGCCGGCGGGCGGCCGCCCCGCGCGGCCGCCCGCCGGCGCTCCCCCAGCCCCCCACGCACGTACGTTTCCACCGCATCCCACGCACCAGGAGCACCGCACCGATGCGCACACGACACGTTTTCTCCGCCCTGACCGGGCTCGGGTTCCTGTTCCTGTTCCTCGTCCGGGCACTGGCCGTGCCCACCCCCGCCCAGGCCCACGGCGACACCGTCAAGGTCGTCGTGACGGGGCAGCGGGAGGGCCGTGTCACCACCGAGATCACCTGGGAGAACGACGGCGACGCCATCGAGGAGGCGGTCGCCGCCACCGTGAACGCGTCCAGCATCGACGGCTCCCGGTCGATGGGCCCTTGGCGGCTGGTCCGCGATGCGGGCACCCGTACGGGCTGGAGCACCGCCGAGGCGCTCCCGCCCGGCACCTGGAAGGTCACCGTCGACGTGGGCTTCCCCTCCCTCGGGCACGGTGAGCGCGAGGTGGCCGTACCGGTGACCGATCCGGTTCCGTCCGCCGCGCCGTCCACGGCTCCGTCCTCGCCGCCCGCGCCGACGGCCTCGGCGGCCTCGCCCGCGGCGCCGTCCGCGGCTCAGCCGCAGATCCCCGCGCCGTCCGCCTCACCGGCGGACGGCAAGGGCGGGCAGGACCGTACGGTGTGGTGGACGACCGCCGGGGTGGCGGTGATCGCCCTCGCGGGCGCCGCGGCCGGTGTACTGCTGCGCCGGGCCCGGGCCCGCAGGCGCTGACGGACCTGACAACCAAACGGGCGTGCGTTGACAGCGGAATCCGCCGTGCCGTTCATTCGGTGCATGGACATCACCACCGCCGCCGCCGTGCGATCCACCCTCCGCGTCGTCCGTCCCTTCCACACGTACGAGGGTGAGGGCTTCCCGGTCCGCCGCCCCTTCCCGCAGCCGGAACTGCCCCTGGTCGACCCGTTCCTGATGGTCGACCAGGTCGGCCCGCACGTCCTCGGCCCGGGCGAGGCCAAGGGTGCGCCGCCGCATCCGCACCGCGGGTTCGAGACCATCCAGTACGTCATCGAGGGCGCCATGGAGGACATCGACTCCGAGGGCCACAAGCGCGTCATGGACGCCGGTGAGGTCCAGTGGCTCACCGCCGGTTCGGGTCTGGTCCACCTCGCCCGCCCGACCCCCGAACTGCTCGCCGAGGGCGGACCGCAGCACCTGCTGCAGATCTGGGTCAACCTGCCGGCCCGCCTCAAGGCGACCCCGCCGCGGGTCCAGTACGGCGGCCCGGCCGACATTCCGACCGTCACCACGGAGGACGGCGGCGCCCGGCTCACCGTGATCACCGGCAGCACCCACGGTGTGCGCGGCCCCTTCGAGACCCACACCCCGGTCCTCGTGGTGCACGCCCGCCTCGCGGCGGGCGGCCGCGCCGAGTTCACCGTACCGACCGGGCACAACGCCATGGTGTACGTGCTGTCCGGCACTGCGGCCACCCCCGACGCACAGCTCCCCGACGGCCACCTCGCGATCCTCGGCCGCGATGCGGAGCGCTTCACGGTCGAGGCCCCGGAGGCCGCCGCCGAGGTGCTGGTGCTGGCCGGTGAGCCGATCGGCGAACCCGTCGCCCGCAGCGGTCCCTTCGTCATGAACACCGCTGCCGAGATCCGCCAGGCCCAGCTGGACTACCAGCGGGGCCTGATGGGCCACATCGACCTCTAGCGGTCGGCGTTCGGCTCCCCCGGTCCCCGGACCGTGTGGGCCGCGCAGGGAGTTGCGGCGTCGCCCCAGCCGAACAGAACGGGACCGCTCGTACGGGACAGGGTCACCGGTCCGGTGAGCCGCGACCCGCAGACGGTGACGGCCAGGGCGCCGTCGGAACGGAGCGGACCGTCGATCTCGGCGTCCGTCACGGCCAGCGCCCCGCCCGGCCGTACCGTGACCGGTCCGGTCTGCCGGCCGCCGGGGCCGATGCACAGCGACTGTCCGCCGGCGACGGTCAGCGGGCCGTGGTGCGCGGTGGTGAGGCACGGCTCGGTGAATCCGACGGTGAGACCGGTGGACTCCGTCGTGGCGGCGGGAACGAACACCGGGTCTCCGTCGTGGGTGGCGGTGACGGGGTGGCCGCCCGGCTGGAAGGCGCTCGTGGTGAAGGTGGCCCGGCCGCCGTCCAGCGGAACGGTGGCCAGCTGCCGCGTGCCGTCCGTGAAGGTGACGGCTCCGGTCGGGGTGCCCGCCGCGGGATTCGCCGGGGCGACCACCGCCGTCACCGTGACGGCGGGGCCGAACAGCGGGGTGGTCGTGTCCGCGGCCAGTCTTCACTGGCAGATGCGGGATGCTGCGAAGCTCAGTCGGCCGCGGAAAAACCCGGTGCGCGCCGGTTTCGCCCGATCTACGCTGCCGGGATGAGTACCCGTACCTTCCGGATCACCGTCCGCGGCTCCTTCGGCGCCCTGACCGAAGCCCAGCGCGCCGAGCTCGCCGCCGCCGCGCCGCAGCACGACATGCTCCACGCCACGTTCACCGCCGAGGGCCACCTCACGTACGACGCGGACCTGACGGCCCGGCCGTTCTTCGCCTTCCGCTTCCTCGACTCGGGCGAGGCCGAGGAGGACATCCTCGACGCGACGGTGCGCGCCGAACTCGCGGCGGAGAGCTGGCTGACCGAGCGCGGCTACGCCTTCAAGGGCCTCAAGTCCCAGGCCCAGGACCTCTCCCTGGCCCCGCTGAGCAAGCGCCAGCGCAAGGCGGCGGCCCGCAGCGGGGACTGAGGCCCGGCGGCCTGGACGTCGCACCCGGCACCATGATCGAATGTTGTATGACTTCGTTCTGGACGGGCCGGCGGATACGCCTGCGGGGTGTGGAGCCCGACGACTGGGCCGCGTTCATGCGCCTCGCCGCCGACGAGGAGCGGTACGGGGATCTGCTCCACCCGCCCCGCTCCGCCGAGCGCTACCGCGAGTGGGCGAAGCAGCAGGCTTCCGCCGCATCCGACGGCGACTGCTTCCAGTTGGCGATCGAAGCGGCCGACACGGGCGAGGTGGTCGGCTCTGTCGGCTCGCACCACGCGGATCCGCGCGCAGGCCGCTTCGAGTACGGCGTCACGATCGGCGCCGACCACCGGCGCAAGGGCTATGCGGCCGAGGCCGTGGTGGTCCTGCTGCGCTACATGTTCGCCGAGCGGCGCTTCCACAAGTGCGAAGCGCGGATCTTCGCGCACAACGAGGCGTCATTGGCGCTCCACCGACGGCTCGGCTTCGTCGAGGAGGCCAGGCTGCGCGACCACGTCTTCCTCGCCGGTCGGCACCACGACCTCGTCATCGTGGGCCTGCTCGCGCAGGAGTTCCACCTGCGGCACTCGGTGCACGAGGGCGGGGTGCCGACCCCCGGGAGCCGGTAGTCGTGCACCTCGGCCACGTCGACGGGGCCGGCACCCTGGAAGGGTGCCGGCCCCGCGAGAAAGAGCTCAGGCGGTTCAGGCCGGTTCCGACACCTTTTCGGTGACCGGGCGGTTCACCTCGACCGTGCGGGGCGCCTGCCCGCCGCGCAGGCCGAGCCAGCTGATGACGGCGACCAGGGCGAAGGCCACTGCGCCGATCCAGAAGGTGAGGGTGAAACCGGACTCGGCGGGCAGGGCCGGAACCCCGGCCGGCAGGTGCTCGATCGTCTTCGACGCCAGGATCGTGGTGACGATGGCGCTGCCGATCGCGCTGCCCGTGGAGCGGGAGATCGAGTTGATGCCGTTGGCGATGCCGCTCTGGTGGTGCGGGACGCTCGCCATGATGACGGCGGGCATGGCCGCGTATCCGAAGCTGACGGCCGCGCCGACGACCACGCCGGCGCCGATCACCGAGAGGGTGTGGCCGTGGTCGAGCGCCAGCCAGCCGAAACCGGCCGCGCCAAGGCCCGCGGCCAGGGCGAGGGCGATGCGCGGGCCGCGGTGGCGGACCAGCTGGCCGCCGACCGGAGAGGCGAGCAGCGAGACGATGGCGCCGGGCAGCAGGAACTGGACGGAGGCGCGCAGGATGGAGGCGTCGAAGCCGTAACCGGTGAGGGCCTCGGGCATCTGGACGAGGTAGGAGACGCCCAGGAAGTTCGCGAACATGCCGAATCCGACGAGGATGCCGGCCAGGTTGGCCATGAGGACCGGGCGGTGGACGAACATCCGCATGTCGACGAGCGGCTCGCTGACCTTGAGCTCCGTGAAGACCCAGACGACGGTCATGACGGCGGCGCCGGCGAAGCTGCCCAGCGTACGACCGGAGGTCCAGCCCCACTCGTGGCCCTGCGAGATCGGCAGCAGGAGCAGCAGGAGGGTGATGCCGAGGGTGAGGGCGCCCAGGAAGTCGGTACGGCCACCGGTCTTGTGCCGGGTGGCGGGGACCAGGAAGGCGACCGCGAGGAGGGCGAGGGCGGCGAAGCCGGTCGCCATCCAGAAGGCGTTGCGGTAGTCGGCGTCGGCACCGGAGGTGAGCAGGCCGGTGGCGACCAGAGCCAGGCCGCTGCCGAAGGCGAGGGTGCCGCTGACCAGGGCCATCGCGCCGGGAAGCTTCTGCGGGCGGACTTCCTCGCGCAGGACCGAGAGGGCCAGCGGGAAGATCGCGGTGGCGGCGCCCTGGAGCACGCGGCCCAGGATCAGCAGCGGGAGCGAGCTCGCGAGGGCGGCGATGACGGAGCCCGCGACCATGACGCCGAGCACGGCCACCAGCGTGGGCTTCTTGCCGTGCTGGTCGCCGAAGCGGCCGAGCAGCGGCGTGAAGACGGCTGCGGAGAGCAGGGTGGCCGTGGTCACCCAGCTGACGTTGGCGGGCGATGTGCCGAGGTCGGCGCGGATGAGGCCCAGGATCGGGACCGGCAGGGTCTGCATCATCGACACGACCATGGCGGCAAGGCTCAGGGCGAAGACGATGACCGTCTCGTTCCTGTTCCTGGCATCGGCGGGGATGGGGGCGGCGGTGCTCATGTCTGGCAGGACCTTCTTAGTGCTTCAGATCGCAGATGTTTGATGTCATCAAGTACTTCTCCGACGGTAGACGGGAATACTTAAGGTGGTCAAGTAAACAATTGATAATGTCAACCAATCTGAGTAGGCTCCGGAGGCATGAGCGCCACCACCCCCCACACCCCCACCAAGCTCCAGCTCCTGGAGCTGCTGGCCGCCATCGGCACCGCCCAGTGGCGCGATTTCGCGGCCGCGGCGGCCCACTACGGCCTCACATCCACCCAGGCCCGGGTCCTCGCCCAGCTGAACGGCCCCCTGCCCATGCGGGGCCTCGCCACTCTGCTGGTGTGTGACGCATCGAACGTCACCGGGATCGTGGACCGGCTGGAGGCCCGCGAGCTGGTCCGGCGGGAGCCGGATCCCGCGGACCGGCGCGTCAAGAACGTCGTGGCGACGGATGCGGGCCGCGAGATCATCCGGCGGGTGCGCGAGGAGATGCAGGCCACGCACGGCGCGCTCGACACCCTCGACGCCTCCGAGAGCGCGACCCTCTACGCCCTCCTGGAGCGCCTGCGCCCCACCATGGAGAAGGACACCTGACGAGAGGCCTGACGGGCGCCGGGGGGCGACCTGACCCCGGGAGGCGATCGGGTCACGGTGGTCGGACGTGAGCGGCACACCAGCCGGTGGATCGTCATCGACACGGCGACACGCCACCTCCACGGCTTCCGGCCCAAACTCGTCCACCCCCCGCGGGTCTTGGAGCGACTGCGCGAGGCACGACGCGCACGTGGCTTCATCGAGCCGGACTACCAGCGGACGTCTCCGCGACGCTGGAGCGGTACGCGCGCCGGTACCGCGCCGAGGCGGCGCCGCACCGTCCACACCCGGACCGATGCCTGTGCCACGCCTGCCTCACCGGCGAATCCGGGGAGAGCGTCTCCCTTCGTCGCGGAGGACACGTTTCAACGAATGAACTCGCCCCGGAGGAAAGGGCTTTGCCGGTTCCATGTCTTGACGCCGGTGGTGGCGGGGAGCACAGTGTCCAGCGGCGCGACCTGAGAGCGCTCTCAGTCCGGCTCGCACGGTGGCGTCTCCCCCCGCACTGCGCCTCGCGGCGCCTCAGAGAGGTCACGCATGCGTCAGACATCCGGTAGAAAACCGTCGGCCGCCCGGCGGTCCTTCCTCGCCGTACTGGGCACCCTGGCCGTGGCCGTCGCGGCAGCGGCCGCCACGGTCTCCCTGCCCGCGAACGCCGCCGCTCCCCCGCCTCCGGCCGGCTGGACCCAGGTGTTCCTGGACGACTTCGACGGGCCTGCGGGCTCCGGCGTGAACACCGCCGACTGGCAGTACACGACGGGGACCAGCTACCCCGGCGGCCCCGCCAACTTCGGTACGGGCGAGGTCGAGACGATGACCGCGAGCACCTCGAACGTGGCCCTCGACGGCGCGGGCAATCTGCGGATCACCCCCCGCCGGGACACCGCCGGGAACTGGACCTCCGGGCGCATCGAGACCAGGCGCTCCGATTTCCAGCCCCCCGCGGGCGGGAAGCTGCGCGCCGAGGCCCGGATCCAGATGCCGAACGTCACGGGGGCCGCGGCCAAGGGGTACTGGCCGGCGTTCTGGATGCTCGGCGCCCCGTACCGCGGCAACTGGTGGAACTGGCCCGGCATCGGTGAGCTCGACATCATGGAAAACGTCCAGGGCATCAACAACGAGTGGGCCACCATGCACTGCGGCACCACCCCCGGCGGCCCCTGCAACGAGACCTCCGGCATAGGCGGCCAGCGCGTCTGCACCGGCACCACCTGCCAGGGCGGGTTCCACACCTACGCGGTCGAGTGGGACCGCTCCACCGCCGTGGAGGAGATGCGCTTCTCCCTGGACGGGGCCGTGTTCCACACCGTACGGGCCGATCAGGTGGACACCGCCACCTGGACCAATGCCACCAACCACGGCTACTTCCTCATCCTGAACGTCGCGATGGGCGGCGGCTTCCCGGACGCCTTCGGCGGCGGGCCCGACGCCGGCACCGAGCCCGGCCACCCCATGGTGGTCGACTACGTGTCCGTACGGACCGCGCCCGGCGGCACGACCCCGCCCCCGACCACGCCCACCTCGCCGCCCACCAGTCCGCCGCCGTCCGGCAGCCGCGACGCGTACGGCAGGATCGAAGCGGAGTCGTACGACGCCCAGGGCGGCGTGGTGAAGGAGACCACCACGGACACCGGGGGCGGCCAGAACCTCGGCTCCGTCGCCAACGGCGACTGGGCCCTTTTCAAGGGGGTTGACTTCGGTTCCACGGCGGCCCGGCAGTTCTACGGACGCGTCGCGAGCGGTGCGCCCGGCGGGGTCGGCGGGCTCGTCGAGGTCCGGCTGGACAGCCGCACGAGTGCGCCGGTCGGCAGCTTCTCCGTCTCCAACACCGGGGGCTGGCAGAGCTGGCGGACCGTGCCGGCGAACATCGGCCCGGTCACCGGCAGGCACGACGTGTACCTGACCTTCACCAGTGGCCAGGGCGCCGACTACGTGAACGTCAACTGGTTCGGCTTCGGCCACTGAGATCCTGCGGACCCTCTCGCCGGGAGCGCTCTCAGCCTCCCGGCGACAGGGGTTACCCTGCTGTCCGGTGAGGCGACCGCCCCCGCACACGCAGGAGGAGGGCCCGTGCCCGAACAGCTTCCCGCTCCACGCCCGACGCTGGAGGCCGTGGCGGAGCGCGCCGGGGTGTCCCGGGCCACCGTGTCGCGGGTCGTCAACGGGGGTGACGGCGTCCGCCCGCACGTGGCGGAGAAGGTCCGGGAGGCGGTCCGGGAGCTCGGCTACCTACCCAACCCGGCGGCCCGGACGCTGGTCACGCGCCGTACCGGCGCGGTCGCGGTGATCATCGCAGAGCCGGAGGTACGGATCTTCTCCGATCCCTTCTTCTCCCGCCAGATCCGCGGAATCAGCAAGGAACTCACCGCACACGACACGCAGTTGGTGCTGCTGCTGGTGGAGGACCGGGGGGACTACGACCGCATCGAGCGCTATCTGGCGGGCGGCCACGTGGACGGCGCGCTCGCCTTCTCCCTGCACGCCGCCGACCCGCTGCCCGCGATCACCCGTCGGATCGGCATGCCCACCGTCTACGGTGGCCGGCCGGGCTGGACCGCCGAGGCCGCGGAGGGCGGAGCGGTCGCGTACGTCGACGCGGACAACCGCGGCGGGGCCCGCGAGGCCGTACGGTACCTCGTGGACCAAGGGCGCCGGCAGGTCGCGCACATCGCCGGGCCGCTCGACCAGACCTCGGCCGTGGACAGGCTCGACGGCTACCGGGACGTCCTGCTCGACGCCGATCCCGCACTGATCGCGGAGGGCGACTTCACCGTGGCGGGCGGGGCCCGCGCGATGGCGGAGCTGCTGGAACGCCGCCCCCGGCTCGATGCGGTGTTCGCCGCCAACGACCTGATGGCGACGGGGGCGTTGCGGGTGCTGCGCGAGCGGGGGCTGTCCGTGCCCGGGGACGTGGCCCTGGTCGGATTCGACGATGCGGAGCCGGTGGCCGAGACGGCGGATCCGCCGCTCACGACGGTCCGCCAGGACATCGAGGGGATGGGCCGCATGATGGCCCGCCTGCTGCTGCGCATCCTCGACACCGGCCGGGATCGGGAAGGCCGCGCCCTTCCGGCCTCGGTGATCACCGCGACCTCGCTGGTGCGGCGCGCCTCGGCCTGACCGGCGCCCGGGCCCGACGGGCCGCCCCCGCCCGCCCCGCCCCGCCCGGGCGAGGGTCGCGGTCTGACGGCAACGCGCCTGTCCGGGCGCGTCCTTCGCCGACACCGTCGGCGTCACACTCTTGACGGGGTCATGGCAGTGGGTGCACGCTCCAAGCGCGTTCTGAGAGCGCTCTCATTCCTTCCCGGCCAAGGAGGCCACCCCATGCCCATGCCCCGGACCGCCGGCAGAGCCGCCCTCCGCCTCGGCGCCGTCGCCCTCGCCGGCACGCTCCTCGCCGCATGCGGTTCCAGCCCGGAGAGCAGCGGGGACGCGGATGGCCCCCTCACCCTCACCATCGACCTGTTCGGCGCGTTCGGCTACCAGGAGAGCGGGCTCTACGCCGAGTACGAGCAGCTCCACCCCGGGATCAAGATCAGGCAAACCGACACCGAGGACGAGCAGGACTACTGGAAGTCGCTCCAGACCCGGCTCGCGGGCGGCGGCGGACTGGCCGACGTCCAGGCCCTGGAAGTCGGGCGCATCGCCTCCGTCACCCAGAAGCAGGCCGACAAGTTCACCGACCTGACCGCGTACGGGGCCGGCGCGCTCAAGGACGAGTTCGCCGCCGCCACCTGGTCGGCCGGGACCACCAAGGACGGCAAGGTGCTGGCGCTCGGCACCGATGTCGGCCCCGAGGCCATGTGCTACCGCAGCGACCTGCTCAAGGCCGCGGGCCTGCCCACCGACCGCGGCGAGCTGGCCGCGCGCTGGGCCACCTGGGACGGCTACCTCGAACTCGGCCGCCAGTACCGGCAGAAAGCACCCGCCGGGAGCGCCTGGCTGGACAGCGTGGGCAGCCTCAACGCGGTCATGGTCGGGCAGCAGAAGGAGCGGTACTACGACGCCTCGGGCGCGCTGGTCTACGAGAACAGCCCCGCGGTGAAGGCCGCCTGGGACGCCTCCGTCAAGGCCGCCGCCGAAGGGCTCAGCGCCAAGCTGGACCAGTGGTCGCCCCCGTGGAACCAGGCGTTCTCCTCCGGTGCCTTCGCCACGCTGCCCTGCCCCGCCTGGATGCTCGGCTACATCAAGGGCCAGGCCGGCGAGGCGGGCAAGGGGAAGTGGGACGTGGCGAAGCTGCCCGGCGGTGCGGGCAACTGGGGCGGTTCCTACCTGGCCGTGCCCAGCGCCGCCCCGCACAAGAAGGAGGCGTACGAGCTGGTCAAGTGGCTCACGGCGCCCGAGCAGCAGGCCAAGGTCTTCCGCAAGCAGGGCAACTTCCCCTCCGCCACCCGGGCCATCGCGCAGATCGCGGACGCCGGGGACCCGTACTTCTCCGACGCCCCGATCGGGCAGATCTTCGGCGAGGCCGCCCGCCAGTCCCCCGTCCAGGTGCTCGGCGTCCACGACAAGGACATCGCCGACCAGATCAACAACGCGCTGAGCGAGGTCGAACGCAAGGGCACCACGCCGGACACGGCCTGGTCGAACGCGAAGAAGGCCATCAAGAACGCCCTCGGCTGAGCCCGCCGCCCCGCCCGGCCCCGCGCGGCACCGCGCGGCCCCGCCCGGCCCCCGCCGCCCCGCCCCCACTCGGCCCCGTGCGGCCCGCCCGCCCCGATCCCGAAGGACCGCCCCGTGAGCGCCAGGTCCCCCTACGCCTTCCTCGCCCCGTTCTTCACCCTGTTCGCCGCGTTCGGGATCTTCCCGCTGCTCTACACGGCGTACGTCTCCCTCTACCGCGTCGAGCTGCAGACCCCCGGCGAGCTGGAGTGGCGCGGCCTCGACAACTACACCGCGCTGCTCGGCGACCCGTTCTTCTGGACGGCGCTGCGCAACACCTTCACCATCGGCCTCCTCTCCACGGTCCCCCAGCTGCTGATGGCCCTGGGTCTGGCACATCTCCTCAACTCCCGGCTCCGTGCGCTGACGTTCTTCCGCACCGCGCTGCTCCTGCCGTACGCGACGTCGGTCGCCGCCGCGTCCCTCGTCTTCGCGCAGCTCTTCGGACGTGATTTCGGCCTGGTCAACCAGATGCTCGGGCTGGCCGGTGTCGACCCGGTGGACTGGCAGACCGGCACGGCGGCCTCCCAGATCGCCGTCTCGTCCATCGTCGTGTGGCGTTGGACCGGCTACAACGCGCTGATCTACCTGGCGGGCATGCAGTCGATCCCCCGTGAGCGGTACGAGGCCGCCGAGGTCGACGGTGCCTCGTCCTGGCGGCAGTTCGTCCACGTGACCCTGCCCGGGCTGCGCCCCACGATCGTCTTCACCTCGATCGTCTCCACGATCGGAGCCACCCAGCTCTTCGGCGAGCCGCTCCTGTTCGAGGGCTCGATGTCCGGCGGCATCTCGCACCAGTACCAGACCCTGGGCCTCTACATGTACGAGCAGGGCTGGGGCTTCTTCCACTTGGGGCGGGCGGCGGCCATCGCCTGGATGATGTTCCTGCTGATCGCGGTGCTGGTCGGGGTCAACGCCCTGCTGGCCCGGCGCCGTTCGGGTCAGGAGGCCTGGTGATGAGCACCTCTGCCCCGGCTGCCCGGCGTGGCGGGAGGGTCGCCTACGCGATCCTGGCCGTCGCGGTGCTGGTCTCGGCCTTCCCGCTGTACTGGACGCTGGTCGCCGCGAGCCGTTCGAACTCCGAGTTGGCGCGACCGGTGCCCGCGCTGCTCCCCGGCCCGCGTCTTCTGGAACACCTCCAGGCGGTATTGGACGAGGCGGCGATCGGCAAGGCGCTGGTCAACTCGCTCATCGTCTCCGCGTCTATCACCGTGGGCACGGTGCTCTGCTCCACGCTGGCCGGTTTCGCCTTCGCCAAACTGCGGTTCCGCGGTCGCGGGTTGCTCCTCGGTGCCGTCGTCGCCTCGATGATGATCCCGCCGCAGCTCGGGGTGATCCCGCTCTTCATGCTGATCGTCGAGCTGCACTGGGTGAACCAGCTCCAGGCGGTGGTCCTGCCCGGACTGGTCTCGGCATTCGGCGTGTTCTTCATGCGGCAGTTCCTGGCGCAGTCGCTGCCGGACGAGCTGATCGAGGCGGCCCGGGTGGACGGGGCTTCGTACGCCCGGATCTTCTGGTCGGTCGTGGTGCCGATCGCCCGCCCGGGCATGGCCGTCCTGGGGCTGCTGACGTTCATGACGGCCTGGAACGACTTCTTCTGGCCGATCGTCGCGCTCTCCTCGCAGGAGCCGACCGTGCAGGTCGCCCTGCGTCAGCTGGGCGGCGGCTACGTCCACGACCAGTCCGTGATCATGGCGGGCACCCTGCTCGGCACCCTGCCGGTGCTGTTGGTGTTCGCCGTACTGGGCCGCCAGATCGTCGGCGGCATCATGCAGGGCGCGGTCAAGGGCTGACGGGCACCGCCGGGCCGGGTCCTCCTTTCCCCTTCTCTCCCTCCAGGAGTCCTTCCATGACCACTGCCGACGCGTTCGCGCTCGGGGACGCCGCCACGGATGCGCGGACGGAAGTGCAGACGGACGCACACACAGATGTGCGGACGGATGTGCGGAAGAGTGCGCAGACCGGTGCGGCCCTGCGTTTTCCGGCCGGCTTCCGCTGGGGCGCCGCCACCGCCGCCTACCAGATCGAGGGGGCCGCCTCGGCGGACGGGCGCGGACCCTCCATCTGGGACACCTTCAGCCGGGCCCCGGGCAATGTGCTCAACGGCGACACCGGAGACATCGCGGCCGACCACTACCACCGGGTGCCCGGGGACGTGGCCCTCTTGAAGCGGCTCGGCGTGAGCGACTACCGCTTCTCGGTCGCCTGGCCGCGGATCCAGCCCACCGGCCAGGGCCCGGCGCTCCAGCGCGGGCTGGACTTCTACCGGCGGCTCGTCGACACCCTGCTGGAGGCCGGGATCCGGCCGGTCGCCACCCTCTACCACTGGGACTTGCCACAGCAGTTGGAAGCCCTCGGGGGCTGGCCCCGGCGCGAGACGGCCGAGCGGTTCGCCGAGTACGCGGGGATCGTGGGAGCGGCGCTCGGGGACCGGGTGCACGACTGGACCACGTTCAACGAGCCCTGGTGCGCGGCCTTCCTCGGATACGCGTCCGGCGTCCACGCCCCGGGCCGGACCGAGCCGGTCGCCGCCCTGCGGGCCGCCCACCACCTCAACCTCGCGCACGGCCTGGGCACGGCTGCCGTGCGCGCGGTCCTGCCGCGCCCGGCAGCGGTCTCGCTGACGCTGAACCTGCACGCGGTGCGCCCTCTCACGGGGTCCGCCGCCGATCTGGACGCGGCCCGGCGCATCGACGCGGTCGGGAACCGGATCTTCCTCGACCCTGTCTTCCACGGACGTCTGCCCGAGGACCTGGTCCGGGACACGGCCGGGCTCACCGACTGGTCGTTCGTCCGGGACGGCGATCTGGCCGCGGCCGCCGCCCCCGTCGACTGGCTCGGGATCAACTACTACTCCCCCACGCTGGTCGCCGCCGCCCCGGCCGCGGAGCCCGGACCGTCACCGCGGTCGCCCGGCGACGCAGAGCCCTCGCCGTGGGTGGGCGCGCAGGCGTACGTACGCCTGCTGCCCGCGCCGGGTCCGCGGACGGCCATGGACTGGCCGGTGGACGCGGGCGGACTGTACGAGCTGCTGACGCGGCTGCGCGACGAGCTGCCGGGGGTGCCGCTGCTGATCACGGAGAACGGCGCGGCCTACGCCGACTACGCCGACCCGGAGGGCGCGGTGCACGACCCGGACCGGATCGCATACCTGCACGGCCATCTGGCGGCGGTGCACGCGGCGATGGCGGACGGAGCGGACGTGCGGGGGTACTTCGTGTGGTCGCTGCTGGACAACTTCGAGTGGGCCCACGGCTACAGCAAGCGGTTCGGCCTCGTCCACGTGGACTTCGCGACGCAGCGGCGCACCGTGAAGGACAGCGGCCGCTGGTACGCCGGGGTCATTGCGCGCGGTGGTCTGCCAGCCTGACCACGGCCGCCTGCCCGGCCGTACGGAGGCGGCAGCCGGACCCGGCGGTGAGCAGGGCCGCGTCGTACGGGCCGAGGGTGAGCGGCCCCTCGCCCGCGTCGAGTTCCGCCGAGCCGCGCAGGGCGACCACCAGCAGGGTTTCGCGGGGTGCGGCGCTGAGCGCGAGCACGCCGCGGACGACGGCGGTGTCCGCGCGGGCGCTGCCGCGCCGGTACATCACGTTGAAGTTGACGACGGGCCCGTCGATCAACCGGCAGCCGGTCGGGACGTCGCCGGGGAAGTCCTGCGGGGCGAGGCGTTCGGCGACGGTGCGGGCGGCGCCGCCCACGCTGAGGTGCATGCCGGCGCCCTCGGCCAGGGTGAGCGTGCGCTCGACGCCGGGGAACGCGGAGAACGGCCCGTCGGCGGCCACCTCGGCCAGGCTCACCCGCCAGGCGAAGTCATCCGTCCCGGCGCCCTCGGGCCAGGCGGCGATCTCCCGGGTGACTCCCCCGCCGTTCTTCCACGGCACGGCCACCCGCGCACCGGCCCGCAGCACCCGCACGTCGTTCCCCTCTCTCACGTCCCACCCCGGAGCCTATCGAGCCTCCGGGGCCCTCGCCGCGGCCGTCTGACAAGATCCACCAGGGGGAGCCGTGCGGACGGGCCGACGGCCGGACGGGAGGGGACATCCATGCTGATCGCCGAGGAGAGCGCCTTCGACCCGACGGAGGTGTTCGAGCTCTACGACTCCGTCGCCTGGGTGGGCCACACCTGCGACGTCGACAAGCTGTGCCGCGGCCTCGAAGACTCCCACCTTGTCATCACGGCCCGCTACGAGGCAGGCGTGCTGCTGGGGCTCGGCCTGGACGGTGTCCGACGACGAGCACATCTGATACGTCCAGGACCTGCTGGTGAACCCCAGGTTCCACCGGCAGGGCATCGGCCGCGCGCTGATGGAGCACCTCAAGGCGCGGTACGCGCACTGCCGCTTCTTCCTGCTCTCCACCGACCAGCAGTCCGCCGCGGGGGAACGCGGGCTGAGCCTCACGCCCGCTTCGCCGGCGGCGCGGGGTCCGCGCGGTGCCGGAGACGATGGACGTGCGCCGGATTGCCGGGAGGGAACGGGAGTCAGACGAGACGCCGGGTCGTGTGCGCGAGCGAGGACCGGGCTGCTGGGCCGCCTTCGGCGTGGTCGGTGTCGACGGCGTACACCATGAGCGGGCTGCTGCCGGTCGGGGCGGTGACGGTGGCACGCAGCCGGTAGCGCTCGGTGCGGACGGCGCCCTGGCCGAGGGCGGTCCCGCCCTCGTAGCGGTCGGCGGGCAGTACGTCGGTGGCGATGCGCAGGTCCACGCGGCGCCAGCTGCCGGTCGCCGGGTCGCGCCGCTCCAGGACGTACGGGTCGGCGGGTCCGGGCAGGTCCCCGGGGGAGCCGGGGAGCGGCTCCATCTGGAAGGCCACCAGCAGGTGCCGGTAGGCCTGGCCGCTGCCGCCCCGCAGGGTGACCGTGAACTCCTGGGCGGGGCCGCCGCGTACGAGGTTCAGCCGACCGCCCGCGGTGTCCACGGACAGGGCCGGCCGCGTCGCCGGGGCGGCGGCCGGCGCCGGGGCCGCGGGCCGGGCCGCGGCGGCCGAGGGTGTGGACGAGGGGGCTTGCGCCTGCACGGAGGCGGAAGCGGACGGGGAGGTGGTCGGCGGGGGCGTAGCGGAGACGGAGGGTGTGCCGGTCGGCGACGGCGCGGGAGCGGCCGACCCGGTCTTGGTGTGCGACTGCCCGGTGCAGGCGGTGAGGCTCGCCGCCAGCACCGCCGAGGCGATGAGCAGACCGGGTCTGACGTACATGCTGGTGGCCCTCCTACGGCTCCCGTGAGGCCAGGACCGTAACAGGACGCCCCCGCGACGGGCGGCGCCGGGGGATGACACTTCGGTCACGGTTCCCGACACCCCGCCCCCTACAGGGCGCAGGCTGTCGTCGGGCCGACTGCGCGGCGCGGGCGACAAGGCCTGGGTGGCCGGGCCGAGCCGCGAGTCCCAACTGTCGGGCCGGCTCCGCGAGCACGGCCGTCAGGCCGACCGCCCGGAGGCCGCCCCGGGCCGGGGCGGCTGCGCAGGGCCGGGGGTGGGGCTTCCGGGCGGGGGGTGGTCAGGCCTTGAAGTCCTCCTGGCGGAGTGGGGAGGCTTCGGTGAGGGCCTTGGCGACCTCGGCCGCGCCCGCCCTCAGCCCGTAGACGGGGGTGCCGGGCTGCTGGCGCCAGGAGTCGTCGAGTCCGCCCGCGTCGACCGAGTCGAAGCCGAGTTCGTCGATGAGGGCCCGGACGGTGTCCTTGGCCTTCTCGTCGTCGCCGGCCACCGGGACGGCGATCCGGTCCGGGTCGCCGGCCGGGCGGGGCCGGTCGATGAGGTCCTGGGCGTAGGTGCCGTTGAAGGCCTTGACCACGGGGTGCCCGAGCTGCTGCTCGGTCCAGCGGCTTTCGGTCAGGCCCTCGTCCTCGATGCCGGCGATGCGGCCGTCGCGCCGCTTCGGGTAGTAGTTGCCGGTCTCGATGACGACGAAGTCCTTCGCCGCCCCGTCGAAGAGCCCCTTGGGCAGGTCCGGTACGTTCTTCAGGGGGACGGTGACCACGACGACCTCGGCGCCGCGGGCGGCCTCCGCGGCCGTGACCGGGGTCGCGCCGGTCTCCGCGGCCAGGTCGGCCAGGGTCTCGGGGCCCCGGGAGTTGGCCACGCGCACCTCGTGCCCGAGGGCGGTGAGGCGGCGGGTGAGGTTGCCGCCGATGTTGCCTGCGCCGATGATGCCGATCTTCATGAGCTCTCCCGTGCGTGCAGGGTGGCCGGTGTCGCGCGGTTGCGCGGGGTGCCGCCTTGCTTCGAACCGCCCGGCGCCGCCCGGCATTCCGCCCCGGCCGGCCGATCCCCCGTACGGGCGGCCTGCCGCACTGACCGTTCCGGCCTGGTCCTGCCCCCGCGGGGCAGGACCAGGCAACGGCGGACTCCCCGGCCCGAGATCAGGCTCCGCTCGCGTCCAGCATGTCCTCGCGCTCGACGATCTTCACGCGCTCGCGCCCCTGGGGCTCGCCCAGCGCCTTCTCGGCCGCGTCGAGCCGGTACCAGCCCTCCCACGTCGTGTAGCGGACGCTCCGCTCGGCGAGGAAGGCGTCGACGGCCTCCGGCTCGGGCGTGGCCGGCGTCTGCAGGCGCCCGCCCGCGTGGTCGGCGAGGAGGTTGGCCACCGTCTCGTTGGCGTCGCCCTTGGTGTGGCCGATCAGCCCGATCGGGCCGCGCCGGATCCAGCCGGTGACGTACGTCGACTGCAGGTGCTCGCCGCCCTGCATCACGCGGCCGCCCTCGTCCGGGACGGTGCCGGTGTCCACGTCCCAGGGCAGCTTGGGCAGTTCGTCCGAGAGGTAGCCGACGGCCCGGTACACGGACTGGACGTCCCAGTCGGTGAACTGGCCGGTTCCCTTGACGTTGCCGGTGCCGTCGAGTTCGGTGCGCTCGGTGCGCAGGCCGACGACCTTGCCGTCCTCGCCGAGCACCTCGACGGGCGACTCGAAGAAGTGCAGGAACAGCTTGTGCGGCCGCTCGCCGATGTCCCGGATCGCCCAGTTCTCCAGGGTCTTGGCGACCATGTCGGCCTGCTTGTTGGAGCGGCGGGTGGCGATCGAGCCCTCGTCGTAGTCGATGTCCTCGGGGTTGACGATGACCTCGATGTTCGGCGAGTGGTCCAGCTCGCGCAGCTCCATGGGGCTGAACTTGGCCTGGGCGGGGCCGCGGCGGCCGAAGACGTGCACTTCGAGGGCCTTGTTGGCCTTCAGGCCCTCGTACACGTTCGGCGGGATCTCGGTCGGCAGCAGCTCGTCGGCCGTCTTCGCGAGGATGCGGGCGACGTCGAGGGCGACGTTGCCGACGCCGAGCACGGCGACCTTCTCGGCCTCCAGCGGCCAGGTGCGCGGGACGTCGGGGTGGCCGTCGTACCAGGAGACGAAGTCGGCGGCGCCGAAGGAGCCGTCGAGGTCGACCCCCGGAATGGCGAGCGCGCGGTCGGCGGTCGCGCCCGTGGAGAAGACCACGGCGTCGTAGAAGGCGTGCAGCTCGTCGAGGCTGATGTCGTTCGGGTAGTCCACGTTGCCGAAGAGGCGGACCTGCGGCTTGTCGAGCACTTGGTGGAGGGCGGTGATGATGCCCTTGATCCGCGGGTGGTCGGGGGCGACGCCGTACCGGATCAGGCCGAAGGGGGCGGGCATCCGCTCGAAGAGGTCGATGGAGACGCCCGGCTCGGCGGCGGCCTCGGACTTCAGCAGCGCATCGGCGGCGTAGATTCCGGCAGGGCCGGCACCGACGATTGCTACCCGCAGGGGGCGAGGCATGACAAGTTCCCTTCGACCGACAAAAATGGATCAAGGGGAACACTAAGCTAAGGGCACCCTAAGCGAGCACCCGGGCCCGGCTTATAATCCCATAAGCTGAACTTATGGCCTCCCCAGGACATCCTTGGAGCCCCCGGTCACACTGGTGGCGTGGCGCGGGTGTCCGAACCGCCGGTACGAGGAGGTGCCCCGATGGACCCGGTGGCGGCGCTGGAGCGGATCGCCTTCCTGCTGGAGCGCGGGCAGGCGCCCACGTACCGGGTGCAGGCCTTCCGCACGGCGGCGGCAGCCCTGGTCCGCATGGGAGAGGACGAAGTGGCCGAACGGGTGGCCGCCGGCTCTCTGGAGGCGGTGAAGGGCATCGGCCCCAAGACCGGCCAGGCCGTCCGGGAGGCGCTCGCGGGAGCCGTCCCGTCGTACCTGCAGAAGCTGGAGGACGAGGTCGCCGCGCACCCCGAGGGCCCGCCGGCCACCCCGGGAGCCCGTGCGCTGCGGGCGGCCCTGCGCGGAGACTGCCATCTGCACTCCGAGTGGTCCGACGGCGGCAGCCCGATCGAGGCCATGGGGCGCGCCGCGGCCGGGTTGGGCCACGAGTGGGCGGTGCTCACGGACCATTCGCCGACCCTGACCGTCGCCCGGGGGCTCTCGGCGGAGCGGCTGCGCGAGCAGCTGGCCGTGGTGGCGGAGCTGAACGAGACGTGGGCGCCGTTCCGGCTGCTCACCGGCATCGAGTGCGACATCCTGCTCGACGGCACGCTCGACCAGGATCCGGAGCTGCTGGACCAACTGGACGTCGTCGTCGCCTCCGTCCATTCGAAGCTGCGGATGGAGTCGCCCGCGATGACGAGGCGGCTGCTGAAGGCCGTACGCAATCCGCTGATGGACGTCCTCGGCCACTGCACGGGCCGACTGGTGACCGGGCGGGGCCGCCCCGAGTCGCAGTTCGACGCCGAAGCGGTCTTCGCCGCGTGCGCGGAGTCCGGGACCGCGGTGGAGATCAACAGCCGCCCCGAACGCCTGGACCCGCCCCGGCGGCTGCTGCGGCTCGCGGTCGAGACGGGCACGCTGTTCGCCGTCGACACGGACGCCCACGCCCCCGGCCAGTTGGACTGGCAGCTGAACGGCTGCGAACGGGCCGCGGAGTGCGGGGTGCCGGTCGAACGCATCGTCAACACCTGGCCGCTGGACGACCTCCTCACCTGGACCCGCACCCGCCGGCCGCCCTCCGCCGCGGCAGCGGCCTGACCGGGCCTCAGACCGCCGGGAAGAGCCCGGCGCCGCGGACCAGCAGCAGGGTCACGTCGGCGGCGGCGACCGCCAGTACGGCCAGGAAGGGCACCCGGCCGCGGCGGCCGCTCGTGCCGAGCACC
Source organism: Streptomyces sp. NPDC043680 (assembly GCF_056436685.1). Taxonomy (NCBI): domain Bacteria; kingdom Bacillati; phylum Actinomycetota; class Actinomycetes; order Kitasatosporales; family Streptomycetaceae; genus Streptomyces; species Streptomyces sp. NPDC043680. The sequence continues at coordinate 279,770 of NZ_JBWKCE010000004.1, read as the reverse complement.
GCCGCGGCCGTCACGGCCAGCAGGGCCCAGCCGTACGGGCCTACGCGGCCCGGAGGCCCGAGCACCAGGGCCGCGGTGGAGCCGAGGACCAGCAGTCCTCCCAAGGCGGCCGCACGCCGCGCCCCGAGCCGGTGCGGCAGGCCCGCCACTCCCGTGGCCAGGTCGTCGTCGAGGTCGGGCAGTACGTTGGCGACGTGCGCCCCCGCTCCGAGCAGGGCGGCCGCGGCCGTGAGCCAGGCCGGCGGCCAGGGCGTACCGGGCAGGCCCAGCGTGACGAAAGCGGGGAGCAGCCCGAAGGCGAGGGCGTACGGGAACCAGGACCAGGCGGTGCGCTTCAGCCGGAGGTTGTACGCCCAGGCGGCGGCCACCCCGCACAGGTGCGCGCAGCCGGCCGGGACTCCGGCGGCCAGCGACAGTGGCACGCAGAGCAGCAGGGTGGTGAACGCGGCGGCCGTCACCGCGCCGGGCCGCACCGCCCCCGCGGCCAGCGGCTTGTCCCTCCGGCCGGTCATCAGGTCCCGGCGCAGGTCCACCCGGTCGTTGCACCAGCCCACCGAGAGCTGCCCCGCGGCCACCGCGGCCACGGTGAACGCCGACCCGGGCAGGTCCCGGCCGACGGCTGCGGCCAGGGCAGCGGTGAAGAGGGTCACGGCGGCCGCGGGCAGCGGGTGGCAGGTCTTGAGCAGGGCGACGGCGCCGGCGACGGGCGGCCGCAGCCCGGCGAGGCCGGGCCGCGCACCCTCAACGGGCCGTGCGGCGGTGGGGGTCTGCTGCACGGCACCACGCTAAGCCCGGGTCGGGGACGGCGCCGCGCCCGATTCACGGGATTCCTTGGGAAATGTCAGTTATTCCCTATGTTGGGGCAATGACCCGTGTCATGGCAGTGAGCAGTGTGTTCCCGCCCCACCGCTACCCCCAGTGCGAGATCACCGCGGCACTCTCCCGTTTCATGCCGTCACCGGCCGATTCGGCCCGTCTGCACCGGCTCCACGCGTCGGTGGGGGTCGAGACGCGCCACCTCGCGCTTCCGCTGGACCGGTACGGCCCGGCGAACGACTTCGGCACGGCGAACGCCGTCTTCCTCACGACGGCCGAGGAACTGGGCGCCCGCGCCCTGGAATCCGTGCTGGCCGGAGCCTCGGTGGCGGCGCACGAGGTCGACCTGGTCATGTCGACGACGGTGACCGGGCTCGCGACGCCCTCGCTGGAGGCCCGCCTCGCCGCCCGCGCGGGGCTGCGCCCCGATGTGAGGCGCCTGCCGCTGTTCGGGCTCGGCTGCGCGGGCGGCGCGGCCGCCCTCGGCCACCTGCACGATTACCTGGCGGGACGCCCGGACCACGCGGCGCTCATGCTCTCCACCGAGTTGTGCTCGCTCACCCTCCAGCCCGCCGACACGTCGCCCGCGAACCTCGTGGCCGGCGCCCTCTTCGGCGACGGGGCCGGTGCCCTGCTCGCGGTGGGCCGGGGCCATCCGCTGCACCGCACGGCCCCCGGGCCCTCGGTCGTGGCCGCGCGCAGCCACCTCTATCCCGGTACCGAGGGCCTGCTGGGCTGGGACATCGGCCACTGGGGGTTCCGGATGGTGCTGGGGCGGGAACTGCCCGACCTGGTCCGGCTGCACGTGGCCGGGGACGTGGAGGGCTTCCTCGCCGGACACGACCTCAAGCCCTCGGACGTCGACGCCTGGATCGTCCATCCCGGCGGCCCGAAGATCCTCGACGTACTGGCCGACGCGCTCTCCCTGCCGGGCTCGGCCTTCGGCGCGAGCCGCCGCTCGTTGGCGTCCGCGGGCAACCTGTCCTCGGCCTCGGTGCTGCACGTGCTGAGCGGGATCCAGGCGGCCGGCCCGCCCCCGCCCGGCGCAGTGGGGCTGATGGTCGCCTTCGGACCGGGCTTCGCCTGCGAACTCGTCCTGCTGCGCTGGTGAGTCCGATGGCCTTCCCGTCCGCCGTGCCCTTCCTGGCCGCCGTGCCCGTCCCGCCCGCCGTGCCCGCACTGCCTTCCCTCGCCCTGTCGACGGCCGCGACCCTGACCCCGTACCTGCTGCTGGTCGGGCTCGTGGCCGTCGAGCGGCTAGCCGAGCTCGCCGTCGCCCGCCGCAACACGGCCTGGAGCCTGGCGCGCGGCGCCCGCGAGTACGGCCGGGGCCACTATCCGCCCATGGTGGCCCTGCACACCGCGCTGCTGCTCGCCTGCGTGGTCGAACCGCTCGCCGCGCCGCGTCCGTTCCTGCCCGCGCTGGGCTGGACCGCCCTCGCCCTGGCCGTGGCGGCCCAGGGCCTGCGATGGTGGTGCATCGCCACCCTCGGCCCGCGCTGGAACACCCGGGTGCTGGTGGTGCCCGGGCTGCCGCTGGTGGCGGCAGGCCCGTACCGCTTCCTGCGCCATCCCAACTACGCCGCCGTGGTGGTGGAGGGCGCGGCGCTGCCGCTGGTGCACACGGCATGGGTGACGGCGCTGGGCTTCGGCGTGCTGAACCTGCTGCTGCTGAGGGTGCGCGTGCGCTGCGAGGAGGCCGCTCTCGCCGATACGGCGCCGGCGCGCCGCGCGGCCGTGCCGGCCGAGGACGGCGCCCGGTGATCGACCTGCTGGTGGTCGGGGGCGGCCCGGCCGGGCTGGCCACGGCCGTGCACGGAGCGCTGGCCGGGATGGAGGTGGTGGTCCTGGAGCCCCGCCCCACCCCCATCGACAAGGCGTGCGGGGAAGGGCTGATGCCGGGGGCGGTACGCCGTCTGGCGGAGCTGGGCCTGTCCGTGCCCGGCCGTCCGTTCCACGGGATCCGCTACCTGGACGGGATGACCGGCCGGCACGCGGAGGGGCGGTTCCACTCCGGCCCCGGCCTGGGCATCCGCCGTACGGTCCTGCACGCCGCGCTGGCCGACCGCGCCGCCCGGCTGGGCGTACGGGTGCTCGCCCGGCGCGCGGGAGAGGTCCGCCAGGACGAGGACCGGGTCGGCGCCGCCGGGCTGTGCGCCCGCTACCTCGTGGCCGCCGACGGCCTGCACTCCCCCGTCCGGCGGAGCCTGGGCCTGTCGGCGCCGCCCGCGCCGGGGCGGCCCGCCCGCTACGGGCTGCGCCGCCACTACGCGGTGGAACCGTGGAGCGAGCTGGTCGAGGTGCACTGGTCGCAGCGGTGCGAGGCGTACGTGACCCCGCTCGGGCCCGGGCGCGTGGGCGTGGCGGTCCTCACCGGGGACCGCGCACCCTTCGAGGAGCAGCTCGGCCGTTTCCCGCTGTTGGCGGCGCGCCTGCCCGCCTCGGCCCAGACGCCGGTGCGCGGGGCCGGGCCACTGCGCCAGCGGGCCCGGGTACGGGTCGCGGGGCGCGTGCTGTTCGTCGGGGACGCCGCCGGGTACGTGGATGCGCTGACCGGTGAGGGGCTCACCCTGGCTCTGACCGCCGCGGGCGAACTGGTCCGCTGTGTACGGGCCGGCCGGCCGCAGGCGTACGAACGGGCCTGGCGGGACCTCTCACGCAGCTATCGTGCGCTCACCGCCTCCCTGCTCTGGGCGCGTCAACAGCCCCGGCTCGCGGGACGGATCGTGCCCGCGGCCGCCCGCATGCCCTGGCTGTTCACGCGGGCCGTGAACCTGCTCGCCTAGTGCTGTGACCGGAAGGGTCCACCGGGTCGCGCCGCCCGGCACGGCACCTCGCTCCGTTGTCGGACCGCGCAAGTACGTCCAGTACGAGCCGCGGGCCTCCGCCTTGCGATGCACCGCACCGGACAACGCGACCCGGCCAACCTTCCCGGCCACAGCACTAGACGCGGCGGGGACGGGAGCGGGCACACCCGCGCGCTTGGTCACATTCAGCGGCAGCCCGCACCGCCGCGCCACTCGGGGCGGGCGAACGGGGGATCCCTCAGGGTGGCGTCACGCCCGGTGACGCTTCGAGATGCGCAGCCGCGGCGCTGCTGTTTCGCTGGTTCCGCCCGTCTTTCCCCCACACCCCCAAGGAGTGAGCATGAGCATTGCAGGTGATTCCCAGGGCCGTTCCCGGCAGTTGCGCGAGAAGGCGCAGGAGCTGAACAAGGCGGCGGAGCGCTCCACCGACCCGGAAGAGCGCCGGAGGCTCCAGGAGAAGGCCCGGCGGCTGGAGGAGCAGAGCAAGCAGGAGAGCAAAATCGACGACCGGGGTATGGATCCCATGTAGTGCGGGTCCCGCGCAGCACGCATCGGCCGGTGGCAGCGCCCCGGCCGATGCCGTACGTACAGGTGCACATGAACACGTATGGGGACGGTGGATGAAGGCGACGGAGGTCTTGGCCGACGGGTACGGGCGGATCCGGGAGGTCGTGCACGAGGTGGTCGAGGGGCTCTCGGCCGAGGAGTTGAACGACCGGACCGATGCGGGGGCCAACTCGATCACCTGGCTGGTGTGGCATCTGACCCGGGTGCAGGACGACCACGTGGCGGACGCTTCGGGCCGGGAACAGGTGTGGCACGCCCAGGACTGGGTGACCCGGTTCGCGCTGCCCCTGCCCGCCGACGCCACCGGCTTCGGCCACAGCTCGCGGCAGGTGGGTTCGGTCCGGGTGGACTCGGGCGAGCTGCTGCTGGGGTACTTCGACGCGGTCCACGAGCAGAGCCTCGGATTCCTGCGGGGTCTGGCCGCCGCCGACCTGAACCGTGTCGTCGACGAGCGCTGGGACCCGCCGGTCACGCTCGGAGTGCGCCTGGTCAGCGTCCTGGCCGACGACCTCCAGCACGCCGGCCAGGCAGCCTTCGTACGCGGCGCGCTGCAACGCCGCCGGCGGGCCACCCGCTAGCAGGTCACCCGCGGGACGTGCTGGGTGACGCAGTGGACGCCGCCGCCGCCCCAGGCCAGGGTGCGCGCCGGGGTGCCGACGACCTCGCGGCCGGGGAAGAGCGTCGCGAACTGGGCGAGGGCGAGGGAGTCCGCCGGTTCGCCTGAGGTGGGGACGACGACGCTGCCGCTCGTCAGGTAGTAGTTCGTATAGCTGAAGGTCTCCACCATCAGGCCGTTGTGGCGGAAGTGCGGCTGGTGATGCATCTCCACCACGTTGAAGGGGCGCCCGCACGCGTCGGTCGCGGCGTCGAGCACCGCCTTGTTGGCCGCCATCCGGGCGTGGTTGGGGCCGGCCGGGTCGGGCTGGGTGTGCAACAGCACCTTGGCGGGGCCGAGGTAGGCGGCGACGAGGTCGACGTGGCCGTTGGTGATGGTGTCGCCGGCGAGGCCGTACGGGAGCCAGATCAGCTTGCTCGCCCCGTACGCCGCGAGCAGCACGGACTCGATCCGGGCGCGGCTCATGTCGGGGTTGCGGTTGGGGTTGAGCAGGCATTCCTCGGTGGTGATCAGGGTGCCCTGCCCGTCGGTGATGACGGAACCGCCCTCCAGGACCATGTCGACCGGCTTGCGGGTGTCGCCCAGGTACGTACAGACGCCCACCGGCAGGAGGTCGTCCTTGTCGTAGGGGTACTTGTTGCCCCAGCCGTTGAAGCCGAAGTCCAGGCCGATCCGGTGGGTCCTGGCGGCGTTCACGGCGAAGACCGGTCCGGTGTCGCGGGTCCAGCAGTCGTTGACCGGGTACTCGGTGACCGTCACCGTGCTGCCGCACTGGGCTTGCGCCTGCGCCGCCCTGCCCGGTTCCGCGACCATGGTGACGGTCTCATAGCGGGCGATGGCCTTGGCGATGCCGGCGATCTCGGCCTGGACACTGCCGAGCAGCGAGCCCCAGCCGACCGTCTTGTCCCAGGGCCAGGCCATCACGCAGCCGGAGTGCGGCTCCCATTCGGCGGGCGCGTGGTGCGGGTCCTCGGCGGGGGTGGCGAAGGCGCGGCCGCCGAGCAGGGGGACGGCTGCGGCGGAGAGGGCGGCGGCACCGAAGGCACGCCGGGACATTTGCGGCAGGTTCATGACATGACTCCTCGGGATGAGGCCGGCGGCGGCCGGGTGGCGCCGTCCGGCGGGGAGGGCCCATAAATCTAACGTCGTTAGGTATCGGGTTGCGGGGACCTTAACGCGCCGCACCACGGTTGGGAAGCCCCTGCCCGCGGGTAACCTCACCGCGGAATTCGGCAAGGCAGACCCGGTGAAAGGGCGTCAACGTGCCTTCGGTGGATCTGGTCCGGCGCGGCATCACGGCGCTGTGCCTGCTCGCGCTCTGGCCGGCCGCCGCCGTCGGCGCAGGGCCGACGGCCGCAGCGGCAGAGGGCCCCGTGCCCGCATCGGTGGTCGGGCCCGTGGTCACTGCGGCGGACGGCCCGGTGGCCACTGCGGCGGACGGCCCCGTGGTCGTCACCGATCGCGGGCCGGTACGCGGTCGGGCCCGGGGCGGACACCTGACCTTCGAGGGCATCCCGTACGCCGCACCGCCGACCGGCCGGCTGCGCTGGCGGCTGCCGGAGCCCGCGGCGCCCTGGGCGGACGTACGCGACGCCGGCGCGCCCGGGCCCCGCTGTGTGCAGCTGCCCCCGATCGGGCCGGGCGGTCCGACCGGCTCGGAGGACTGCCTGTACCTCAACGTCACCGGGCCCGACCCGGCACCCGCGCGCTCAGCGGCCCAGGACGGGCAGCGGCGGCCCGTCCTGGTCTGGTTCCACGGTGGCGGCTTCGCCAACGGCGCCGGCGACCTCTACCGCCCGGACCGGCTCGCCCTCCAGGGCGGCGCGGTGGTCGTCACGGTCAACTACCGGCTCGGCGTCTTCGGCCTGTTCGGGCATCCGGCGCTCGGCGGGGCACCCGACTTCGCCCTGGCCGACCAGCAGGCGGCCCTGCGCTGGGTGCGGGCGAACGCGTCCGGCTTCGGGGGCGACCCGTACAACGTCACGCTGTTCGGCGAATCAGCGGGCGGGCTCAGCGTCTGCGCCCACCTGACCTCGCCGGCCTCGGGCGGCCTCTTCCAGCGGGCGGTCCTGCAGAGCGGCTCCTGCTCGACCACCATGCCGCCCTGGTCGCTGCTCCCCACCCTGGGCAGGTACGAGCCCTTCGTGCCCGAGCCGCGCACGGTGGAGAAGGGAGTCGCCGCCGCAGGCCGGCTCGGCTGCGACCGGGCGGAGCCGACCGCCGTGCTGGACTGCCTGCGCGAGCTGGACACGGCACGGCTCGCGACCCCCGAGCTGATGCAGGACTTCTCCCTCGTCTCCTACGGCACCACCCTGCTGCCGGTGGAACCGCGCCGGGCCCTGGAGCAGGGCCGCTTCCACCGGGTGCCGGTGATCCAGGGCACCACCCGGGACGAGATGCGGATCTTCCTGGGTCAGACCCTGGCTGCCTACCCCGTCGCCGACGAGGCCGGCTACCGGGCCCGGTTGGAGCGCTCCTTCGGTGCGTCGGCCGCCCGCGCCATCGCCGCCCGCTACGCCGTGCGGGCGTACCCGACGCCGGCGCTGGCCTTCGCCGCCGTGCTGTCCGACGCCTCGTTCACCTGCCCGGCGCTGCGGGACAGCCGGGCGCTGGCCCGGCACGTGCCGACGTACGCCTACCGGTTCAGTGATCGGGACGCGCCGAACTTCACCGGCCTGCCGGAGGTGGTGGGCCTCCCGTACGGCGCTTCGCACGGCTTCGAACTGCCCTACCTGTTCAGCATGGGCGTCCCGCTGACGGGACCGCAGCAGGAATTGTCGGACCGGATGATCGGCTATTGGACCGGGTTCGCGCGCAGCGGTGTGCCGCGGGCCGCCGGGGCGCCCGACTGGCCGCGCTTCGGACCCGGCCGGGCGGTGGTGTCCTTGGCGCCCGGGGCAGGGGGGATCCGCACCGTGGATGCCCGCGCCGAACACCGGTGCGACCTGTGGGACGCGCGGTGGCCGTGAGGCGGCCGGTGCCGGTGCGGTGCCGGCCGCGGGGGCGCGCCGGTCACCAGAGCGCGGTGGTGATGACCTCGCCCCCCGTCGTCCGGACCGACACCGTGCCCTTGTCCCCGTAGACCTGCTGCCGCCATGCGGTGAACACCCGGGCCAGGCGGCGGGCGTCCTCCCCGACCCCCTTGCCGACGGAGCGGGTCGCGAAGGTCAACTCGGCCTCGCCGGCTCCGCCGGCCGTACGGACCTTGGCCTGCCGGACGGGCTGCGCGGGCAGGAAGCCGTCCTCGGCTGTGCGGTGCTCGGCGTAATAGGCGTTGAAATCCCGGGTCATGTCGAACCATCCGGCGCCACCACAGGGGCCCGCGCCGTTGGTCACGTCCGGGTCGGTGGGCGGGCCGGCGTAACCCGCCTCCTCGTCGGTGGGCGGGCCCGCGTAGCCCGTCCCCTCATCGGTGGGCGGGCCGGCGTAACCCGTCTCCTCATCGGTGGGCGGGCCCGCGTAGCCCGTCTCCTCGTCGGTCGGCGGGCCCGCGTAACCCGTCTCCTCATCGGTGGGCGGGCCCGCGTTTCCGGCGCCGGCGCCGTCGTCGTCGGTGGTCAGATCGCGGTCCAGGCCGCACGTCTCGTGCGCAGGCACCGGGGGCGGCGGCGCGGCGGCCTCACCGGCATGCCGGGTCCCGCAGGCCGCCAGTACGGCGCACAACAAGGCCGCCGCCACCGCTCTGCGGGCCGCGGACCCGGTCATGGACACGGATACGGATGCGGATACGGCTTTCTTCGTCACGATCGTCCTCCCCCTCGACCATGGAGAGGTGATCGGGCCCGCCACGGTTCCGCCTCCGGGCGACGACTATCGTGAGGAGGATGACCGGTGCAGGACGGCCGCGGCCGCTTCTCTTCCTCGACGTCGACGGCCCGCTCATCCCCTTCGGAGCCACGCCGCAGCAACGGCCGTACGGCTACCCGACGTACGGGGAGGACTCCGCGCATCCGCTGGTGGCCCGGATCGACCCCTCGCTCGGACCTCGGCTGGCGGCGCTGCCGTGCGCGCTGGTGTGGGCGACGACGTGGGGGGACGACGCGAACGAGTGGGTCGGGCCCCGGGCCGGGCTGCCGGAGCTGCCGGTGGTGTCCTGGGCCGAGACCTCGGAGGCCGGGGAGGCGGGCGGACTCCACTGGAAGACCCGCACCCTCGTCGAGCGGGCGGCGGGGCGCCCGTTCGCCTGGATCGACGACGAGATCACCGACGCCGACCGGCGGTGGGTGGCCGCCCACCACCCCGGCCCGGCCCTGCTCCACCGGGTCGACCCCGCGTTCGGTCTCACCGACGCCGACTTCACCGTCCTCGCCGCATGGCTGCGCGAGGCGGGTCGTCCGGACACCTCGGTGTCGCGGGTCCGGGCCTAGGCCGACGGCAGGGTCTCCTTCCAGGAGGCGGCGACGAGCGAGCGCTGGGCCGCCTCCAGGTGCGTCGCCGCGGCCAGCCAGGCCCAGGCGTAGGCGTCGGCCGAGGGGTCGGCCAGGCGGCCGAAGGCGTCGCGGGGGCGGCGGTCCGCCTCGGCGGCGAGGGCGGCGGCCGACTCCGCCGCCGCGGTGAACCCGGACCGGCGGAGCGCACCGTTCGCGGCGAGCGGCTCGGCTCCGCGGGCCGCTTCGGCGACGGCCCGACGGCCGCCCGCGACCCCGGTTTCGAGCAGGCGGCGGACCCGCCACAACGGGGAGTCCGCCAGCGGGTCCGGGCCGGCGGAGACGGGAACCGTCGGGTCCGGACCGGCGGAGGCGGGCGGGAAGTGGCTGCCCTGCAGCCGGTCGTAGCCGAGGTCGGCGCGGCCGAGCCACTCCTCGGGCAGCCGCAGGGTGTACTCCGCACCGGGCGCCGGGCCGACCGCCAGCGGGCGCAGGGTCGCGGCCCGGTCCAGGTCGGGCCGGCCCAGCACGCGGATCACCAGTCCGGGGCGGGCGGCGATCCGGCGCAGGTTGTCCGTGTACGGGAGCTCCGGGTGGGGGTGGGCGGCGCGCAGCCGGAGCAGCGGGCCGTCCTCGCGGGTCTCGCGGACCAGGAGGTCTTCGCCGCAGGCTCCCACGACGCGCACCTCGCAGCCCAGGAGCCGGGGCCCCTCCTCCGCCTCCGGGGCGACATCACGGTCGGGGTCGGCCGACTGGGCGGCCACCGCCTCCGCCGCCGGCCGGGCGAACAGGGCTGCCGCCGGTTCCCCGGTCCACGGGACTCCGCGCAGCGGTGTCGCCTGCACCCCGCGTCCGGCGCCGAGGCGGCCGTCGGGGGACACGGTGGCCCCGGCGATGCGCAGGCCACCGCGGGCGAGGCCCGCATGGTCGAGGGTGGCACCGCCGAGCGCCACCGGGGCGGATCCTGCGCCCCGGGCGCGGGCCAGGCCGCCGGGGCGCACGTCGGAGACCGAGTAGGCGGCGCCGTCGGAGCCCATGAGGTGGGTGACCACTCCCCCGTATCCGGTGGCGGAGAGCACGGGCTCGCGGCACAGGCCGTACACGCGCAGGCTGCCGCCGGGCCGGTAGGCGCGGCGGACGGTGCCGGTGAGTTCGGGGCCGGCCGCGCCGGAGGCCAGCAGCCCGGCGGTGTACAGCAGTTCGCGGAGGGCGGAGGTGAGCTCCGCGAGCCGGTGGCCGCCGCTGCGCTCGCGGGCCGCGCGCAGCCCCCGCACGACCCGCAGCGCGGCGGCCTCGGCCCGCGGCAGCCCTGCCAGGCGGGCGGTGTGGCCGGCCCGCAGCAGCTCGGCCTGGACCACCGCACCACCGGCGGTGACGCCCGCGGCCAGGGCCTCGGCCGCCGCCTGCCACAGCCCGCCGGCGGCCCGCAGCTGCGCCCCGCTGAGCGCGGGCGCCGTCTGCGTCGCCCCGCCCGGATGGCCCGCCTCCTGCCCCGCTCGGTAGGCCCCGGGGTCCCGCGGCCGGCCGAAGCCCTCGCCGGAACCGGTCCCGCGCACCTGGTCGCCACCCGGCCCGGGCTCCGAGCCGGAGCCGGGCTCCAGCCCGGAGCCCGGGCCTCCTTGCGGCCCCGAGCGGGCGCCGGGCGTCGCGCCCCAACCGGCCTGCGGGCCGGAACCGCTCACCGGACCGGGGCCGGGCCTCGGAGCGGCATCCGGTCGCGGGGGAACGGTCTCCGGCAGGGAGGGGTCGGGACCGGGCTCCCCCTCGTGGTCCGGGTCGGGCCACGGGGTGGGGGCGGCGAGGGGGGAGGCGGCGAGGGCCGCCGTGCGGTGGAGGCAGCGGGGGGCCAGCAGGCAGCTGCACTGCGCCTGTTCGGCGGTGGCGACGGTGCCGTCCGGACCGGGCCGCAGGGTGACGAGGGCGTCCTCGCCGAAGCGTACGGTGACGCTGCCGTCGGACCCCGCCTCGGCACCGTCGGCGCAGCCCGCGATCGCGGCGTCGAGCTTCTTGCGCAGCCGGGCGGTGAGGCTCTCCACGGCTTCGGCGAGGACCTCGGGGGCGACGGGCGGCAACTGCGGCTGCGGCTGCGGCGGCAGGTGGTCGGTGCTCAACGGGCTTCTCCACGGAGGCGGTCGCCCACCCAGCGGGCGAGGGCAAGGGGGCTGAGGGCGGCCACCGGCATCCCGGCGGCGACGAGTTGGCGCGCGACGGGGACCGAGTACCGCGGCGTACCGGAGTCGTCGAGCGCGGCGCAGCCCAGCAGATGGGCTCCGGAGGCGGCGAGGGCGCGTACCTCTCCGAGGAGGCCGCCGATCGGGCCGCCCTCCTCGAAGTCGCTGACCACGACGACGAGCGTGCGGCTCGGCACGGTGATCAGGGAACGGGCGTGGGCCAGGCCCGCGGCGATGTGCGTACCGCCGCCGACCCGCACCTCCAGCAGGAGCGAGAGGGGGTCCTCGACCCGGTCGGTCAGGTCCACCACCTGGGTGGAGAAGGCGAGGAAGTGGGTGGACAGGGTCGGTACACCGCCGAGTACGGCCGCTGTGAGGGCCGACCAGATGACGGAGGCCTCCATCGAGCCGGACACGTCGACGACGAGGATCAGCCGCCAGTCGGCCTCACGACTCATACGCGTGCTGAAGACGGGCCGTTCGGGGACGACGACCGTCCTGCCGTCGGGGAGGCGGCGGGTGTGCGCGAGGTTGGCCCGCAGCGTCCGCGCCAGGTCGAGCGGGCCGCCGGGACGGCGGGTGGGGCGCGGGCCGGCGAGGCCGGAGAGCGCCGGGCGGAGCCGGGTGGCCAGCTCCTTGCCGAGTTCGTCGACGAGCCGCCGCACCAGGGGCCGCAGCCGGGCGAGTTGGGCCTCGGGCATGCCCCCGGCGAGGGAGAGCACGGAGCTCAGCAGCTCCACGGAGGGACGTACGGCCTGCGGGTCGAGCTGGGTCAGTACGTCGGCGCGGCCCGCATCCGCGGCCTCGGCGAGCACCTCCTCGCGTACGTCGGCCCCGAACAGGGCCTCCAGCTCCTGCGCCCACTCCCGCGCCGTGGGGAAGGAGGCCTCCTGGCCCCCTCCCGCGCCGGCGCCGCCTCCCGCACCGGAGTCGAGGTCGGCGGCGCCCTCGCCGCGGCCGGCGCCGTACAGCTCGTCCAGGGCATGGGCGTAACGGCGTGCGCCCGACGGCAGTTGGTCGCGGCGGCGGCCGAGCAGCAGCCGCCAGCGGTCGGCGGGGGCGAGCCTGCGGTCCTCCGGTACGGGGACGGGTCCGCGCGAGGCGGTGGCCGCCGGCCCCGCATCCCGCGGCGGGGGCGGCGTGTCGCGCCGTGGCAGCGGGAGTCCCTTGACGGCGGCGGCACCGGCGGCGTCCGCGGCGGCCCAGAGTGCGAGCAGGGCGGGGGACGCGTCGAGGGACACGTCGACGCGGTCGCCGAGCCGGTCGGTGACGGTGCCGAGCAGCCGGTCGCGGGCGGCGGGCGCGAGGGCGTCGAAGCCGCCGCGCAGGGCCGGGAGCCGGTCCAGGAACTCCTGGTCGGCGAGGGTGTCGACCCGGTCCAGGACCGGGGTGAGGGCGGCCTCGGAGGACGCCAGCAGGGGCCCGGCGGCGGCCAGGACGCCGCCGAGCCGGCGGGTCAGGGCGCGGCGGCCGTCCGGGGTGCAGGCGCTGTCGATCCAGCCGGCGGCGCGGTCGCCCAGCCGGGCGGCCGGGTCGAGGTCGAGGAGGACCCGTACGGCCAGGGCGGCGCCCTGCATCAAAGGGGAGGCGGTGGCGGCCAGTTCCGCCAGGGCCGTGTCCATGCGCAGGCCCAGGTGCCGGGTGGCGGCGCGGTCGGCCAGGGCCACGAGGGCGCGTGCGTCGGCGGGGTCCTCGCTGCCGGCCAGACCGGGCAGGGACCGTACGGCGGCTTCGAGCAGCTCACCGGCGAGAACGGTGGCGGCGGTACGGGACGCGTCGCCGGTGCCGGGCAGGTGGCCGCGGGCCAGGCCCTCCAACAGGTCGAGGGCCTCCAGCAGTTCGGGCAGGGTGGCCGTCTGCGGGAGGGTGGCCGCGGCCTCCTCCAGCCGTACGTCGACCAGCTCGGGCAGATCGCACCGCGCGGCGGCGGCCAGGCCGGCGAGGATCTGGGCGGGGGTCGGACCCCCGTCGGCGGCGGCCCGCCGGGCGGTGTCCCGGAGGGTCCCGGCCGCGGCCTGGGCGGCGGTGACCCCGCGGACCCCGGCGAGGTCGAGGCGGGCGGGGACGGAGGGCGTCCAGCGGAGGCGCCACTTGGTGCCGAGGGCGGCGCCGTCGCCGGTGGCGGCCACGGCGAGGGGCTCCCCGTACGAGGAACCGCAGACGAGAAGGCGTTGCAGGAGGACCTCGCGGCGTCCGTCGAGCGCGGAGCGCAGCGGATCGAGGCGGACCTCCCGCGCGGCCGGTTCCTCGGGGCCGGGCAGCCGCAGCTCCGCGAGCTCCGACTCGACGGAGGGGCCGAGTCCGGAGCGGGGCGCGCGGGGGCTGATCCGGCCGCGGCCGGTGCCTATCAGCACGGCTTCGAGGGCGCGGGCCAGCGCCCGTCCCCGGCCCAGCGGTTCGCCTTGGCCGAGCACGGTGGACACGGCTTCGAGGAGCTCGCCCCGGCCGGGGGCGGGCAGCCCCCGCAGGACGGCCAGGTCGCAGGCGAGCCGCAGCGTCTCCGCGGCCTCCCCGGTCCCGGCGGTGTGCCCGGCCCGCCGCAGCTCCCGGCAGATGCCGACGACGGTGGCGGACGCCGCGTCGCGCAGCCGCCGGGGATCACCGCCGGCGTCCAGGACGGCCTGCTGCCAGAGGGGGTCGCGGATACCGGCGGGATAACCGGAGCGGGAGTCGAGCAGGTCGAAGGAGTAGGGCACGAACGAGGTCACCACGGCCCCGTCCGCCACCGCTCCCCCTCCCGCGGCGGGCATCCCGTCGGCGCGGGGAGCGCCGCTGCCGGCCGGTACGCCGTGGTCTGACACGGCCACCGGGGACCCTGATCCGGCCGGCGGGGAGACCGCGGCTGCGATCGCTCCGTGCCCCGCGGCCGGTGCCGCGGCTGCGCCGGATCCGGCCGGCAGGGGTGCGGTCAAAGCCGGGGCGTGGAAGGCGCCGATCACCGCCGCCACCCGGCGGCCCCCGGCGGCGGCGTCGCTGAGGACCGCGCGCATGCAGGCCTCGCGGGCCAGGTCCGTGGCGGGGACCGGGGCGTCCTGGCGCAGGGCCCAGCCGACGCCGAGGGCCGCGCGGCGGACGGCCTCCGGGGTGCAGCCGGGAGCCAGGACCTCGACCGCCCGGTCCCACAGGTCGTCGCCGTAGCGGCCGGTGCCGGCTGCGGCGAGGGCGTCGGCGAAGTTCCGCCGCGACCGCGCCGGGGCCTCGGTGGCCGGGTCCGCAAACCGGTCCGCCTCCGGGTCCGCCGGGTCCGCGCCCGCAGCCGCGGGCTGCGGGGACCCGGGCGCGCCCGGGGGCAGCGCCGGGGAGGGGGCGTCGGGACGGGCCGGAGAGGGGTCCGTCCAGGCCGGGGACGACAGCGGGAGGTCGCAGCAGCGGACCTCCACACCGCGGGCCCGCGCCCAGCGGATCGCCGCCAGCTCCGGGGAGAAGTCCGCGAACGGGTAGAACGCCAGTCGGCCGTCCACGCCCGTGCCCGCCAAGGCGACGGGGGCGACCGTCTCCGGGTCGGCCAGGTGGTCCAGCCACGGCTGGAAGTCGGCGGGGAGCTCGACGCAGACCACCTCCGCCCCCGACGCGTCCAGCAGCGCGGGGACCACCGCGGCCAGGGCGGGGCTGTGGTGGCGCACTCCCAGCAGGTACGGCTCGCGCGACGCGGCGAGCGCGTCCACCACGGCCCGCGGACCGGCCCCCGCGTCCGTGTCGGCCTCCGCCGCCCCGGTGGCGGCCCTTGACCGGGAGCCGGACGCCAAAACCGGGCGGGCGGGCGCCGCGGCCGCGGCCGGGCGGGACCTCGTCATCGCAGGCTCCCGCGCAGGTCCCACAGGCGGCGCCACATCGCCGAGCCGTCCTCGGCGCGGCGGCGGACGGGGCCGTCCCAGTACCCCAGCAGGCGGCCGTGGTCCGCCGGGTCGTCCTTGCGGACCACACCCAGCAGGTGCCCCGGCAGCAGGTCCAGGACGTCGCCGCCCGGCAAGTACGCCGCGGCGACCCCCAGGGAAGCGGCCACCTGGACGGCTTCGGCGGTGGACATGACCGTACCGGGGCGTTCCACGTCCCAGCCCTCCGCCGAGCGCCCCGAGCGCAGGTCCCGGAAGACGGTGACGAGCGCGTCGAGGACGGCGTCGTCGACTCCGAACGCGGCGCCCGCCCGCTGCACGGCGGCCACGGCCTGGCGGCGGATCAGGGTCGCCTCCGCGTCCGCGTCCGCGATCGGCGCGACCGTCTCGAAGTTGAAGCGCCGCTTGAGGGCGGCGGACATCTCGGAGACGCCGCGGTCGCGCAGGTTGGCGGTGGCGATGACCGTGAACCCGGGGGCCGCCGAGACCACGGCATCCTCGGTGGCGGTCAGTTCGGGCACGCTGACGCGCCGGTCGGACAGGATCGACACCAGAGCGTCCTGCACCTCGGGCAGGCAGCGGGTGATCTCCTCGACGCGCACGACCCGACCGGTCCGCATGGCGGAGAGCACCGGGGAGTCGACGAGCGCCTGCCGGCTGGGGCCCTGGGCGAGCAGCAGGGCGTAGTTCCAGCCGTAGCGGAAGGCGTCCTCCGTGGTACCGGCGGTGCCCTGCACCGTGAGGGAGCTGGTGCCGCAGACGGCGGCGGCCAGCAGTTCGGACAGCATCGACTTGGCGGTCCCGGGTTCACCGGTCAGCAGCAGGCCGCGCTCCCCCGCGAGGGTGACGACGCAGCGCTCGACGAGGGCGCGTTCGCCGACGAACTTGGGGGCGATGGCCAGTTTGGCGGGGAGTCCGGCGCGGCGCTTGGGCAGGGCGAGCTCCACGCCGTCGCTGCCGCAGACGAAGGTGACCACGGCGCGGGGGGTGAGCGCCCAGCCGGGCGGGCGGGGTCCGGTGTCCTGTGCGGCGAGGAAGGCGAGTTCGGCCGCGTGGCGCTCCTCGGCGGGCAGGGTCTGCCGGGGCGGCGCGGTAGCCGCTGGCGCGGTGCTCGACGGCCCGGCGGCCTGGTCGGTGAGGGTCATGGGAGGGTCCTCTCGGGTTTTCGGGAAGCAGGAGGGTGGGGCCGGGGGGCACCCGCCGCAAGCGGGTGCCCCACGGCCGGACGGGCGCCGACCGGCGAGGGGCCGGCTCACCGCCGGCCGGAGCGCGGCGGCGTCAGCGGCGGGCCGCCCGGGAGCGGGTGCGCTTGACCTTCAGTTCCTCGAAGCGCGGTACGTCGCCCTCGCGGACCCGCTGCCAGGCCCGCCGGTAGAGGTCCGCGGCCGGTTCGCCCGGCACCAGGACGCCCAGCACCGGGGATCCGCCCGGGGCGAGGGAGTACATCGGGAGCTTCCACTGCTCCACCGGCACGGTCGGGGAGGTCATCTCGGCCCAGCCGCCGGGCAGGAACAGGGAGCGCCCGGCCCGGGTCCGGCTCGCCGACACCACCAGGTCGGTGGCGGCCAGTTCGGCGCGGGCGGCCTTCAGCCGGGCGGGCTTCCAGCCGGTCCAGCGCGCCACGTTGCGGTCGCTGGGGTCGGGCATGGCGAGCAGCGTGAGGTAGACGGTCGCGGCGTCCGCGCCCAGCCCGTGGGTCCGGGACACTTCCGCGACCAGGTCCGGTACCGATCGGCCCGGGTCCTGCGGCCACCAGGTGCCGTCCTTGTCCACCGCGCCGGCCGCCGGGGCGCCGGGGTCGGCGAGCAGTGCGGCGAAGCGCGGGTCGTGGGCGGCCCGCAGTGCGGTCTCGACCCCGGAGGGCTGCTGGTCGGGTCCGCGCAGGGCCGCCAGGTACGGGTCGGAGCCGGTGGAGTCGAGCAGGGCCGTCCGCAGCGCGGGCTTCGGCCGGTCGTCGTGGGTGGCCATGACCACTGCGCCGTAGCGCTCGTAGCCCTCGCCGGTCTCGGTCGGCGTGCCCGCCGCCTTCCGGAAGTCCGGGAGGCTGGTGTAGTGGCCGACGTTGAGGAGCAGTTCGGGCGCGGCGAGCCGCTGGCGTACGGCGGTGAGCGCGGGCGGCAGGGCGGAGCGTCCGGGGTCGCCGGCGGGCAGCCGGTGGGCCAGCCAGGCCGTGAGGGCGAGGGCGCCCGTCAGGATGTGCCCGGTGAAGGGCTCGGTGGCGGGCTCGCACGGCTCGGCGTGGTCCCCCTTCACCGTCCAGGCGACGTCGACGCCGAGCGACGGGGACGCGGCGGGGTCCAGGACCGCGGCGAGGGCACGGTGCGTGGCCCACCCCGTCCGCACACCGCGGGCGGTCTCGGTCAGCAGCCATTCGGGTACGGGCGTACGGCGGCCCACGCGCCGGAGCCACACCTCCGCGGCGGCGGCCACGTCCGGGCCGTCGGTCCACAGCCGGGCCGGGTCGGCGGGCAGCAGGGCCGCGACGAGGGCGCGCCGCACTTCGGCGTCGAGGGACTTCAGTTCGCTGCGGGCGTTCTTCGCGTCGGGCAGTTTGACGCCGAGGGCGGTGCGCAGGTCGGTCGACAGGAAGTGGTGCTCGTAGCTGTCTATGTGGGGCAGGCCGGCGAGCAGCAGCTTCGCCAGGGTGGTGGAGACGCCGGTGAGGCGGGCGAACTCCTCGGCGGCCTCGGGGAAGAACGGCGCGGGCCCGCGGTCGGCCGCCTCGGTGAGGAACTTCGCCAGCCAGTCCGGCCCGCGGTCCCGGTCGCCGAGCGGGGCCTCGCCGCGCAGGGTGTAGGGGTCGGGCGCGGCGAACCGGCCTGCCGGGTCGTACAGCAGCGCCCCGAACTCGTGCCCGTCGGGCACGGACGCACTGTGCTCGGTGAGCGCGAGGACGGCTCCGTCGCCGAGCGGGAGCAGGCTGCGGTGTGGGAGGCTGCGCTCGTTGCCGTCGGGGGTGCGCAGGTGGCGGTGGTCGAGGTGGACCAGGACCCGGCGCCAGCGGTCGGCGGAGCCCTCGGCCGAAGCCAGGCCCAGCGCGTCCACCTGGCCGAGCAGGGTGCACAGGGCGGCCCGGTGCTCCTCGGTGGTGCCGAGGGAGACGGCGCGGTAGGCGACGGCGGCGGGCTGGTCCAGCAGCGGGGTGAAGGGGAGGGAGGAGTAGGTCAGGGCGGGCATGTCGAAGTGCAGCCGGCCGGGCACCTCGGCGGCACCGGTGTCGGCGCAGGCCTCGGCGAGGCGGCGCAGGAAGCGGTGTGCGGCGTCGCTGTGGGCACCCCAGCGGTAGTAGCCGGTACCGAGCAGGCCGTGCAGGGCGTCGGCGAGCAGGTGGTCTTCGGGGCCCGCCGGCTCGTCGGACCCGGCCTGCGTGCCGGGATCCAGGCGGGCGGCGACGGCGTCCAGCGCCTTCTGCTGGGTGAGGGCGAAGCGCAGCACCTCGACGATGCCCCCGATGAGCTGGGGGGCGGTGACCTGCGGCAGCGCCGCACTCACCAGGCCGGGCAGGTCGGAGTCCTTCTCGGCGGTGGCGGCGGCCCGCAGCAGGGCGGCGGCGGTGTCGCGGTCGGCCGCGCGCAGGGCGGCCGAGCCCTCGGGGTCGCGCGGGCGCAGGGCGTACCAGAAGGGCAGCGGCGGGAGTTCGACGCTGCCGGTGGCGAAGGCCACGGCCCGGTGGTGGCTGCCAGACTTGGCGGTGACGACACCGTCGGGGTCGCTGATGCTCAGCTCGCGCCAGCGGTGCGTCAGGGCGCGCGGCCGGTC
Organism: Streptomyces sp. NPDC043680; assembly: GCF_056436685.1. Lineage (NCBI taxonomy): Bacteria > Bacillati > Actinomycetota > Actinomycetes > Kitasatosporales > Streptomycetaceae > Streptomyces > Streptomyces sp. NPDC043680. Next base: position 260,834 of record NZ_JBWKCE010000004.1, on the reverse strand, counting down.
GTCACCGGGGAAGGCCAGGGCCGCGACGGGAACGTCGCTGCCCTCGGGCGCGGTGACGGTCCGTCCGGCGGTGTCGCTGCCCTGCCAGCCCTGGCCGGGCAGGCGTACGGCACGCCAGCCGAGCAGCCCGTCCACGGGGGCGCCGAGCACCGAGCCCTCGACGGCGGGTGCGGGCCGCAGCCAGCAGGCCTGGGCGGACAGCGCGGCCTCGGGGCGGGCGCGCAGTGCGGCGGGGAGGAAGCCGGGCTCGGAGAAGCGGCCGTGCTCACCGCCGGCCGGGTCGTACTCGCGCCAGCCGCTCTCGTTCGACTGGTCGCGTCGCTGCCACACCCAGTACGAGGTCCCGTCGGACAGCAGCGGCCGCTCGGCGGGCAGCCGGGTGTCCCCGCGGTGCAGGACGCCGCCTCCGGTGGCGCGGCCGCCGCCGGGCAGCGGCAGGCTGATGTTCTCGGAGCGCAGCGACCAGCTGTTGTGGTCGGCGTCGAGGGTGAGGACGGTGCCGGGCGCGGAGTGCCAGTAGCCCTGGATCTGCTTGGCGCTCCAGGAGTTCCAGAAGACGAGCAGATCGCCGTCGACGTAGTGGAATCCGTACTGGTACGAGGGTCCGCGCGGCGCCCGCAGGTCGTGCGTGAGCACGGTGGAGTGGGCGTCGATGACGCGGACCTGGGTGGAGTTGGCGACGATGAGGTGGGGCCAGGCCTCGTAGACGTTCAGTCCGTGGCCTCCCTGGCCGGCGGGCGCGAGTTCGGCGACCGCGCTCTCCCAGGCGGGCCACGTCAGTTCCTCGAAGAGGCCGCCGCGCAGGGTGCGGGCGAGGATCTCGCCGAGGTCGGCGGCGGCCGCGGCGGCCACGTCCTCGCGGGCCAGTTCCAGGGCTTCGGCGGGCAGCCAGCTCAGCCGTTCGATGGCGTCGGGCAGGCCGGGCAGGCCCGCGGCGGTGGAGGCGCGGGCCACCTCGTGCATCCACTCGGCCAGCATCGGGCGGCCGCCGGGCGAGGCGGCGAGGCGGCACATGACGTCGGCTCCCGAGCCCGCGTCGCCGAAACTGTACGCGGCGCGCCGGAACGCGGGCCGGAACCGCTGGTCGGCGGCGAGGGCGAGGAGGTCGCGGCGCTGGTCGCCGCGCGCCCAGTCGGCCAGGTTCAGCTGGTCGTGCCGGCTCCAGGCGGGGGCGTCGGTGGCGGGATCGGCGACCGGGATGCCGAGGGAGAGCAGCAGGTCGAGGAGGTTGGCGTCCTCGACGCCCACCTTCAGGCCCGCCTCGCGGCCGGGCCGGGCGAGTTCGGCGCGCAGCCGGTCGGCGGCCCGGGTGACGAGGTCGAGCAGGACGGGCGGGGTGCGGCGCGGGCCCCAGCCGGCGTGCCGGGCGGCGTGGAATCGCTCCAGCCAGCCTGCGGCGCCGTCGGCGCACTGCTCCTCGGCGGGCAGGCCGGCGTCGACCAGCCCGGCGGTGGCGCCGGATTCCTCCAGTACGTCCAGCCATAGGGCCGAGAGTTCGCCGTCTCCGCCGCCGGGCGGCATCAGGTCGAGCATGGTGCCCCGCAGGGCGGGTCGGCGGCGGGCCAGGGCGATCAGTGCGGTGCGGTGCGCGTTCCACCAGCCGTAGGCCGCCCGCAGGGTGGCGGGCAGCGGGAGGAGTTCGGCGAGGTACTGCTGCTCGGCTTCGCTGCCGGTCAGTCCGGCGTTGCGGGCGAGGCGGCGCAGTTCGGCGGTGGCCTGGGCGGAGGGCGGCAGGCCGCCTGCCGTGCGGCGCACGCACAGGCGCCGGAAGCGCTCGTAGGCCTCGGCGGGGGCGACCCGCGTGGACAGCTCCTTGCCGTAGCCGGTGAGCACCTTGACGGGGAGGGCGCCGGCCAGGGCGAATTCGAGGAACACGGCGTCGAGGCGGTCTTCGTCGATGTTCAGGCCGTACCGGCTCTCGCTGCTGCGGGCGCGGCCGAACAGCTGGGCGGCGTACGTGGTGTTCTCGACGGCGAGGAAGATGCGGGCGGCCTGCTCGTAGAAGACGGGCAGGAAGTGGGGGACGGCTGCGGCGAGCCGCTCTGCCAGTTCGTGGCAGGCGTCGAGGGCCGCCTTCGGCTTGGTCTTGGCCTGGCGGGCGGCCCGGTCGAGCTCGGGGACGACGGCGAGGGCGTGGTGGCCGTCCTCGGGGTGGTGGACGAGCACCCATTCGGGGAAGCCCAGGGCCTGGCGCTGGCCGAGGCCGACCACGGGCGGCTCGCCCTCGTCGAGGACGAGCCCCAGGAATCCGGCGGCGAGATCCTCGGCCGGGCCCAGTTCGGCGGCGGTCAGCCGGACGACGACGCGGTCGTCGCCGAGGGCGGGGTGGCGGTAGGTGCGGGCGGTGAGGTCCACGGCGGAGGGGCCGGCGCCGGGGGTGCCGGCGGGCAGCACGGCGCCTGCCTTGAGGAGCAGTTCGGCCTCGGTCGCGCGGGCGTCACCCGCCGCGCGGGCGGCCTCGGCGGCCTCGGTGGCCGTCGTAGCCGTGACGCCGGCCATGGCCGTGTCGGTCGTGGTGCCAGTGGTACCGGTGGTGCTCATCGTGCGTCCCCGCCCTCTTCGATCGTGCGCCCGGCGTACAGCGCCGCGGCCATGCGCATGCCCTCGGACCAGGCCACTGGTCCGACCTCCGCCAGGCGTACCGCCCGGCCTTCCTCGTCGTGCCAGCTCAGGGCCCCGGTGGTCGAGTCGTCGTCGTAGTACGGCTCGCCGATCCACACCGCTGCCTCCGCTCCTCGACCGGTGTCGCGGACCTTGCAGGTGGCGTAGCCCCCGGACACCCGGTAGCCCAGGCCGGTCGCCCGGGCGGCCAGGCTGAAGCGGTTCGGGAACTTCCCGCCCGCGTAGTCGCGCACCTCGGCGGCGGTGGCCGCGAGCCCCTCGGGCTTGTGCCAGGTGGGCCGGTGGATCTGCTCGACGCGCTGCACGATGCCGAGTTCGGCCGCGAAGTCCCGCAGGTCCTCCAGATCGGGCAGCAGCACCGGGTGCGGCAGGGTCACCGTGCGCGGGGAGAGCCGTACGGTCTCGCCGTCGAGGTTGACCACCTTCAGCTCGCCGGCGTCGGTGGCGTCCCGCAGGAAGCCCACCTCGTCCGGGTCGTCGCCGACGACGGCGATGTCGCGCAGCGCGCGCTGCCAGGCCTCGTCCGGCCACACCCGGGCGAGCAGCGCGGTCGGCACCGGCAGCGAGGACACCATCCACGTGTCCACCTGTGCCGCGCAGGCCAGTTCGTGCCGGTCGAGCCACGCGGCGAGCCTGCGCAGCCGGTCCACCTCCGGGTGGTCGCGCAGCGCCTTGGGCAGGGTCTTCAACTGCCGTCCCGCCGCGCGCCCGGTGGCGGACCGCGCCGCCACCTTCCCTTCCACCAGGGCGATCTCGTACCCCTCGCCCGCCGCCAGCCATGCCATCAGTGCGTGCCCCTCCGCCTGCCCGATCCGGATTCCGCGCAGCATCGACCGAGGCGGGAAAGCCCCCTGAGCTGCGGTATGCCGGGAGACTAGCGAGGGGCACTGACAACGCTCGCCCAGGGGTGGGCAGCCGGTTGGATGTCCGGTTCTGGGTAGTCTTCCCGGGGACAGGGTGCGGAGCCGACTGCTCGGGGTGGTCCATGGAACGTCAGATACGGGTGCGGGGTGCGGTTCTGGCGGCTTCGGCGCTGCTGGCCGCGACCGGGTGCTCCGGCGGGCCGTGGGGCGGGGATCCGGAGGCGTCGGCCCCGTCGTCCTCCGGTCCGGCGGCGCCCGGTGGCGATGCCAAACCCGTCGGCGGGGACGTACTGCCGGGGATGGTCAGCGCGGCCGTGGCCCGGACCCAGTTGGCGGCCCTGAAGGTGGCGGCGCCCGGGACGATGGCGGGGTACAGCCGGGCCAAGTTCACGCACTGGGCCGAGCAGGGCGACAAGTGCGACACCCGCGAGGTGGTCCTCAAGCGGGACGGCACCGGCGTGGTCCAGGACGGCGAGTGCCGAGCCGTGTCCGGGACGTGGAAGAGCCTGTACGACGGCTCCACGGTCACCGACGCGTCGAAGATGGACATCGACCACGTCGTGCCGCTCGCCGAGGGGTGGCGCTCGGGCGCGGCCGCCTGGGACGCGGCGAAGCGCAAGGCGTTCGCGAACGACCTGACCCATCCCCAGCTGCTGTCGGTGACCGCGGCCGCCAACCGGTCGAAGGGCGACCAGAGCCCCGACCTGTGGCAGCCGCCGGACCCGGCGAGCTGGTGCCAGTACGGGCGGGCCTGGACGACCGTGAAGTCCACGTACGGCCTGACGGTCACGGAAGCGGAGAAGAAGATGCTGACGAAGATGCTGGACGGTTGCGCCGCATGACGGAACGGCAGCAGGTGCAGTGGCAGGACCGGGTGGCCGCCGGACCCGGCGGGGCGATGACCGACGAGGTCGGGGTGATCACCGGGCCGGTGACCGTGCGGACGACGGTGGCGGCGGGCGGCCTCGTCCGGATCGAGATCCAGTACACCGACGCGGAGGAGTGGTACACGCTCACGGGCAGCCCGGTCCCGCACCACGGCCGCCCCGCCGACGTGCATGCGGCCGCGCTGGCGGCGGTGCGCGCGGGCCGCGCGGCACAGGTCCCGCGCACCCCGCCGCCGGGCTGATCCCGGCGCGGGGCCGGCCGGGGCGGGGTGCGCGGGCCGGTCAGGCCTCGTACTCCGTCAGGTCGATGCTGTGGATCTGGAGGAGGTGGCCGAGTTCCGGGTCGGTCGCCTCGCGCTCGGACACCATGCCGAGCTTGCGGATCACGTTCTCCGACTCCTCGTTCCCCACCCGGTTGATCGCGACGATCCGGTCCAGGCCGCGGTCCTGGAGCGCGAACTCCAAGGTGGCGTGGGCGGCCTCGGAGGCGTAGCCCTGGCCCCAGAACGGGCGGCCCAGCCGCCAGCTGATGTCCACGGCCGGCAGCACTTCCGGCAGGAACTCCGGCACGGACAGCCCCACCGCTCCGATCAGCTCCCCCGAGGCGAGCAGCTCGACGGCGAAGACGCCGAAGCCCTCCTCGTCCCATTCCTCTTCCCAGCGCTCGATCTCGTCGGCGGTCTGCTCCTGGTCGAGCGTGGCGCCGTCGCCGATCCAGCGCATCACCTCCGGGTCGGCGTTGATCTCCGACAGGGGGACGACGTCGTCGTCGGTCCAGCGGCGGAGGAGGAGTCGGGGGGTGCGGATCTCGGTCATGCCCCCCATCCTGCCGAACGTGGCCGACCAGCGGTAATCGACTCCCTCAAGGGGTGTGGAAGCGCACTTCCGGGGCGTCGGCCGCCGGGCCGTCGAGCAGCGGCTGCGGGATGCCGCGCAGGTGCTGGTCGAAGAAGGCCGCCACGTAGCGCCGGGTGAGGTCGACGGAGCGGGCGCCGGGCAGCGGTGAGTCGGCGGGCAGGCCGAGCTGGTCGCTCATGGTGGGCCAGTCGGTGAAGCTGAAGTGGTTCGAGCCGTCGAAGGTGATCCAGCGCTTCCAGCCGTCCAGCCGGGACCAGTTCGCGTCCCAGCCGCTCATCCCGCCGCCGGGCCGGGCGTCCTGCGAGCCCAGCAGCAGGAAGGGCCGGCCGCCCAGGCCGCCGTCGGGGAGCAGGGTGGGCATGCCGCCGTCCATGTTGATCCCGGCGCGGATCCGCGGGTCGGCGGCCATCGCGGCGGCCGCCGAGGTACCGCCGATGGAGTGGCCCGCCATGGCGATCCGGCCGGGGTCGATCAGCCCCGTGTGCCGCCACACCGGGTGGCGTCCGGTGAGGCGGTCCAGCAGGAAGGACACGTCCCGGGCCCGCGTCCGGGCCACCAGCCGCCGCCCCTCGTCGTCCGTGACCTTCTCGCAGGCCAGGCAGGTCAGCACCCGGCCGCCCGGGAAGGCGGTACCGGCGCTCTCGTACGCGTGGTCCACGGCCGCCACCACGTACCCGCGCGAGGCCAGCTCCTCGGCGAGGGCGGTGAGGGTGGCCCGCGGGACGGTGAAGCCGGGCGAGAGCACGACCAGCGGGTGGCGGCCGGCCACGGGGCGGGCACCGGTCCGGGCGAAGGCCTTCGTGCCAGCCAGGCTCTCCACCGGGACGGCCTGGTCGAGCCCGCGGTCCACCAGCAGCAGCCGGGCTTCCTCGTCGGTGAGGTACGGGCGCACCGGCCCGCCGGTGTCACGGTGCGCCGGATAGCGCATGGTCACCATCAGCTCCCGCGGGCCGGTTCCGGCCCAGGGGTCGGTCCGGCTGCGGTCCACCAGGTGCAGGGTGTCCTGGCCGACGGCGAAACGGCCGCTCGGAGGCGGAAGCTGCGGCACCGCGGCCTGCGGCGCGGCCGCGGCCGGCGGCACGGGCGCGGTCGGCGGCACGGGCGCGGCGGCCGCCGCCACGGCCGGGGCGGCGACGGCGAGCGGCAGCGGGAGGAGGAGGGCGAACAGGGCAACGGATGCGAGGGGGCGGTTCTGCTTCGGCTTCGGCTCATGGGGTCGAACGTAGGCAGCCGGAACTGACGGCACATCACCGTGCGGGCGGACGCACCCTCGTACGCGAGGAGGGCGGGGTCGGCCCTGCGTCCCCCCTGAGTCGTAGCTCAGGGGACGCTGATCGCGTCCAGTTTCGCCCGCAGGTAGGTGTGGGAGTCGACGGGCTCGTGCCGCACCCGGCCGATCGGCGCGGGCAGGGACTCCACCCGCGTGTGCGGATCGCACTCGTAGAAGTAGACCAGCGAGACCAGCTCCTCGGCCGGTGCGTCGGCCGGCGGCGGCAGCACGCGGTGGCGGCCGGCGCGCCACCGGTCGCCGGTCCAGCGGGCCATCAGGTCGCCGATGTTCACGGTGAGCGCGGCCGGGTCGTACGGGGCGTCCTGCCAGCCGTCGGCCTCGGTGTGGATCTGGAGCCCCCCGGCCCCCGGCTCACGGTCGAGGAGGGTGACCGTGCCGAAGTCCGTGTGCGGGCCGATGCGGAACTGGTCCGGCAGGGGCGGGCCGAGGGTCTCGGTGCCCGGGTACCAGTTGAGATTGAAGCCCCAGGTGGGATGGCCGGTGTGGCGGGTGAAGTGGTCCGCGGGCAGCCCGAGGGCGGTGGCGAGGAGCTCCAGCAGCTCGTCGGAGAGGGCCCGCATCCGGGAGAGGTACTCCGCCACCAGCGGCTGCAGGGCGGGCACCTCGGCCGGCCAGACGTTGGGGCGGAACCACTCGGCGTCCACCGAGGCGATCCCGGTGGGGTCCTCCGCCGCGCACGACCAGGACTCCTTCAGGTCGGGCGGCGACGCCGTGCCCTCCGCGTGGCTGTTGGCCTCGGCGCCCGGCCCGAGCCACCCGCGGCCGCCGACCGCCACCGCGTACGACTCCTTGGCCGTGGCCGGGAGCCGGAAGAACGCGCGGGCGGCGTCCCGGATCCGTGCGGGCAGCCGCGGGTCCACCCCGTGCCCGGTGACCAGGAGGAAGCCGGCCGCCTGCAGGGCCTCGTCGACGCGCGCGGCGATCTCCGCCCGCACGGCCGGGTCACCGGACCGCCACGGGCCGAGATCGATCACGGGAACCTGGGAACGGGCCACGGTGAGCCGCCTTCCGATCCGGTGTCGCACATCCGCTACGGAACCTAGCCTTCCAGACCGCTGCACGGCGGTGAATAGGCCACGTACGGCAGGTGGGTGGCCCACTGGGCGCGGGTGATGCGGGGTCCGGTGTGTGCGCAGGCGCCGCCGATGACCCGGGCCAGGTCGGTCCCGGCGAGGCGCAGGGAGGCGTCGAAACCGCCGGAGGCCAGCACGGCGCCGTCGGGACTGAAGGCGACCGAGCTCACCGCGGTGACGTTGCCGGTGAGCGTGACCGGCGGAGTCGGGTGCGCGGGCCGGTCCACGCTCCACACGCGGACCGTACGGTCGTCGCCGGCGCTGGCGAGGGTGCGCCCGTCGGGGCTGAACGCCACCGAGCCGACGACGTCGGTGTGGCCGAAGAGGGTGGCGAGCAGGACCGGGTGGCGCAGGTCGGTGAGGCTCCACAGCCGCACCGGCGTGTGCCCGCCGCCGGCGGAGGCGAGCGTACGGCCGTCGGGGCTGAAGGCCACGGAGAAGGCAGCGGTGTCGTGGCCCTCCAAGGCGGCCAGCGGCTCCGGACGGCGCGGGTCCGTGATGTCGGTCAGCCGCACGGCCCCGTCCTCACCGGCGCTGGCCACCGTACGGCCGTCGGGGGCGAAGGCCACCGCACGGACGGCGTCGCGGTGTCCGGTGACCCGCGTGAGCAGGGTGGCGGCGGCGGGGTCGGCGACGTCCCAGAGCCCGACGCTGCCGTCGCTGCCGGAGGTGGCGAGGGTGCGGCCGTCCGGGCTGTAGGCGAGGGAGCGTACGTCTCCTCCTTGCCCGGTGAGTGAGGCGAGCACGGCGGGCCCGGAGGGCGCCACCGTGTCCCACACCCGCACGCTCCCGTCGGCGGACCCGGTGGCCAGCAAGCGGCCGTCCGGACGGTAGGCCACGGCCCGGACGTCGTCCCCGTGACCGCTGAGGGTGGCTTCGGCGACGGGCCGGTCGGTGCCGTGCACCCGCCACAGCCGCGCGGTGTGGTCGCCGCTCGCGGTCGCCAGTTGGCGTCCGTCGGGGCGGTAGGCGACGGCGAGGACCTCCTTGGAGTGGGCGGGGAGGGAGGTCATCAGGGTGCTCAGCAGGGCGTCGCGCGTCTTGGCCGTCGGCGCGAGGCGGTAGGCGGTCAGGCCCAGCTGGACCGCGAGCCCCGGATCGGTGTTGGTGAGGTCCGTCGCGCTGTCGGCGAGGGTCTGGGCGACGGCGTCGTTGCGCTGGCGGGTGACCTCGCCCTCGGCCCGCAGGGCGTTGGCCGTGGCCACCGCCGCGACCACCACGAGCACGGCCAGCAGGGCGACGAGGGCGCGCAGGCGTCGGGCGCGCCGCCGGGCCGAGTTCCCGGCGGCGGCCTCGGCCGCGGTGCCGGCGTCCACGAAGTCCTGTTCCCCGGCGGTGAGTCCGATCCCGTGGCGGGTGACGAGGTCGCGGGCGAGGGCGAGCCGGGCTCCGCGGTAGAGGGCTCCCGGGTCCCGTCCGAGGGCCTCCCAGGCGCGGGCGGCGTCGGCGAGCTGGCGGTGCAGCCGCAACTGCTCGCGGTCGTCGGCCAGCCAGCCGCGCAGCCGGGGCCAGGCGCGGATGAGCGCCTCGTGGGTGAGTTCGACCCGCCCGTCGTCGAGGGTGAGCAGCCGCAGTGCGGCGGCCCGGGCCAGCACGGTGGCGGTGTCGGGGTCCTGGCCCAGTTCCCCGCGGGAGACGGGCCGTTTGGTGTCCTCGGTCCCCTCACCGAGGGCGATGAGGTGGACGAAGGTCCGCCGGGCCAGCTGCTGCTGGCGGCCGGTGAGGGAGGAGTAGAGGCTTTCCGCGGACTGGGCGAGGGCTCCCTCGAATCCGCCGGCGGCACGGAAGCCGTCCAGGGTCAGGGCGGCGCCGCGCCGCCTGCGCCAGGTCTCCAGCAGCGCGTGGGACAGCAGGGGCAGGACCCCGACCTGCCCGTGGGCGTGGGCGACGAGGGTGGCCTGAAGGGCTCCTTCCACGGTCAGGCCGGCCCGCCGGGCGGGTTCGACGACGGCGCGCCGCAGTTCGACGGCGCTCATCGGCCCGACGACGACCTGCGCATCGCGCAGGACGGCGACGAGGGGGGCGTGGCGCGTGCAGTGGGCGTAGAAGTCCGCGCGCACCCCGAGGACCACCCGGCAGCCGGATCCGGGCCGCTCCGCCTCCTCGACGAGGGCGGTGATGAAGCGGGCCCGCTCGTCGGCGTCGGTGCAGACGGTGAAGACCTCCTCGAACTGGTCGACGACGAGCACCAGTTCCCCCGCTCCGGATGCCGGCTCCGCCCCCTGGTGGGCGGCGAGTGCCTTCTCCAGGCGTTCCTGCGGGTGGGGACCGGGGGTGAGCACCTGCACGGTGCGGTGCGGTGCGTCGGCGGCCAGCCGCGGCAGCAGTCCGGCGTGCAGGAGGGAGGACTTGCCGGCTCCGGACGCGCCGACGAGGGCCACGGCCCGCTGTCGGGCCAGGGTGGCCAGGAGGTCCTCGACGAGGCGCTCGCGGCCGAAGAACAGGTCGGCGTCCTCGGTCCGGAAGGCCGCCAGACCGACGTACGGAACGCCGTCGGGGCCGGGCAGGTCCTCCGGGCAGGGGGGCTGCTCCTGCGCGCCCGGCTGCGCGTGCGGGGTGCCGGCTGACGGTGCGGCCCGCAGTTCGACGGCCACGGCATGCCAGCGCCGCTCCCACTCCTGCGGGTCGCCGCCGCAGGCGCGTACGTACGACAGCGTCACGTCCAGGCTGGGCAGCCGCCGCCCGGACGCGGCGCCGGACAGGGTGGCCACCGAGTAGTGGGCGCGGTGCGCCAGGTCCCGGTAGGGCGGGGATCCCGCCTCGTGGCGTAAGCGGCGCAGGGCCGCGGCGAACCGCAGCAGCGGTCCGTCGCCTTCCTCCAGCGGACGCTCCTTGCGGGCCATCCCGCCCCCTTTCCCCGCTCGGGCCTTCCCCGCTCGGGCTTCCCCACCTGGTCAGTTTTCCGCCCTCTGGGGTGGATTGTTCAGCAATTGTTTGTTCACTGCCACCGGCCCGGCGCCGAACAACGGACGGCCGCTAGACCTGGGTTCGCACACACCACGTGAGCCGGAACGAGAACGAGGACGAGAGGGAGAGGAGGGACTGCGCCGATGAGGCGTCACCGTGCAACCGCCGCGACCGCGGCCACCGCCGCGGCCACCGGCTTGGCCGCGGCCCTGCTGCTGGGCGGATGCGGAGCGGCCACGGGCGGCGGCCCGCCGCCGCGGCCGGCCTCGGCGGGACCGTCCGGCGAGCCGGGCCCGGAGGACTTGCGCGTGCTGGCACGGGCGGAGCAGGTCCTGATCAGCCGGTGCATGGGCGCGCGGGGTTTCCCGTACGAGGTCACGGAGGGCGCGGGGGCCTCCGGCGAGGCTGCGCGGTCGTTCCCGTACGGGTTGGACGACGTAGCGTGGGCCCGCGCCCACGGCTACGGGGGCCGGGAGGAGCGCCGGACGGCACAGGCGCGGCAGGCCGACCCGAACCAGCGGTACTTCCAGGGGTTGTCGCCGTCCGCACGGGCAGCCGCCCGTACCGCGCTGATGGGGTCCTCCCCCGTGGGGCTCTCGGTGAAGGCGCCCACCGGGATGACGATCACCGCTTCCACCGAGGGCTGTATCGCAGACGCCGAGCGCACCCTCTACGGGGACCTGAAGGGCTGGTTCCGCGTCAAGGTCGTCACCATGAACCTGCGTCCCGTCCGGGAGGCGCGCGTACGCGAGGACCAGCGGTACGCGGACGCGGTGCGGCAGTGGGCCGCGTGCATGCGGGCGGCGGGCCGCCCGTACGCCAACCCGGACGAGTCCCGGCAGGCGGCGGCCCGCTACGCCGAGAGCCTGCCGGCGCCCGAGGCGGACGCGGCCGAGACCGCACTCGCCGTCACCGAAGCGACCTGCGCGACCGCCACACCGCTGGCGCAGGTCTCCCGGGCCCTGGACCGCACCTACGGCGAACGGCTCCGCGCGGAGCACCGGGAGGAGATCGCCGAGAGGTGGAGGTTCCAGAACGCCGCGCTGCCGATGGCGCGGCGCATCGCACCACCGTCATCACCCGATTCGGGGAAGACCGAGACCTCTGGAGGGTCCCATGCGTAAGTTCCGCACCATGCTGCTGGCCGGCGCGCTCGCCCTGCCGCTGCTGACCGCCCCGGCCACCCTGACCGCGGCGAGCGCCGCCACGGCCGATGCCTCCGGCGTGGCCGCCGACGGCAACTACTGGGTGTGGGAGGACACCAACCGCGGCGGCCGCTCCTGTGGGTGGAGCGGCAACGACAACGACTGGCGCACCTGTGGCGCGGGCGGCAGCTTCAACATGAACGACCGGGCCTCGTCCTGGTGGAACAACGGCTACGCCGGTTCCTTCGGGGACGTGCGCGTGTACGAGAACATCAACTACGGCGGCGCCTCCACCTGCGCCCCCAACGGCGGCGCGGGCAACATCCCGTGGGAGTGGAACGACCGCATCTCCTCCCACAAGTGGGTCACCAACTGCGGCTACTGACCGCCGCTCCCCCGCCTCGGGCCCTCCCGGGCGTCACGCCCGGGGGGCCCGCAGGACGTAGCGGACGAGGCCGTCCGCGGCGCCGGTCCGTTCGAAGCCCACCCGGGCGAGGACCCCGTGGGAGGGCGCGTTGTCCTCGTCGACCGTGGCGTGCAGTGCGGTCAGGCCGGGCTGCGCGAACGCCCAGGCGACCAGGCCTGCCAGGGCATCGGTGACGAAGCCCGCGCCCCTGGCCGAGGGGACGAGGTCGTAGCCGACCTCCGCGTTCCCCTCGGCGTCCGGGGCACCGTGGAAGCCGATGCCGCCGATCGCGCGGTGGTCGTCCCTACGGACGATGGCGTACGGTCCCCAGCCCGGGCGGTACGCCCCGGCCTCGTACGCCGTGAACGCCATCCCCGCGGCGACCCGGGTGCCTTCGCCGGGGCCGTCCGCGGTCCAGGCGAAGCCGCCGGTCCCGCCGTCGCGCAGGTCTGCGGCGACGTCCGGGGAGAGCTCGCAGAGCACGACGCGGCCGGCCGGGACTGGTTCGCCGTACCAGCGCCAGACCCCCTGGGCGGGCAGCCCCGGGAGCTCGCCGCGGCCCGTCGCCCACAGGAGCGTCTGCCAGGGCCCCGCGATCCCGCGGGGCACCTGCGGGAAGAGCAGGTCGAGGACCTGGGCGCACAAGGACGCGTCGGGCTCCTGGTCTTGGACGCCGAGCCCGCCGAGGATGTCGTGGGTGTGGACCAGCATCTCCAGGACGCCCACCGCGGCGTACCCGTCCGGGCCGACGGTGCCGTAGGGATGCCAGGCGCGATCGCCCGGCCGGGCCGCGGCCACGGCGGCGGAGAGCAGGCCGGCGGTGGCCTCCAGCACCTCGATGAGACCCGCGGGGCCGGTGCCGGGGGCGGCCGTGACCTCGACGGGTACGAACGCACCGGCGGCCCGGGTGGTCAGCTGGGCGCCGTAGCGCGTGAACGCGCGCGCCATGTGGACGGCGGTGTGCTGACAGCTCCACTCCAGGCCGGCGGCCGGAACCGACCAGTCGAGGTGCGCAACGGAGCGCAGGACCCGGGCGCTGTAGGCGGTGGCGAGCTCTATGGACTGCGGTCCCATGATCGTCATGGGGAGACCCTAGGGTGGCGCGCGGGCGCGGGGCCATCGGTTTCCCCGCGCGTCCGACCGATGATTTCCCGGCGGCCGCGGGAGTCTGCATTCCAGGAGGCGGCCCGGTCGGCCGCACATCGGGAAAGGTGGAGTGATGAGCAGCAGCCTGCGCGACATCCTGGAGCCGTACGTGGACGGCGGAGCGCTGCCCGGGGCGGTGGGCCTGGTGGCCCGCGGCGACCGGGTGGAGGTCGAGGCGGTCGGATCGGCCGATCGCGAGGGCACGGCTCCGATGGTCGCGGATTCGATCTTCCGTATCGCCTCGCTCACCAAACCGGTCATCGCGGCGGCGGTGATGATGCTGGTCGAGGAGGGGCTGCTCGCCCTGGACGACGAGGTCGCGCCGTGGCTGCCGGAGCTGGCGTCGCCGGTCGTGGTGCGCACGCCCGCGAGCCCGGTCGACGACGTGCTGCCCGCGGTCCGCCCGATCACCGTGTACGACCTGCTGAGCTCATGCGCCGGGTACGGGTTCCCGGCCGACTTCTCGCTGCCCGCGGTCGGACTGCTGTTCAGCGAACTCCTCCAGGGGCCCCCGCAGCCACAGCGCGTCGTCGCACCTGACGGGTGGATGAAGAAGCTGTCGCAGATCCCGCTGCTGAACCAGCCGGGCGAGGCCTGGCTGTACAACACCACCTCCGACATCCAGGGCGTGCTGGTCGCCCGGGCCTCGGGGCAGTCCCTGCCCGCGTTCCTCGCCGAGCGGATCTTCGAGCCGCTCGGCATGCCGGACACGGGGTTCTCCGTACCGGCCGCCGATCTGGGCCGGTTCACCGGCTACTACCGCACCGGTGACGGCGGTCTGGAGCTGGTCGACGCCCCCGAAGGGCAGTGGAGCAGCGTCCCCGCCTTCCCCTCCGGGGCGGGCGGCCTGGTGTCGACCGCCGCGGACTGGCACGCCTTCGCCCGGATGCTCCTCGCCGAAGGCGCCGTCGACGGCGGCCGGGGCCGGCTGCTCTCCGCGGAGTCGGTCCGGCTGATGACCACCAACTGCCTGACGCCCGCTCAGATGGCGGCCGGGGAGCTGTTCCTGGAGGGGCAGGGGTGGGGCTTCGGCGGTTCGGTGGACGTCGCGCCCCGTGATCCGTGGAACGTGCCGGGGCGCTACGGCTGGATCGGCGGCACCGGGACGGCGGCCCACATCGTCCCCGCCACCGGCACCGTCTCCCTCCTGCTCACCCAAGTGGAGCTGGGCGGGCCGACCCCGCCGGACCTGATGCGCGCGTTCTGGCGGTATGCGGCCGGGGCCTGAGCCCGGCCGCGAACCGCCGCCCACCCGCTACAGGCGGACCTTCCAGTCGGCGGTCGCCCGCAGGGTGCGGGCGATCCGCGGGTCGCGGACGGAGGCCGTGCGGTCCTCGGCCGTGACCGACAGCTTGTGCGTGCGCAGGTCGAGCAGCCACAGCTCGGCCACGGCGACCTCGGTCCGGCCGGCGAAGCGTTTCAGCTCCCGGCCGTCGAGGTACCAGCGCACGTCCAGCTGCCGCCCGTCGGCCCCGGCCAGCCGGGGTACGGACACCTGCGCCGTGTGGCGCAGCCGCAGCGTCCGGTCGGTCGGAGTGAGCGGGCTGAGCGGCCGGGCGTGCTGGTAGAACCCGGCGATCATCGACTCGACGCCGGGCAGGTTGAAGGGCTTGCCGAGCACGCGCATGAGCGAGGCGTCGGTGGGCCGGTACAGGCCGGTGACGTAGTAGCCGCCGCCCTCGTACGCGCCGACGGTGCCGCCGTCGGGTGAGGTGGCGCCGAGCCAGCGGTACCACTTCGACCGCGCGTCGGCCATGCGGTCGGCGGTCAGGACGGAGCTGTTGGATTCGGCGGGCTCGGGGCCCTCGTACTTCTCGTAGCCGGGGGTGCCGGGGTAGAAGTACTCGTCGGCGAGCTTGCCGAGCGAGTGCCCCGTCTCGTGGATGGCGACCTGGCCGGACTTCGCGTTGCCCGCCGAGGCGGTCGAGATGCCCTCGTAGCCGAGGGTCGCGCTGGGCTCGTTGTAGCCGGCGCCGCCGTACTTGGCGCTGTTGGCGAGCACCAGGACGAGGTCGGCCGCGGGCGCCTTCGCCACGTACGCGTCCACCTTCGGCTGGTCGATGCAGAGCAGCCGCTCGATGTCCTCGCACCAGAAGTAGGAGCCGAGCGCGGTGTCGCGGACGGTGTCGGGGGTGGGGTCCCCGGAGACGCCGGACACGGCGGAGACGGCGTCGACCGTCCACACGTTGAACAGGTTCCGGTAGGTGGCGTACGGCTCGACCGCGGCCAGCTCCGCCCACTTGGCCTGCGCGTCGGCGTGGAAGCGGTCCAGTTCGGCGGCGGTGTACCCGTCGCCGACGACGACGATGTCGAGGCGGTCGGCGGTCGGGCCGTTGTCGACCAGCTTGCCGACCTTCCCGTCGGACGCCCGCTCCGCGCCGGACAGCCGGGGCGCGCTCCTCGCGCGTCCCGCGGCCGGTACGCGGGTGTGGCCGGATCCGGCGGCGGTGCCGTCCTGCGGCCCGGGTATCTCCACCTCGGCCGTCGCGGACGGGGACGCGGGAGCCGGCTGCGGCGCGGCGGCCGCGGGACCGGCCGGGCCGGCGACGAGCAGGACGGCGGTCGCGCAGGCAGCGGCGGCGGCTGCGCGCAGTGCCTGGCGCAGGGGTGAGTCCATGAAGTCCCCCTCCGGGGAAGGAAGTTAAGTGATCTGTTAACTCGGCTGAACTGGTTGCTTAAATTAGGTGCCGTGCAGGGCGTGCGCAATGGGCCGCCACCCCTGAATACTTGGGGAGTTCGAGCCAGTCAGGGGGTCTTCATGGACGAACCGGCCGTGATCGGTCGCAGAGTTGCCCGGATGCGGGCCGAACGCGGGCTGACGCAGCGGTCTTTGGCCGAGCCCGCGTACACGTCCGCGTACATCTCCACCCTGGAGTCGGGGAAGGTCCGGCCCTCCGAGACGGCTCTGCGCTTCCTCGCGGGCCGGCTCGGCACCTCGTACGAGGAACTGGCCACCGGGCGGCCCGCCCACCTGGCCACCGAACTGCGGCTCGGTCTCACCGACGCGCAGCAGACCCTGGCCACGGGTGACGCCGAGGAGGCCGCCGCCCGCTACCGGCCGCTCCTCGCGGAGGCCGAACGGCTCGGCCTGGACCCCGAACGGGCGGAGGCGCTGCTGGGGCTGGGCGAGTGCGCGCTGGAATCGGGCGAACTCGCCGAGGCCAAGAGCCGTTTCGAGGCCGCCGAGCGCCTGCTGGCGGCCGAGCCGCTGCCGCGCCGGGTCCGCCCGATCCGCGGCCGGGCCGTCGCGCACCTGCTCGCCGGGGAGCTCCGGTACGCCTGCTACCTGCTGGAATCGACCATCGACGAACTGAACGCGAGCGGGCTCGCGGACCCCGAGGCGCTGGTGCTGCTGTATGCGGCGGTGATCGGGCCGTACACGGACATGGGGGCCCATGCCCGGGCCGCGCACGCCGCCGAGATCGCCCTGTCACTGGCTCCGCGGGTCGAGGATCCGGCGCTGGTGGCGGGCATGCACCGGCAGGTGGCGCGGACCTTCCTGACCGCGGGCCGCCCGGCCGACGCGGACGCCTCCCTCGCGAAGGCGCAGGCGATCTACCGTCAGCTGCGCCTGCGCACCGATCTGGCGCACTGCCACTGGATGCGGGGGTACGTACAGGCACAGAACGGGGATCTCGCTGCGGCGGAGGCGGAGTTGCGCACGGCGCGGGACATGCTCGCGGCGCGGCGGGCCGCCCTCTACACCGCGCAGGTCGAGGTCGAACTCGCCGACGTGCTGCGCCGCCTCGGGCGGTGCGAGGAGGCGGCCGAGCTGCTGTCGGGGCTGCTGGAGCTGGGGGACAGCCACGGTGCGGTGCACGCGGGCGGCGCCCACCGGCTCCTCGGGCTGATGGCCGAGGAGCGCGGCGAGACCGAAGCCGCGGAGCAGCACTACGTGCAGGCGCTCACCCTGCTGGAGCGCAGCGGGGCGACGGGCGATCTCGCGGACCTGTGCCGGCTGCTGGGCGACCTGCTGCGCCGTACCGGACGGATCGAGGCCGCGCTGGACGCGTACCGGACGGGGCTGGGGCACCGGGCGGCTCCGGGTACGACCACGCTGGGCCCGGCGCCCGCCGCTCCCCCGAGGCGGTGAGCGCCGCGGAGGAGCGGTCCGGTCCGTGCGGGCCGCGACCCGGTCAGTGGTTCTCGGTGGGCCGCAGGTCGCGCGGGATCAGCGTCCAGGTCGTGGCCGCCGCGGCGATCGCGAGGGCTCCCGCGAGCAGGAACGCCGGGGTGATGGCGAGGGTGTAGGCCTGCGAGGCCGCCTCGATCAGGGTCCGGCCCGGTGCGCCGCCGAGCTGTTCGGCGAGGTGGGCGGCGGCGCCGACGGACTCGCGGGCCGCAGCGCCGGCGGAGCCGTCCAGGGGCAGGGCGGGCAGGTTGCCGCGGTACAGCGCGGCCGCGGTGCTGCCGAGGATCGCGACGCCCATGGCGGAGCCGAGCTCGTAGCAGGTCTCCTCGATGGCGGCGGCGCTGGAGATCTCGGCCGCGGGCGCGGCCGAGATCAGCGTGACCGAGGCGACGGTGGTCGCGATACCGGCGCCGAGGCCCATCACGGTCAGGGCCGCGGCGAACTCCGGGTAGCCGAGCGGGGAGTACTGCTGGAGGGTCCAGGGCAGGGCCATGCCCGCGGCGAGGAGCACCAGTCCGGCGCCGAGCACGTGGCGGATCGCGAAGCGCTGCATCAGTGCGGGCGCCACCATGGAGGCGCAGATGAGTGCGAGCGGTGCGGGCAGCAGACGCAGGCCCGCGGCGAGCGGCGGATAGCCCTGTCCGTACTGGAACCACTGCGTGACGAGGAAGAGGACCGCGCCCATCCCCACCATGGGCAGGAAGATGGCGGTGGCGGCGACGCCGAAGGCGGGCTCGGTGAACAGCCGCACCTGGAGCAGCGGGTTCGGCACGCGCAGCTGGCGGCGTACGAAGACGGTCAGCGCGAGGGCGGCTACCGCGAGCAGGGCCCAGGGAAGCGGGTCGCTGACGCCGGCCTGGCCGAGCTCCTTGATTCCGCCGGCGAGGGCGAGCATGCCGACGATCGACTGGCCGACGCCCCACCAGTCCCACGCGCCGGTGGCGTGCGGGGAGCGGGACTCGGGGAGGTAGCGCAGGCCGGCCGTGACGATCAGGGCGGCGACGGGGAGGTTCAGCAGGAACGCGGAGTGCCAGCCGTGGCTCTGGACGAGCAGGCCGCCGACGACCGGGCCGAAGGCCATGCCGCCGCCGAAAACGGCCGCCCAGACGGCGAGGGCGAAGGCGCGCTCCTTGGCGTCGGTGAAGACGCTGCGCAGGATCGACAGCGTGGCCGGCATGATCGCCGCGCCGCCGACGCCGAGCAGGGCGCGGGCGGCGATGACGTGCCAGGCCTCGGTGGACAGCACCGCGATCAGCGAGGCGAGACTGAAGATCCCGAAGCCCGTCATCAGCACGCGCTTGCGGCCCCAGCGGTCGCCGAGGGCCCCGGCGGTGACGAGCAGCCCGGACAGGGCGAGTGCGTAGACGTCGATGATCCACAGCTGTTGGACGGCGCCGGGCCGGAGGTCGCCGACGAGGGAGGGGAAGGCCACGTTGAGGATCGTGGTGTCCATGGAGATGAGCAGGAGGCTGCCGGAGAGGATCGTGAGGACGGTCCACCGGCGCGGGCCCGGCGCCGTGCGTATCGCCGTGGCGGCGTGGCTGCGTGCGGGGGCGGTGGCGGCGGGCATGGGGGTTTCCGTTCAGGGGAGGGTGGCGGGCCCGGATGCGGGTCGTGTGCCGCCGAGGAAGGACTGGAGGACCAGGCGGCCGATGTCGCGGGGCGCGAGGTGGCCGTCGCGTACGCCTTCGGCTGCGGCATCGAGCAGTCCCCACAGCGAGTACCAGATCCAGTACGGCGGCAGGTCGGTGCGCAGCCGCCCGAGCCGCTGGCCGAGGGCGATGAAGCCGAGTGCGCGCTGGTCCTGGCGGTCCACCCCGGCCCGGAACTCCGGGTCGGCGAGAACGGTGGCGTCCCGCGAGGTGAACCCGTAGAGGTGCGCGGCCGGCATCAGGTCGCGGACCAGCTGTTCCAGGGCCGCGTCGAACGCCGCACCGTCGGCGGTCTCCGGCAGGTCGACCGGGGTCAGGCAGGCGTCGACGACGTGGATCGCGCGGACGGCCACGGCTTTCAGCAGGGCCTCGCGGGTCGCGTAGCGCCGGCTCAGGGTGGCGCGGCTGGTCCCGATGCCGACGGCGATCTGCACCATCGAGGCGCTGTGATCGCCGGCGAGGATGCGCGCGGCACTGTCCAGCAGTTCTTCTTCCCGCATCACAATGAACCTCCTTCGCCTCAGATGATACAGATTTGTATCATCTGAGGCAAAGAAGGCTCATCTCACGGTCATGTCTCGCCGCTTTGTGTCACGGTCGTCCCTCGGCGAACGGGCCGGGAAGGAGCGGCCGGGCCCTCAGTCTTGCCGGGCCCCCAGTCTTGCCGGGCTCTCAGTCCTCGCCGGTGCGGGCACGGGCGCCCGAGCGGGTGCGCCCCGCCGTCTGGGCGCGCGCCGGGTGCCTGCGGACGTACTCGTGTTCCAGCTCGTTCATCCGCTGGGTATGGGTGACCAGCGCTTCGTCCGATCCGTGCAGCAGGGTCTCGTGGCGGGTGCGGTGGATGGCCTCCAGCTCCTTGAGCAGCCTGCCTTCCTCCAGGTCACGTGCCGACGGACCGCCCTCGTGCTGCGTCATGGCCGGTACACCTCCTCCTCCCCCTCGTTCGCCCTGGGGCCCGGTCACTCCATCATCCCCTTCCCCGGCCCTTTCGTCAGCGCTGCCGGGCGGCCGCGGCCCGGGCCGTGCAGGTTCGGGTCACCTCGTCGGCGAAGACGCGGGCCAGCGGGGCCAGTGCGGCCCAGCGGCGGACGGCCCAGCCGACCGCGAGGGGCGGCAGGGCGGGGATCGGGACGAGCCGCAGCGGGCCGTCGGAGCCGGGCACCCGCCAGCCGGGCAGGGCGGGGACCACGGCGTGGCCCAAGCCCAGTTCGGCCAGCAGGAGGGCGGTGTCCCAGTCGGCGACGCTGGTGTCGGAGCGCACCCGGACGCCCGCTTCCGCCAGGGCGGCGTCGAGGTGGGCGCGGGAGGCGGAGTTCTCCGGAAGCCGGATGTGCCGGATCCCGCGGAGATCGGCCGGCTCGATCCGGGACCGGGTGGCGAGGGGGTCCTCGGCGCCGACCGCCAGCACCCAGGGCAACTCCATCACGGGGCGCTGCTCGATGCCGCGGACCGGTCCGCCGATGGTGATCCAGGCCAGGTCCAGGTCGTCGGCGGCGAGGGCGTCGAAGCAGCTGCGGCTGGAGTTCTCCGTCTGGAACTCCAGGCTGACCCGGGGGTGGGTGCGGCGGAAGCCCACCACCGCCTCGGACATGAAGTGGCGCACGGTCGTGGCCCCGGTCGTGATGC
This sequence comes from Streptomyces sp. NPDC043680, assembly GCF_056436685.1. Taxonomy (NCBI): domain Bacteria; kingdom Bacillati; phylum Actinomycetota; class Actinomycetes; order Kitasatosporales; family Streptomycetaceae; genus Streptomyces; species Streptomyces sp. NPDC043680. The sequence goes on along the minus strand of NZ_JBWKCE010000004.1, from coordinate 240,226 downwards.
GTACGGAGCCGCCGTCCCCGCGTACGAGGTCGTCCAGGCGGCGCAGCGCGCCGTCCAGGCCGGCGATGCCGTCGGCGGCGGCCGCCTGCAGAATGCGGCCCGCCTCGGTGGGGACCACGCCCCGGGCGTGGCGTTCGAGCAGGACCGCGCCGGTCTGCTTCTCCAGCCGCCGCACGTGCTGGCTGACGGCCGACTGGGTGCAGCCCGCGTCGCGGGCGACGGCGCTGAGGCTGCCCGCCCGGCAGACGGCCACGAAGACGCGGAGATCGTCGAGAGTCATGGGACCCAAGCTATCGCTTGGGAGTTGGTAGGGATCCGGTGGATTGACTTGGGTGTGGGGGTGGTCGATGATCTTCGCAGGGCCCAGGGCGGCAACCCGTCCCTGCCGTGCGCCACGGTCCGGAACACCTGTGCACGTCAGGACGGGTGCCGACCCGCTCAACCCGATCGGGGCAGGGCGCCGGGGACCCGGCGGCCCGGTCTCAGGGGGTGAAGGTCCAGCGTTGGGCCGGGCTGCTGTCGCAGGCGGCGCGGGTGAGCTTGGTGCCGTTGGCGGTGCCCGAGCCGACCGGGGCGAGGCATTGGCCGAGGGTACGGAGGCTGCCGTCGGGGCCCTGCCGCCAGATCTGCCCGGTGGCGCCGCCGCAGGTCTGGACGGTGATGCGGGAGGCGCTCGTACCGTCGAGGCAGACCCCGCCGAGGCCGGTGACGCGGCCGTCACCCTGGAGGGTCCAGCGCTGGTTCGGGCCGCCGTGGCAGGTGTACAGGGTGGGTTCGGTGCCGGGGGTGGTGGCGCTGTACGGAAGGTCGACGCATGTGGCGGAGGCCGCGTTGACGAGGCCGGCGTCGGCCGGGAGCGGGGCGGGCCGCCCGGTGAGGGTGATCTCGGCGGCGCTGCTCCAGGGGCCGCGGCCGCCGGCTTCGGTCAGGGCCTTCAGGCGGAGGTAGCGGCCCGTCTTCGCTGCCATGGGAACGGTTTTGGCGGCCGGGGTGTCGGCGAAGGTGCCGGTCGCCACCGGTGTGCCCCAGTCGGTGGTGGTGTCGGAGACGTAGACCTCGTAGCCGCCGATCCGGCCGTTGACCCCGCCGTCCTGACGGGGCAGGTAGCCGAGTCCGTCCACGGCGTAGCGGGCGCCGAGGTCGATCTGGATCTCGTGCGGGAGCGGGGCCGGGGTGGTGGAGGACCAGGCGGTGTGCCAATGGCTGGCCGGGTTGCCGTCGAAGGCGCCCACGGCGGCGCCGTTCTCCGCGGCGGTCTCCTGGCTGTCGGCGGAGACCAGGGACCAGCCCGCCCGGGAGATGGGGGCGGAGCCGGCCGGGACGGGGTCGGCGGCGGGGACGGAGGTGCCGGTGGCGGTGATGCTGAACGCCCCCGCCTTGCTCCCCGACTTGACCCACAGGATGCCGCCGCGGTCGGCGGCGTCGAAGAACCAGCCGGTGGCGGCCGCGTCGTAGGCGGCCTTGGAGGTCTGGCGGGTGAGGCCGCCGCCGTCCAGGGTGACGTCACTGGGCGCCGACGCGACGTGGAGTGTGAACTCGTAGCCGCGCGAGGCCGCTTTGCCGGTGTAGCTGCCGGTGGGGGCGCCGACGGCGACGGTGACGGTACCGGAGCCGGCGGCCGGGGCGGTGACGTCCACCTGCTGCCGGGCGTAGGCACCCGACTGGTAGGCGCGGGTGAGGCCGTCGTCCTCGTAGAGGCTGAAGGAGGAGGCGCCGCGGGGGTGGATGTCGTAGGTGAGGGTGGAGACGGGCTTCTCGCCCGTGTAGTTCATCTGCGGCCACATCGGCACGATCGCCCCTCCCTTGACGAACAGGGGCAGGGTGTCGAGCGGGGCCTGGTAGTTGTTCAGCCAGCCCGGACCGGCGTACGTCCTTCCGCTCCAGTAGTCCGTCCAGGTGCCGGCGGGCAGGTAGATGCCGTCGCGGACGGAGGTGTCGGAGACGACCGGCGCGACGAGGAAGGAGTCGCCGGCCAGGAACTGTCCGCTGGTGAGATTGCCGCGGGCCACCGGGTCGTCCGGGTACTCCAGGACCATCGCGCGGGTGCTCGGCACGCCGCTCTCGTGGGCGGTCCGGCTCATCGTGTACAGGTACGGCATGAGGCGCATCTTCAGCTGGAGGTACTTGCGGTTGATGGACAGGTACGGCTCGGCGAAGCGCCAGGGCTGCTTGTCCTGATAGCCCGCGGACGGGTTGGTCGCTCCCCAGCCGGACATGGTCATGAAGGCCGGGGTGAAGGCCTTCCACTGGAGGTCGCGGGTGTACGTCTTGGGGCTGCCGCCGAAGATGCCGTCGACGTCACCGGAGGCGTAGTTGAGGGCGGACAGGCCCGCGCCGGTGATCGCGGGGACGTGCCAGCGCATGTCGTCCCACGTGCCGTTGGTGTCGCCGGTCCAGACGACGGCGTTGCGCTGGGTGCCGGCCCAGCCGTCGACGGTCCACACGTAGCGGCGGGCGTCGGAGTTCTTCTCGATCCCGTCGACGGCCTGTTGCACGCCGGTGAAGGCGGTCTTGTAGCCGCCGCCGATCCAGGCCACGTCGGTCTTCACCCCGCGGGTGCCGGCGGTGCCCACTTCGGTGGCGATGTCGGTCAGGCCCGTCGAGGTCCACAGGCCCGTCTGGAAGCCCTTGGCCCGGAGGGCGTCGACCGTCGACTTCAGGGGGGCGGTGTAGCCGCAGCCGTAGCCGTCGTTGGGCAGGAACCAGCCCGAGGGCATGTCGGCGGCCCGGGCGTCGGCCGCGTAACCGGCCACGTCGGGGGTGGTCTGGTGGCGCAGCCGGTTGTGGTCGCCCTGGTAGTCGGGGTTGGAGGCGTTGAAACAGTCCGCGTTGCCCAGTTCCAGGCCCCACATGGGGGCCATGAAGGGTTTGCCGCTCACATCGGTGTAGGCGTCGAGGACGGATTTGAGGGAGTCGCCGGTGAAGTACCAGGCGTCGAAGCGCTTCTCGTCGTGGGTGAGGGTGGTGGGGGCGTTGAATCCGTACGAGCCGGGGGCCCAGGTGTTGCGCATGACGCCGTAGCCGTTGGTGGACATGTAGAAGGGGGCCGGACTGGCGTTGTCGTTCTCGCGCCACTTGTTGTCCACGGCCACGGGGACGGTCTTGCCCCGCAGGGCCCATTCACCCAGACGCAGGCCGGTTCCGTAGAACTGCTCGTCGGCGCCGCGGGCCAGGTACTGGGTGGTCCGGGTACCGGTCCAGGAGGTGGGCTGGGTCTCCTGCCAGACGAGGGTGGCGTTGTCGGCCCGGTAGACGGAGAACTGCAGGGGGGACTTGTTGACGCGGATGGAGAGGGCTCCGGTGGTGATGCGGTAGTACGCGCCCGCGTCGCTGAAGGCGGTGCTGACGGGGCCGAAGTCGGTGGTGGGGGCGAGGTCGCGGCCGGCCGGATCGTTGGTGAAGGCTCCGTCGGGCGAGAGCCAGAGCCGGAAGATGTCGGCGCGGGCGACGACGACGCGGGCCTTGGCGCCGCTGGACGCGGTGACGGTGAAGGTGTTTCCGGTCTGGGTGAAGCCGGTGACGTTGCCTGCGGTGGCGGGGGCGGGCGCCGCCGCGGCCGGGGAGGCCACCGGCCCGGCCGCGGCCAGCCCAGCCGCGGCGAGGGCGCCGGCGAGCAACGCGGCCAACGGGACGCGTCGGCGCCGGTGCGGGCTCCGGCGGATGCTGATCAGTCTCATGGGGCAGCTCCTCGTGCGGTCCGGATCGCGGACACACCGCTTTGGCATGCGCCTGGCAAGATAGCGGCCCATGGAGATCACTTGAAGAAAGATGCTCGAAGTCGTCTTCAAACAAGCAACTTTGAGCACGGGTCACCGGGCGCGGAAAGCCCGCCTCCGGACCGGTGGGGTGGCCGGGGCAGGGGGGGCGGGCGAGGGGCGGGCAAGGGGCGGCCGCCCCGGTTTCCCGGGGCGGCCGCGTGCCGTCGGAGTGGGTGGCTACTTGGGTGGCAGGGCCTTCTTCAGGGCCGTGGCCAGGTCCTTGGCCAGTTGCTCGTCCGAGGGCGGGTTGTCGCCCTGCAGGCGGGCCATTTGGGCGGTGAAGGTCTGGGTGAAGGCGCCGTAGAGGGGGGTGCGCGGTCGCTGCACGGCCTTCTCCAGTGCGGGCAGCAGGGTGCCGCGCGCGTAGCCGGGGCGGCCGTACGCGTCCCGCGGCATCCGGTCGGTGCGCTCGCTCGTCGGGGCGGCGGTGGGCTGGCCGGGTGTCTTCGCCGCCCGGCAGGTCAGATCGTTGAAATCGTACGCGGAGCGCCTGGTGGCCGCGAAGCCCGCATCGAGCAGGCAGCGCTCGCTCTCCTTGCTGGTGAGGAACTGGATGAGCTCCCGGGCGGCGTCGGGGCGCTGCGACCCCCGCGCCAGGGCCAGGTTCTGGCCGCCCAGCACCGCTCGGCCGGGGAGCGGGGCCACCCCGAGCTTCTCCTCGGAGAAGGACTGGTGGAGCGTGCGGTAGGCGTACGGCCAGTGGCGGAGGAAGGCGGTACGGCCGCCCGCGAAATCGGTGAGCGTGTCCGCCTCGTCGGAGCGGACGGCGTCCGGCAGGGTGTAGGCGGCCTGGGTGCGGTTGCGCAGCTCGGCCACCCCCGCCTTCAGGGCGTCCACGGAACCTGCGTAGCGGCCTTCCTTGTCGGTCACGGTGAAGCCGTCGGTCGCCGAGGCGAAGGCCTCGATGCCGTTGACGGTCAGGCCCTCGTACGAGGCGTCGAGCTGTGCGGTCCAGCCCTTCTCATAGGCTTCGTCCGGCTTCCTGCCCGGCGCGCCGAGGTCGCCGATCAGTTTCTGGACGACGGGCCACGTGGTGCCCTTGCCGAGGTCGGTCTCCGTGACACCTGCGCTCTTCAGGTAGTCGCGGCGGTAGTAGAGCAGCCCGACGTCGCTGTTGAAGGGGACGGCGTACACCTTGTCTTCCCAGCGGGCGGTGGCGGCGACGGACTCGATGACGTCGGAGTCCACCAGCTTGTCGGGGAGCGGCTGGACGAGACCTGCGGCGGCGAACTCCGGTACCCAGGTCACGTCGAGGTTGACCACGTCGTACTCGGCGCTGCCGGACTGGAGTGCGCCGAGGAGCTGGCTGCGCTGCTGGTCCGCCGAGCCCGGCAGCTCGACCAGGCGGGCCCGGTGGCCGGAGCCCTTGGTCTCCTGCTGCCGGTTCCACTCCTCGATCAGCTGCTGGCGGATGCCGCCCTTGCCGGTCACGTCCCGGCCGCTGGCCAGGACGATGTCGCCCGGCGGTTCGACGGTGCCCGCGGTCGCGGACTGTTCGCCGCCGGCTGCGCCGGATGCATCCTGCGCGCCGGAGTCGCAGCCGGCCGTCAGCAGCATGACGAGGAGCAGGGCGCCCGCGCCGCGCCGCCGTCCGTGGCCGTGCCTCATCCTTCGTCCCCCGTTCCGGTCCTGGCGACCTCGTCCCGCAGCCGGGCGACGAGATCGCCCTTGGTGTCCAGGCAGCGGCCGCCGCTCGCCTCGGAGATGAGCGCGTCCGGTTTGCCCTTGTCGCAGCCGCCGCTGTCCAGGGAGGCCATGACGACCGGGATCTTCTTGTCCCGCGCGGACCGGAGCAGATCGTCCAGCCGGCTGCCCTCGGTCAGCCGGTTGTTGTCCTCGTCGTCGGTGAGGTAGACGATCAGCTGCGGGCGGCGGCTGTCGGTGCCGCGCCCCTTCATGTCCTCCAGGGCTGCGTCCAGCGCCAGGTACGGGTCGGCTTGCAGGTCCCTGACCCGGGCGGTGGTCTGGATGACCCGCTGGGCCTCTTCGCGCGGGTGCGTGCCGAACCGCAGCAGCTCGCTGTACGCGCGGGGGCTGCCCGGCTCGGCGGGAACCGCCCAGACGCCGTACTCGTCTCGGCCGCCGAGACCGGCGAGGGACTGGCCGATGATGCCGGGCGCGCCGCCAGGGCCTTCCCACAGCCCGCCCATGGAACCGGACGAGTCCAGCAGGAAGAGCACCCGGCCCGGCCCGTTGGCCTCCCGGTAGCCCTTCAGCGCCCCGGTCAGCGCGGCGGGAAGGGCGGAACCGGTGAGCGGGCCGGGGTTCTCCAGCGCCCCGAAGCCGCTGAAGGAGGTGCCGGTACCGGTGCCGAGCGGTGGGTGCGCGGCCGAGGCGCTGCGGAAGCCGTCCTTCCCGAATACGGCGAGTCCCCCGCCGGCCGCCGGCGCGGACGCCTTCGCCCCGCCCTTCCCGGCGGCCTTGGTGCCGGTCAGCCAGAGGCGGAACCGCTCCGCGGCGGCGTCCCGCGCGTCCTTGTCCCGGTCGGCGCCGACACCGAGCCAGCGCACCCGTACGAACGTCGGGCTCAGGCCCGGGACGTCGATGGGGTATTCGGCCATCCGGCGGATCCGCGTCGTGCTGTCGCAGCCCACTCCGGTGCGGAGCAGGAATTCCGGCACCAGCGCCGCGGTGCGGTTGTCCACCGCCTCGTCGTCGGGCAGGGTGCACAGCAGCTCCCCGCCGGTGCGCGACGGGGGTCCCGGCTGGGCCACGGCGTGTTCGCCGGCGACCGGATCCTGCTGGCCCGGACCGTAGAGGCCGACCGTCGCGAGCAGGCCGGAGTCGGTGTTCTCCGGGTCGGGGCGCCGTATCTCTGCCTTCGGCGCGCGGTTCTTGAGCGCGGTCGTCAGGGCTGCGAGACCTCCGACCCGGTCGGCGAGCGCCTCCGCCGCCATGTCCTGCGGGACGGCGAGTACGACCGGCGAGTACGCGAAGGGCTCGGGGTCGGCCTTCATTTCGGCATAGGCCCGCTCGCTGGGGGCGGGACGGGCACGGTCGACGCTCGCGGACGAGGCCGGGATCCAGATGTCCGGCTGGGGTCCGATGTCGCGCTGCGGGTTGTTGTCGCCGCCCGTCGGCCGCTGCCACGGGTCGGACTGCCGGTTGAACGCGGCGATGACCGAGGCGGCTCCGGCACTGTAGACGGTGATGCCGCTGTGCCTGCACCCGCTGCCGGTCCTGTTCTCGTCCGACGTGAGGTACGCCTCCGTCGCCTTGCGGACGGTGGCTTCCAGATCGGGGTCGGTGAGCAGCCGCAGTTCCAGCGGTGGCTTGCAGGGGGGCCGGTCGTCGCCGCCGAAGGCGGCGACGCCGGTGGCGACGAGGCCGGCGATCGCCAGGGGGACGCCGATGACGGCCGCCATCCTGCGGCCGGTGAGGGGACGGAGCCTGCCGAGCCGGCCGGGCTTCCCGAGAGCGCGCAGACCGCGGAGGGCGCTGAGCCCGAGTGCCCTGAGCCCGCCGAGTGCGCCGGATCCACCGTCCCCGTCCGGTGCGCCGGGGGTCCCGTCGGGAACGTCGGGAACCGCGCCCCCCTCCGGAGGCCGCGAGCCGCCCGCTCCTCCTGCCGGTTGCGTCGGGGGCCGTCCGCCGCCGACGGGGTCCGGGCCGGCCGGGATCGAGGGCGTGCCCGACGGGCGTAAGGGCGGGACGGCGAGCAGTACGTCGGCGCCCGAGGTGGCGGAGCGGCTCTGCGGCTCCCAGTCCTCGGGGGGCTCGCGCAGCGTCTTGTAGTGCCTGGGCATGTGGTCCTTGAGCCGGCCGGCGAGACCGTCGAAGCCGACCTCGCCGCCCTCGCCTCCCAAGCCCTCGCTCAGGAAGCGCACGAGCTGTGCGGTGAACGGCGTGGGCGTGTCGTCGCCGCCCGCGTCGATGCGGTTGTTGGCCTGCACGCTCATCAGCAGCGAGGTCCGCCGGCGCTGGGCGGCGCCGAGGGCGTCCCAGGCCGCCGAGGCGTTGCCCGCGTAGCAGCAGTCGAGGATGACGACCACGTGCTCCGCCCTGGCGCCGGACAGTACGGCCAGGACGCTCTTCCACGGTGCGGCGCCCAGGAACACCGCTTCGGCACCCGGGACGATCGTGGCCCGCCGCATCAGCAGCCAGAGCTCGTCACCCGTGCTGGGCACGGCTCCGTGGCCGGAGAAGTAGAGCAGGAGCAGCCCGTCGGCCGCGTCGACCGCGGCGTGCAGCTGCTCGTCGAACTCGTCCACGGAGCGCGGCCGGCTGACGGTGATCCCGCCGTCCGCGAACACCCCGCCCTCGCGGAGCGAGCGCTCCAGTCCGGCGAGGTTGTGCTCGACCGCCTTGAGGTCTCCGGACACCCCGGCGGGGTGCTCGGGCTGTTTGAAGTCGTACGCGGGGACTCCGACGAGCAGCGCCCGGTTCACCTTCCCCCGCGGGTCGAAGCGCGCCACCGGGCTATCTCCCGTCGCTGTCCGCCGTGACCTCGGCCTCCGGGGGCTCGCCGCGTTCCACGGCGCGGCGGTTCTCCCGCCAGGCCCGTACCCCGCTCTGCACCTGCTCGAACACCACGTCGAACAACTTGGGCGAGACCGCTCCGATCAACACCAGCGTGATCTCCAGCCCGGCCCCCATCGGGCTGGCGGACCCGTCCTGCGCCCCCGCCCGTTCCTGCACCTCCAGCTCACCACTGTTCCTGAGCGCTTCGAGCTTCTGCTCCCGCTCCAGCCACGCCTTGAGCGCCCTGATGTCGCTCTCGCTCGCGCCCTGCATCAGGCGCACGCGGATGGCGGTGTTCGCCATGGCCTCCCCCTTAGCAACAACTCAGCATCATGACATGTGATTTGGGCGGTGGGGGACCCCTTGGTCAGCACCGCACCGGCGAGGCTGACCATCTCGGGTTCCCGGATGCGGGACGGCAGCCCGGTGCCGGCTGCGTCCTCGTTGTCAGACCCCTGCGCGACGATCGGGGCATGACGATCACCACCGCTCCTGCCCTGGCCACCCGTGACGAGTACGCCGACGCGATCGGCACGGCCATCAGGGCGTCCGCCGCGTACTACGGCTCCGGCGAATCACCGCTCGACGACGCCTCGTTCGACCTCCTCGTCTCGCTGATACAGGCCTACGAGGAGCGGTATCCCGAGCACGTGGACCCGGCTTCGCCGACCGGGAAGGTGGCTTCAGGAGCGGTTCCGGCCGGGGACGTGGTGCACACGGCGGCGATGCTGTCGCTGGCCAACGCGTTCGGCCCGCAGGACCTGCTCGACTGGGAGGCCTCGCTGGTGCGGCGCCTGGGGGGACCCCCGGCCGGAGGGTACGCGGTCGAGCCCAAGCTCGACGGGGCCTCGCTGGCCGCGCGGTACCGCAACGGCCGGCTGGTCCGGCTCGTCACCCGGGGCAACGGCACCGCCGGCGAGGACGTGTCCCACGCGATCGGCACCATCGTCGGACTGCCGCCCCGGCTGGCCACGGACGCCTCGTTCGAGGTGCGCGGCGAGGTCCTGCTGACCACCGCGCAGTTCGAGCGGGCCAACGCGGTACGCGCCGCGCACGGGGCCGGTCCCTTCTCCAATCCGCGCAACGGCGCGGCCGGCACGCTGCGGGCCAAGGGCCGCCCGTACAGGGTGGAGATGACCTTCTGGGCCTTCGGCGCGGTCGAGTTCGGTGCACCGCTGCCGGGGGTGAGCCACGCGGAGGTGATGGCGCACGTCGCCGAGGCGGGCGTCCAGACGGCCGCCGCCACCCCCGCCGGACTGACGGTCGTGGCCTCGATCGCCGAGGTCCAGGCACAGGTCGACCGGATCGCGGCCCTGCGCGCGGGGCTGCCCTTCGGGATCGACGGGGTCGTCGTGAAGCTGGACTCCCTGGCCGAGCAGGTCGCGGCCGGGACCGGCTCACGCCATCCGCACTGGGCGACGGCGTACAAGCTGGCGGCCGTCGAGCGGCGGACCCGGCTCCTGGACGTGACGTGGGCCGTGGGCCGTACCGGCGTGCTGGCACCGACCGCCGTTCTGGAACCGGTGGAGATCGACGGCTCGGTGGTGCGGCACGCCACCCTGCACAATCCCGCCGACATCGAGCGCCGGGGCTTGCGGATCGGCGACACGGTGACCGTGTACAAGGCGGGCGACATCATTCCGCGCGTCGAGGCGCCGGTGGTGGAGCTGCGCACGGGTGAGGAGCGGCCCGTCGAGCCGCCCGCGGTGTGCCCGGGCTGCCAGGGCGACATCGACCGGTCCCAGGAGCGGTGGCGGTGCGCCAGGCCCGCCGACTGCGGGCGGATCGCCTCGATCCTGTATGCCGCAGGCCGCGACCAGTTGGACATCGACGGCCTGGGCGAGAGGTACGTACGGGCGCTGGTCGAGGCGGGGCGTGTCCGGGACGTGGCGGACCTCTTCACCCTGGACCACGCCGCGCTCGCGCAGGCGGCGGGCAGCGAGAAGCGGGCCGTCAAGCTGCTGGAGCAGATCGAGGCCGCCAAGGGTGCCGGGCTGGCCCGGGTGTTCTGCGCGCTCGGTGTTCTCGGCACCGGGCGGGGGATGTCGCGGCGCATCGCCCGCCACTTCGGGACGATGGAGGCGATACGGGCCGCCGACGCCGCGGCCATGACCGAGGTCGAACTGGTCGGCGGGGCCAAGGCCGCGGCCATCGTCGCCCAGGTCGCGGAGCTCGGGCCGGTCATCGACAAGCTGGCGGCGGCGGGGGTCGTTCTGGCCGAACCGCGCGCTGAAGCGGGCGAGGACGTGGACGGTCCGCTGGTCGGCGAGACCGTGGTGGTCACGGGCCGGATGACGGGCGCGCTGGCCGCCCATGACACCCGGGACAAGGTACGGGCGCTGATCGAGCGGGCGGGGGGCAGGTCCGCGAGCAGCATATCCGGGCGTACCACCCTGCTCGTGGCGGGCGAGAAGGCCGGCAGCAAGGTCGCCAAGGCCCGGGAGGCGGGTGTCGAGGTCGTGGGAGAGGAGGCGTTCGCCGAGCGGATCGCCGCGTTCCTCGCCCACTGAGCAGGCTTGCCCCCGCTGTCCGGAGCGGCCGCGGCGCCGGTGCGCGCCGGGACGGGGGTACCGTCCCGGGCGCACCGGCGCCGTCGCGGCCGGGCCGTGCTACGCGGCGGCCGCCTTGGTGACCTCCGGGTTCTCCGCCAGCCAGGCGCGCACCGCCTGCTGCTCCTTGCCCTTGCCCGTTTCCTGGATCTTCGCCTCCAGGCCGGTCAGCTGGGCCTCGGTCAGCTTGAACGAGCGCAGCCACTTGGCGACTTCGGGCTCGTCCTCGGCGAATCCCTTGCGGGCCACGGTGTGGATGCCGTCGCCCTTGCCCCAGACGCCCCGGGGGTCCTCCAGCTTCCTCAGGTCGTACGAGGCGTACGCCCAGTGCGGGGACCAGAGCGTGACCGCCACCGGTTCCTTCTTGTCGTAGGCCCGCTTCAGCTCGGCGAGCATGCCGGGGGTCGATCCGTCGACGACCTGGTACTCGCCGTCGAGGCCGTACTCCTTCAGGAGCTTGTCCTTCAGGAGGGCCATCTCGCCCGCGCTGGGCTCGATGCCGATGATCCTGCCCTTGAACCGGTCGCCCTTGCCCTTGAGGTCGGCGAGCGAGCGGACGTCCTTCATGTAGGAGGGGACGGACAGCTCCAGGGAGGTCGGACCGTACCAGGAGCCGAGGTCCTCCAGCTTGTCGCCGTACTTCTCCCAGTACTGGGCCTGCGTGCCGGGCAGCCAGGCGTCGGTCTGGAAGTCGACCTGGCCGCCGGCGAGTCCGGTGAACAGGGCGCCGAGCTCCAGCTGCCGGGCCTCGACCTGGAAGCCGCGGCGCTCCAGGAGCTCCTTCCACAGGTAGGTGGAGGCGATGCCCTCGTCCCAGGGGATGTAGCCGATGCTGACCGTGCGGCCCTTGCCGATGCCGTCGCCCTTCGCGGCGGCCGGGCGGCCGGAGCCGCCGAAGGTGTTCAGGCCGCCCGCGACGAGGGCGAGGACCACGGCCGCGGTGACGGCGTAGGCCGGCTGCGGGCGGTGGCTCCACACCTTGGCGAGGCCGTTCGCGGCGCTCTGGGCCTTGGCGAGGGCGCGGCGGCCGAGCGGGGAGACCTGGCGGCCCAGCGCCCCGGTCATCCGGTCCAGGTACATGGCGAGGATGACGATGGAGATGCCCGCCTCGAAGCCGAGGCCGATGTCGACGCTGCCGATGGCGCGGTAGACCGCCCCGCCGAGGCCGCCACCGCCCACCATGCCGGCGATGACCACCATGGACAGGCCGAGCATGATGACCTGGTTGATGCCCGCCATGATCGTGGGCAGGGCGAGCGGCAGCTGGACGCGGACGAGGGTGTTGCGCGGGGTGGTGCCGAAGGCGGCCGCGGCCTCGACGAGTTCGGCGTCGACCTGGCGGATGCCGAGCTCGGTCATCCGGACGCCGGGCGGCAGCGAGAAGATGATGGTGGCGATGATGCCGGGCACCACTCCCACCCCGAAGAAGATGATGCCGGGGATGAGGTAGACCATCGCGGGCATGGTCTGCATGAAGTCCAGTACGGGCCGCAGCACGGCGCTGACCCGGTCCGAGCGGGAGGCCCAGATGCCCAGCGGGACCGCGAAGACCAGCGTGACCAGGGTGGCGACCAGGACCAGGGACAGGGTGGACATGGCCTCGCCCCACAGGCCGACGGAGTCGACCAGTGCGAAGCCCGCGAAGGCGAGGAGCGCGGCGAGCAGGCCGCGCAGCCACCAGGCGGCGACGGCGAGGATCCCCGCGAAGAGCAGGGGCGCCGGGGCGGACAGGACGGCGTGGACGCCGTCGTACAGGCCGGTGACGAGCGCGCTGATGGCGTCGAACAGCCAGGACAGGTGGCGCTGGAGGAAGTCGACGCCGGAATCGACCCAGGCGCCGAGGTGCAGGCGGGGCATCAGGCGGCCACCTCCGCGCAGCGCACCGGTTCCCGCTGTTCGTCACCGATGAAGGCGACGAGTCGGTCCTGCGGTACGGAACCCACGACGACACCGGCCTCGTCGGTGACGGCGACGGGGTGCGGGACGCGGGCACTGACCGCGCACAGGTCGGCGAGCGGGGTGTCGGCGGTGACGCTGGGGCAGCCGCAGGCACAGCCGCCGGCGGCGGGCTCGGTCATGACGGCGTCGGCTGTCAGGACGCGCGAGCGGTCCACGTCCTGGACGAAGGAGGCTACGTAGTCGTCGGCGGGCCGGGTGAGGATGTCCTCGGCGCTGCCCTGCTGCACGATGCGGCCGTCGCGCATGACCGCGATGCCGTCGCCGAGCCGCATGGCCTCGTTGAGGTCGTGCGTGATGAAGACGATGGTCTTCTTCAGCCGCTGCTGGAGCTCCAGCAGCTGGTCCTGCATGTCGCGGCGGATGAGCGGGTCCAGCGCGCTGAAGGACTCGTCCATCAGGAGCAGGTCGGCGTCGGTGGCCAGGGCGCGGGCGAGGCCCACACGCTGCTGCATGCCGCCGGAGAGCTCGTCGGGCCAGGACTTCTCCCAGCCGGCGAGCCCGCACAGCTCAAGGGACTCGGCGGCGCGGCGCTCCCGCTCGGCGCGGTCGACGCCCTGCACCTCCAGCCCGTAGGCGGCGTTCTCCAGGACGCTGCGGTGCGGGAAGAGGGCGAAGTGCTGGAAGACCATGCTGATCTTCCGGGACCGGACGTGGCGGAGCTCACGTCGGGAGAGGCCGGTGAGGTCCTGTCCGTCGAAGAGGATGCGTCCCGCGGTGGGCTCCAGCAGTCCGTTCAGCATGCGCAGCAGCGTGGACTTGCCTGATCCCGACAGACCCATGACGACGAAGATCTCGCCGGGCTCGACGCGGAACGAGGCGTCGATCACAGCGGCCGTCGTGCCGTCGGCGCGCAGCTCGTCGCGGCCGGTGCCGCTGCGGAGCGCGCGCACCGCGGCGCCGGGTCGTCTTCCGAACACCTTGTAGACGTGTTCGGCTTGGAGCGTGGACACATACACCTCGCGGGTCGTACCGGAGAACGGCCCGCGCCGGTGGGCCGGCCGGGCCGTGGAGCGGTGCGGGATCCGCCCGCCCCGTGCCCGGCCGCACCGCGACCGGGCGGAAGGGTCCGCTCCGGTTGCGCCGCTGCCCGGCCCCTGCCGGGGGTAAACGCCGAGGTGAGCCACCTCACGCCGGACACGCTCAGGCCTGCGGCCCCGGCTCCGGGTCGTCCAGCATGGAGCTGCGCAGGTGGGCGAGGAGCCGGCTCAGCAGCCGCGAGACCTGCATCTGGGAGATGCCGAGGGCCTCGCCGATCTGGGCCTGGGTGAGCTCCTCCCCGAAGCGCATCTGGAGCATGCGGCGCTCGCGCCCGGTGAGCTGCTCCAGCAGCGGCGCGAGGGTCTGGATGTCCTCGACGCGCTCCAGGGCCGGCTCCTCGGCGCCCATGACGTCGGCGAGGGTGTGGCCGTCGCCCGCGTCCCCGCCGTGTTCGGGCTGCGGGGCGTCCAGGGAGCCGCTGGTGTGGCCGTTGGCGGCGACGAGCCCCTCGACGACCTCGTCCTCGGAGAGGGACAGGTGCGCGGCGAGGTCGGCGACCGTGGGCACGCGGTCGAGGGTGGTGGTCAGCTCCTCCCTCGCCTTGGCTATGTCGATGCGCAGCTCCTGGAGCCTGCGCGGGACGCGGACGGCCCAGGAGGTGTCGCGGAAGTGCCGTTTGATCTCGCCTGTGATGTACGGCATGGCGAGGGTGGCGAATTCGGTTTCGCGGGCCGGGTCGAACCGGTCAATGGCCTTGATGAGGCCGATGGTGCCGACCTGGACGATGTCCTCGATGTCGCCTACGTCACCCCGGATGCGGAAGCGGCGCACGGCGTACTGGACGAGTGAGGCGTTCATCTCGATGAGCGCGTTGCGGACGTACTGGTGCTCGGGGGTTCCCTCGGCGAGCTGGCTCAGCCTCTTGAAGAAGACCCTCGACAACTCCCTCGCATCCGCGGGGGCCACCTCCCTGGGCTCCTCGATCCGGGGCAGGTCCGCGATCCGGGCGGCTTCGGTGCCGCGGCGGGGATGGGGGACGGCTGCGACGGTTTCAGTGGTGGAGGACGGGGCAGGGGCGGGCATGGGGTTCGCTCCTTGGGCTTTCGGCTTGCGGCGCGTGACCTTGACTGCGTAGAGGATGGTCTCTTTCCGCTTGTACGTCAAGAAATGCCAAATGCACAGGATTACCCCTATGTGATACGTGTCACCCCTGGGGCCCGGTCGGTCAGCTGACGCGGAATCCGGTTCCTATGCGGTCGCGCCGGTCCCGGGTGAAGGTCAGCCGGCCCCAGGTCGGGAAGGCCAGGTCCGTCACCGCGAGCAGCCTGCCGCAGTGGTCGTGCAGGGTGCGGCGGACGGACAGACCGCAGGACGCCGCGGCCGCCGGCGGGTGCGTCCTGCGGGTCATGGTGAGGGTCTCGGCAATCCTGCCCTCCTCGGCCGTCCGCTCCAACCAGCGGTGCAGGGGACCGAGATCCTCGTCCCGCACCGCCGAGCGGTCCAGATATCCGGCCAGTTCGGCGGTCGCGGCGACCACGTCCGGCCGCAGATACGTGACGGCGTGCCACAGGGTCTGCCCAGCCGGACCGCGCTCGCGGTCGTGGAGGACGAGGGTGGGCTCCCCTCCTCGCATCCCGAGCAGCGCGGCGAGCGAGGGCGGCACGGTGACCAGGGTGAGCCAGCTGCCGGACTGCCCGCGGCCCCGCTCCTGCCCCGGCGCCCACCCCTGCTGCCGGGGCCGCCCGTCCCCCTGCCGCCCAGGCTGCGGGCGGTCCGCCGTCACGGCTCCGGCGGCTGCCGACCGGGTACCGCGGCGCCCCGTGACGATCAGGCCGTCCTCGCGCAACTGCTGGAGGGCGGCCCGTACCGTCTGGCGGTTGACCCCGTAGCGGGCGGCCAGGTTCCGTTCGGACGGCAGCCTGCCGGCGGTCCCCTGCGCGGCGGCGCTCTCCAGATCACGCCTCAGCTCCGCGGCGATCCGCTGGTACTTGGGCAGGGCGGCGGGGCCGCCGCCCCGTGAAGGGGAGGGCATGGCTTCTCCTCTGACGGGTGGTCAAGGACTGCGCGGTCTGCCCGACCAACGTAGCATTGGTCTATACCTGTCGTGGACGCCTGCGCGGAACCCGGAGCAGCTTGGCCGAATCCCGCCCTCCGAGGCCCGCTCCCCCTCAGCCCCGGAGCGGGTTGGGCAGCGGCAGGTAGCGCGCATCGGCCCCGTCCGCCCGCGTCCACCGCAGCAGCAGGTTCGTCTTGGCCGGGAGGGTCGGCGACGCGAGCAGCTCCGCGATCTCGGGCAGACCGTGGGCCGCGTCGTACCGCAGGAACTCCTCACGCACCGCGGGCCACACCAGACCGGCGGCCGCCGGGTGCTCCTCGGCCAGCGCCCCCGCCACCTCCGCCAGATGGTTGACCACCAGGCAGTAGACGAGCCGCTGCCAGGCGGCCCGCCGCTCCGTGTCCCGCGGCAGCTTCACCCCTTCCGCGTCACGGAACAGGGCCTGCACCGGCACGCCCTCCGCGTCGACCGCGACGAGGGTGTTCTGCAGATGGGCCTCCAGTACGACGCCCCGGCGGGCGAACAGGTCCAGGACCGGCGGGACGACATGGCGCAGGTACGCCCGCCACCAGCCCGCCGGATCGGCGGATCGCGCGAGCGGGCTGTCCGCGTGCCCCTCGGCGAGGGAGGCGGCCAGCAGGGCGGTGGCCCCCGGCTCCAGCTGTGCGCGCAGACCGTCGCGTACCAGGACGGCGAGTTCCTCGAAGGCGAAGGCGGCGGTACGGTAACCCCGGTCGGCGAGCCAGGCCGCGTTCGACCCGGCCTCCCGCAGCCCGGCGAAGCCGGCCCCGGTCGCCGCATCCGTGGTACGCAGTTTCCGCAGGTCGTGCCGCCACAGCCGGCGTACGTCATTGGTGATCCGCACGTCCAGGCTGAACTTCACGAAGAGGTCGGTGTCCGCGCCGGGTACGTACACCGTCCGGATCGAGGCGGTCGGCCAGGCCGGAAGCCGGCCGGCACCCAGCCGCAGCAGCCTTCCGTCGGCGAAGGCCGCGCGGACGGCGGGCGAGCCGCCCACCAGGTCCAGCTGCCAGGGATGGGCGGGCAGCAGCCGGTAGCCGGCGGGCGGGCGCGGCCCGTCGAGCAGTCCGGCCAGGGCGTCGATCGCCTCGGCGGCGGGCGCCCCGCCCTCCTCGGCCACCTGGTCCTCGCGCAGTCCGAGGAAGACGAGCGGGAAGCGGGCGTGCGCCTCCGGTGCGTACGGAAGCCAGCTCGCGGCCGGTGCGCCGCCGCGCGCCTTGGGCGCGGGATGGTAGGGGTGGCCCATGACCAGGGACTGCTCGGAGCGGATGTACGGGTCCTGCGGTGGGTGCGCCGCCGCACGGGCGGCCAGCAGGGCGGCGACGGCCTCACGGCTGTCGGCGATCTCGACCGGGAGTTCGTCGTTCGTGAGGCCCGTGTACTGGAGCAGCTCGTCGGCGGTGAGTTTGACCAGTTCGGTGTGGCTGAGCCGGCGCCAGCCCTCCGCCGTGCGCAGTTCGCCGCGCCCGGGCCGGCGCCCGCCCCGCACCCGCAGCAGCCGCCCGCTGCCGCGCAACCGGTGGACGTCCCCGCCCTGCGGGTCGGCCGCCTCCCGGAGCAGGCAGTTGAGCAGAGGGGCGGCGGCGTACGCGTCGGCTGCGGCGTTGAGGTCCACGGATTCCATTCGGTCCATCCAGTGCGCCGGAGGTTCGCGGGGCGTACCAGCGGCCGTGATCTTCAGTATCCGCGAATACCCGGGTATCCGCGATGATGACATGATCATCACGTCGTACGTGAGAGGAGCAGGGCCCTGCACCCCAGCATGAACCTCCCCGCCTCCCCCGCCGAGGAGGCCGTCTCGGCCGAACTGGCCGAGGTGCGCCCCACCCTCGGCAGCGCCTACCTCGCTGCGCTCGACGGCGCCCGGGCCGCCGTGCTGACCCGCCTGTGGCGGGCGCTCGCCGTCGAACCGCTGCCGTGGGTGGTGCGCCGCAAGCGGGGCTCCGACGGGCTGGTGGTCCTGCTGGCCGGGGGCGGACGGCTGGAGGGCCCGCTGCCGGACCCGTACGCCACCGGGCCGTACGTGTCCGAGGTGCTGCTCGACGGCCGGGCGTACCGGCAGGCCGCGCGGCTGGTCAGCGCACTGGGCCTGCCGCACGGGGAGGCCTTCGCCGCCGAGCTCGACGACAGCACCGCCTCGCTGGCGCTGTCCCGTGCGGGCCGGCCGGCCGGGCCGCAGCCCGAGCCCGCCGCGGTGTGGGAGTGGGAGCAGCGGCTGGTCGACGGGCACCCGTACCACCCCAACTGCCGTTCCCGGCCCGGCTTCTCGGTGGCCGAGCAGCTGGCGTACGCGCCCGAGCACCGGCCGCTGGTCGAGCTCGGGCTGCTCGCCGTACCGGCCGGGGAGTGCCTGGTCACGGGCGCTTGGCCGGACGCGTTGCGGGACGGCCCGCGGCTGCTGCTCCCGGTGCACCCGTGGCAGGCGGAGCACGTCCTCGCCCGGGCGGATCCGGCGCGGGGCGCGGTCCGAGCCGGCTTCCCGGCCCACCCGCTGATGTCGCTGCGGACCCTGGCTCCGGCAGCGGGCGGCGGCCCCGTGCCGGAGGCGCACGTGAAGACGGCCCTGAGCACCCGGCTGACCTCCTCCGTACGGGACATCTCCCCCTACTCCGTCGAGACGGCCGCCGCGGTCTCCGCCTTCGCGCAGGCGCTGTGCGAGCGGCTCGACGGGCGGCTGCACATCACACGCACCCTGGGCGCCGCCACCGCGCACAGCCCCGACCTGGCGGCGGTGCTCCGCGAGCCGCCCGAGCGGTACGCGGACGGGGCGGCGGGCGAGCGGCTCCTGCCGGTGGCGGCCCTCGCCGGGACGGCGTACGCGCGCTCGGCGTCCTGGCGGGCCGAGTTCGCGCGGCTCGCGCTCGACGTGTGCCTGCGGGTGCTCGACCTCGGGGTGGCGCTGGAGGCGCACGGTCAGAACCTCCTCGTGGTGCTCTCCCCCACCGGAACGCCGCTGCGGCTGGTCTACCGGGACCTCGCCGACATCCGGATCAGCCCGGCCCGGCTGGGCCGGCACGGGCTGCCGGGGCCGCCCCTCGCGGGGCGGCTGATCACCGACGACGAGACGGCGCTGCGGCGCAAGTTGTTCGGTTCCCTGCTGACGGGAGCGCTCGGTGCCACCGCCGGCTCGGCGGCGGCCTTCGGCGAGGCCCTGTCCATGGCCGCCGCCGACCTGCCCGCCACCGCCGACACGCACGCCCTGCTGAGCGCGCCGCTGCCCACCAAGGCCCTGACGCTGATGCGACTGAGCCCCGAGGTGCCCGGCGACCAGTGGGCCGAGCTGGACAATCCGCTGGCCGGGGGCGAGTCGGGCGCCAGGGCGCACTGCGCTCCGGGAGCGTGACGACCTCGTACCCCTAACCGTCGGACCGGGCCCTGCGGGCCGCCTTCGCCGAGTGCCTGCACGGTGAGGGCGGCCCCGGGGGCCCCTGACCGGGTTGCCGTCGAGGGCGGCTCTGCGGGGCGGGTGGGCCCTGGGCCGTTCGGGGGGCAACGCGAGCGCCGTGGGCCCGCCTTCGCCGTGATCGGCGCGGGCGATGGCAGGAAGGAGGAATGAGCCTCCACCGCCGCCGCGTCCTGGGGAGCGCGGCCGCCGCCGTCCTCGCCGCCCTCGGGGCGGCGGCGCCCGCGCGGTCCTCCCCGTCGGGGCCGGACTTCGGGGCCCTGGCGCGCGCACTCGACGGGCGGGTGGTACTGCCCGGAGACCCGGACTACTCCGAGGCCCGGCGGCTGTTCCAGCCCCGCTTCGACACCGTTGCGCCGGGCGCCGTGGCCTATCCCGCGCACGCCGGCGACGTGGCCGTCTGCCTGGACTTCGCCCGCCGCTCGGCCGTCCCCGTGGTGCCGCGCGGCGGGGGCCACGGCTACGCCGGCTGGTCGACCTGCGCCGGCGGGCTCGTCGTGGACGTCGGCGCGATGGCGCAGGTGGCGCTCGACGGCGCCGGGACCGCGCCCGGGGTGCGGATCGGCGCGGGGGCCCGGCTCGGGGACGTGGCCGCGGCCCTCGCCGCCCGCGGACTGGGCATCCCGACCGGGCTGTGCCCCTCGGTCGGGATCGCCGGTCTCACCCTCGGCGGTGGGCTGGGCCTGGCCTCCCGGGCGTACGGCACCACCTCGGACCGGCTCACGGCCGCGACCGTGGTCACCGCCGACGGCTCGGTGCGCGAGGTGGACGCCGACCGTGACCCCGGCCTGTACTGGGCCCTGCGCGGGGGCGGGGGCGGCAACTTCGGGATCGTCACGCAGTTCCACTTCCGCACCCACCCGGTCGCCGACGCCGCCTTCGCCGAACTCCACTGGTCCGCCGCACGATCCCCGGCGGTGCTGCGCGGCTGGCAGCGCTGGCTGACCGCCCTGCCGGAACCTTTCTGGAGCCAGGTGGAGTTCACCGTCGACGGCGGGCCGGTGTCGGCCCCGGCCCTGCGGGTGGTCTGCCTCGACGGGCGCGACGAGCTGGACCGGCAGCTGACCCGGTTGTCCGGCCTGGTCGGCGGGGAGCCCCGGGACGACTGGACCGTCGTCCGCGGCTACGGGGACACCGTACGGGCCGTGGCGGGCTGCCTGGAGCTGAGCGCGGCCCAGTGCCGGCTGCCGGGATCCCTGCCCGGCCACGGTCCGCAGGGGCGGCTCGGCCGCGACGCGTACGCCGCCCGTTCGGACTTCTGGGCCGGCCCGGGGCTGCCGGAGGCAGCCGTCGACGCGGTCCTGGCCGCACTGGCGCGGTACGCGCAGGCGGCGCCGCGCGGCGGCATCGGGGTCGTGCAGTTCGACGGGGTCTGCGGCGGGGCGGTCAACCGGGTCCCGGCCGCCGCCACCGCGTTCGCCCACCGCGACAGCGCCTTCCTCGCCCAGTACCTCGCCTACTGGCCCGCGACCGCCCCGCCCTCCGAGGTGCCCCGGCACCAGGCCTGGCTCGACGGGCTGTGGCAGGACCTGCGGCCCTGGGCGAGCGGCAGCGCGTACCAGAACTACACCGACCCGAAGCTGTCCACTTGGCGCGAGGCGTACTACGGGCCGAACCTGCCCCGTCTCGAAGAGATCCGGCGCCTCCACGACCCGGACCGGCTGTTCCGCTTCCCCCAGGCGATCTAGGCGATGCAGGCGATCGAGGCGATGCAGGCGATGCAGTGCAGGCGATTCAGAGGAGCCCGAATGCGACGTGTGTTGACGGTGGCCGCGGCAACGGCCGCCCTGTTGCTGCCCAGCGGCCCGCTGCCCGAGGCCGAGGCGGGCAGCGCCCTGCCGGGCCCCGGCCGGTGGTCCGCCCGGGAGGCGGAATCCTTCTGGACGGCGGACCGCATGGCCTCCGCGGTGCCGATGACCCCGGGGTCGGCGGCGGCCGCCACCGACCCCGGCACCGGCCAGGACTTCGACGGGATCCCGGTCGTGGGCCGGATGTTCGTGATGAAGGGCGGCGGAGCGTACTTCTGCACGGCCAGCGTCGTCTCCTCGCCCGGCCGCAACCTGGTGCTCAGCGCCGCGCACTGCCTGCTCGGCACCGATGCCCGCCAGGTGGCCTTCGTACCGCTCTACACGGCGCAGACCCCTCAGCCGTACGGCATGTTCCCGGTGGTGCGCGACACCGCCGGACGCTCCAAGGTGTGGATCGACCCCCGGTACAAGAGCCTGGGCCCCGACAAGGGGGCGACCCTGGACGTGGCCTTCGCGCAGGTCGGGCCGGATGCGGACGGCTTCCCGGTGGAGGACGTGGTCGGCGGCAACCGCCTGGTCACCGGCGCCGGCTACGCGCACCCGCGGGTGTCGCTGATCGGGTATCCCGCGTCCGCCGCGCGGCCGCGGCTGTGCGTGAACCGTACGACCAGGTTCACCAGCACCGATCCGGGCATCCCGGGATCGTTCCTGCGGATCGACTGCACCGGCTACCCCGGCGGGACCAGCGGCGGCCCGTTCCTGACCCGCTACGACAAGGACACCGAGACCGGCGACGTGGTGGGGGTGATCGGCGGCTGGAAGACCGGCGGGGACACCGCCGACACCTCTTACAGCTCCTACTTCGGCCAGGACGTCAAGGCCCTGTACGAGAAGGCTGTTGCCGGGGCGGGGACGGGGTGAGCGCCGGGACCCGGCGGGTCCGGCGCGGGTTGCCCACCGTACGCGGCGTCTGCACCAGGCCGTCGGCGGTCAGCGGGTCGGCGGGTGCCAACGCGAGCTGACGCCGCAGGTTCGCGAGGGCCGCGTGGACGGGCGCGAGGATGAGCGCGGCGCGCGGGTGGGTGTACGCCAGCGCGTGCGCGGTGGTCTCGATGGTCTCGGCGGCGTCCTCGGCCGCGCCGCGGCTCCAGCCGCCCGGCTCGCCGCAGCGCCGGGGGACGACGGCGTCGTACAGGTGGCAGGCGGCATCGGCCGCGGCATCGGCCCTTTCACCGACGCCCGGCGCCGCGATGATCGGCAGCAGCTCCATGCCCCGTCAACGAGCGGGCCCGCGCCGGGGAACGGACACGGCGCCGACCGGTCCTCACACCACTGCCTGGAGCCACAGCGGGAGCAGCAGGAGCGAGACCACCGAGCTCTTGATCACGAGGGAGGCGGAGAGGTCGACCCCGACGTCGTAGCGCTGGGCGAAGATGAACAGGTTCTGCGGGGTGGGCATCGCGGCGATCAGGACGAGGTACGTGAGCCACTGGCCGCCGACTCCGAAGAGCGCCCCGCACACCGCCCAGGTCAGCAGCGGGAAGCCGAGGCACTTGAAGGCGACGAGGGCCATCTCCTCGCGGCTGGTGCCCCGGACGTCCAGCCCCTGGCCGCCGAGGTGCAGACCGAGGGCGAACAGCGCGACGGGCGAGGCGCTGTCGCCGACGAAGGCGGCCCCGTCCAGCAGCACCTCGGGCAGGTGCACCGACAGCAGGTTGAGCAGGATCCCGGCGTTGCAGGCCAGGACCAGCGGGGTCACCAGTGAGGCGCCGACGGCCCGCGCGAGCCGCTGCCCGGGGCCGCCGGCGCCGGGGCCGGTCCGGCCGAGCTCCATGATGGCGATCACCACGAGGGACAGCACGCAGACCTGGAACAGCAGCACGGGGAAGATCGGCGCGGCCGTCCCGAAGAAGGTGATGAAGACGGGGACGGCGAAGTAGGCCGTGTTCACCTGGACCCCCGCCATCACGCGCAGCGCCACGGCGCGCGGCTCGCGTACGCCGTAGGCCGCGGCGGCGAGGGCGACGGCGAGCACCGCGAGGGCGGCGGCCGCGGCATAGCCGCCGATGGCCCGCCAGTCGAAGAGGGCACCGAGGTCGCTGGCGTAGATGTTGCCGAACAGGTAGCAGGGGACCGCGAAGAGGAAGGCGTAGTCGGCGAAGACCTTCGAGGCCTCGGCGGGGATGATCTTTCGGCGTGCGAGCAGCGCACCGGCCCCGAAGGCCAGCAACACCGGCACCAGCTTCTCAAGTGCGGCTGCCAAGCCCATGCGTACCGGCTCCCCCGTGATCGACTGCGTGCAGCCTACCCGGACCCGGTGCCCCACCCGGGCCTGCGCCTCCGCCCCCGCGCACCAGGTCGTATCGGCACCGGAGGATCTAGTCTGTCCGATCATGAGCGACCGCGCCCCTACTCCCGCCGCCGCCCGGGCGCCCCGTGCACTGACCCGGTTCTCCGTGGCCCTGCGCACGCCCCCCGGGGCGGCCGAGCCGCTGCTGGCGCAGGCCCCCAGGGCCTGGCAGCGCCGCCTGCCGTACCTGGTCGCCGCCGTCTGCGTGCTGACGCTGGTGCCGGTGACGATCACGGTGCTGGTTTCCCAGTACCGGCTCGGCGGGGGGTGGGCCGGCGCGCTGGGGGTCGCGCAGGCCGTGCCGCTGCTGCTGGCCGTGACCCGGCCGCTGGCCGCCTGGGGTCTGGTCCTGGCCGCGGACACGCTCGGGGCGGTGCTGCTGATCGACGCTGGCGGGGTGGCCGGGCACGCCTGGCCCTGGACCCCGATGGCCGTCGTGGGCTACCTGGTGCTGATGGTCTGCCTCGGACTGCGGGAGACCGTCCGCACGCTCGTCGCGGTGTGGCTGGTGACCGGCGGCGTCGGGGTGGTGCTCGGCTTCTACCGGCCCACCGGGGTGACCGACACGATCGCCCTGCTGTTCGTCCTCGGCGGCACCGTCCTCGCCCTGACGGGCGCGCTGCGCGGGCTCGGCGAGGCCCAGCGGCGGATCGCCGAGCAGGAGAGCATCAGCGAGGCCGAGCGGGCCCGGCGCACGCTGCTGGAGGAACGGGCGCGCATCGCACGCGAGTTGCACGACGTGGTGGCCCACCACATGTCGGTGATCACCGTGCAGGCCGATTCGGCGCCGTACCGGCTGCCGGGGATGCCCGAGCCGGTGCAGGAGGAGTTCGCCGCCATCGCGGCCAGTGCGCGGGAGTCCCTGGGCGAGATGCGGCGGCTGCTGACCGTGCTCCGCGGCGACGGGAAGGAGAGCGAGCGGGCGCCGCAGCCGGGGCTCGTGCGGCTCCAGCAGTTGATCGAGACGACGGTGCGGGCCGGTCAGCCGGTGGAGCTGTCGATGGCCGCCGGCGTGCCGGAGGCGGTGCCGCCCGCCGTGGACCTGTCGGCGTACCGCATCGTGCAGGAGGCCCTCGCCAACGTGGTGCGGCACGCCCCGGGCGCGCCGACGCGGGTCTCGGTGAGCCGGGCCGCCGAGGAGGCGGACGAGGTGCTGCTGGTGCTGGTGGTCAACGGGCCCGCCCCGGAGGCCGTGGTGGCGCTGGAGAGCACGGGCACGGGGCACGGCCTGGTCGGCATGCGCGAGCGCGTACGGTTGACCGGCGGGACACTGGACACCGGACCGCTGCCCGACGGCGGCTTCCGGGTCGCCGCCCGCCTGCCCCTGAACGCTTCGGACGAGGACGCCAGTTGACCATCCGCGTGATCATCGTCGACGACCAGGCCATGGTGCGGGCCGGGTTCGCCGCGCTGCTGTCGGCGCAGGCCGACATCGACGTGGTGGGTGAGGCCCCCGACGGCCGCCAAGGGGTCCTCGTGGCCCGCTCGGTCCACCCGGACGTGGTCCTGATGGACGTACGGATGCCCGAGATGGACGGGCTCGCCGCGGCCCGGGAGATCCTCGACCCTCCGCCGGGCGTGGTGCACCGCCCGAAGGTGCTGATGCTGACCACCTTCGACATCGACGACTACGTGTACGAGGCGCTGCGGGCCGGGGCCTCCGGGTTCCTGCTGAAGGACGCCCCTCCCGCCGATCTGATCGCGGCGGTCCGGGTGGTGGCCTCGGGCGAGGCGCTGCTCGCACCCTCGGTGACCCGGCGGCTGATCGCGGACTTCGTGCAGCAGCGCCCGGCCCCGCGCAAGGACCCGGCGCTGCGGATGAACGGGCTGACCCCGCGGGAGACCGAGGTGCTGGAGCTGATCGCGCGAGGGCTGTCGAACCAGGAGATCGCCGGGCACCTGGTGGTGGCCGAGCAGACCGTCAAGACGCACATCGGGCGGGTGCTGGCCAAGCTGGACCTGCGCGACCGGGCGCAGGCCGTGATCTTCGCGTACGAGGCGGGGCTGGTGCGGCCGGGCGACAGCGCCTGAGCCCGTCCCGCCGGCGCCCGGTGCGGGGGCCGTCTCCGGGGGGCCGTCTCCCGGGTGGGCCGTCTCCGGGGGAGCCGTCTCCTCCACCCCCTACCGGGGTATGACACCGAACTTGGCTCCACGGTCCGACGTACGGCCCGGCACCCCCTTCCTACCTTCCTCCTCGTCACGAGGAGAGGAGAAGGGGCATGCGCCGCTTCGGAAGGACCCTGGTCGCGGCCGCGCTGGCGGTGACCGTGGTCGCGGGCACCGCGGGATGGGCGGCCGGCGACAGCCAGCAGGCGGTCACCGGCCCGCCGCCGGGCGCCGCCGCCTGGCGGGCCGACACGTCCGGCCCGGCCCTGCCCGACCCGGCGAGCGCCCGCCCGCACGACGTGGCGCGGTTCTTCGCCGGGCTCGACCGGGCGCGGCAGCGGGACCTGGTGCGCCGCCACCCGCTGGTGGTGGGCAATCTGGACGGGGCCCCGGTCGCCCTGCGGTACGAGGCCAACCGGCAGGCGATCCTGGCGACCGGCGAGGCGCGCTACGCCTCGCTGGCCTCGCCGGGACGGCAGATCCTCGCCTTCGATCCGCGGGGGCGCGGACAGGTGGCCGAGGTGTTCGGGGACCTGGAGCGGGCGGCCCGCGTGTCGGTGATCGTGCCGGGTTCCGACAGCGACGCCACGAGCCACGACGCGCCGCGCGCCGCTCACACCGGCCCGGCCGGGATGGCCCGGTCCCTGCGCGCCTCGGCCGGTGCGGACACCGCCGTGGTGGCGTGGACCGGCTACACCACACCGGTCGGCGTGGGACTGGACGCGGCGGGCGGGCGGCTCGCGGAGGCGGGCGCGGTCCGGCTGGCCCGTTTCACGGAGGGGCTCGACGCGGTCGGCGCGCCCGATCCGGTGCTGTTCTGCCACAGCTACGGGTCGGTGGTCTGCGGGCTGGCCGCCCGGCACACCGATGCCACCGACCTCGTCGTCCTGGGCTCCCCCGGCGTGCGCGCGGGCAGCGCCGCCGCTCTGCACACCCGTGCCAGGGTCTGGGCGGCGCGCGGCCCCTCCGACTGGATCGCGGACGTACCGAACGTGGAGTTCGCCGGGATCGGCCACGGCGCCGACCCGGCCTCCCCCGCCTTCGGCGCCCGGAGGGTGCCGGCCGCCGATGTCCGGGGGCACACCGGCTACTTCGCGCCCGGCACCCAATCCCTGACGGCTTTCACCGCCCTCGCGAAGGGAGAGGTCCGATGAGCGTGCCGACCCTGCTGAGGCGGACGGCCGAGCGGATCGACCGGCGGACCCCCGCGCACCGCGACCGGGCCGTCGACGGGCTGCGCGCGCTCGCGCTGCTGGCCGTACCGACGGGCCACTGGCTGCTCGGCGGGTTCACCCTGGACGCGCAGGGCGCGCTGCACAACGCGAGCCCGCTGTCCTCGTTCGGTGCTCTCGCGCCCGCCGGCTGGATCCTGCAGATGCTCGGCGTCTTCTTCCTCGTCGGCGGCTACGCCTCGGTGCTCTCGTACCACCGCAGGAAGGGCTCCGCCGGCGCCTGGCTGAAGGGCAGGGCGGCCCGGCTGGGGCGGCCGGTGCTCGGCGTCACGGCGGTGTGGGCGCTGGCCGCACCGGTGCTGTACGCGGCGGGGGTGCCCGGAACCACGCTGCGGACCGCGGCGACGCTGGTGGTCCAACCGCTGTGGTTCGTGGGCGTGTACGTGGTGATCACCGCGCTGACCCCGTACTGCGTGCGGGCGGCGCGCCGTCTCGGCGGCTGGGCGGCGGCTCCCCTGATCGCCTTCGTCGCGGTGGTGGACCTGCTGCGCTACGGCCCGCTCGCGGACTCCGTACCGTCCTGGCTCGCGCTGCTGAACGTCCTGCCGGGCTGGCTGTTCGCCTATCAGCTCGGAGTGTCCTGGGGCGAGGGGCGGATCGGTCGGCACGGGGCCCGGCTGCTGCTGGCGGGCGGGACGGCCCTGTTCGCCGCGCTGCTGCTGGTCTTCCACTACCCGGTGTCGGTGGTGGGCGTGCCGGGTGCCTCGCGCACCAACTCGCACCCGCCGTCGCTGCTCGTACTGGCCCTGGCCGCGGCGCAGTCGGGGGCGGCCGTCCTGCTACGGGAGCGGCTGGCGCGGCTGCTGTCCCGGCCTGCGCTGTGGGCTCCGGTGGTCGTGGTCAACCTGTGCGCGATGACGATCCTGTGCTGGCATCAGAGCGCCATGCTGGCGGCGGCGGTGCCCGGTTCGTTCGCCGGCGCGGTGCCCGGACTGACGACGGCTCCGGACAGCCTCGGCTGGATCGCCGCCCGAGTGGCCTGGATGCCGGTGTTCGCCGCGCTGTTGGTGCTCCTCGTCCGGTACGCGCGGCGGTTCGAGGAGCCGTGGACCCGGGTCACCGCCCTGCGGCGGACGGCCGCGGGGCTGCTGGCCGCCGGGTTCGCGGCGTTCGCGCTCGGCCTGGCCTGACGGCTCGCGCCGGGCCTGGCCTGACGGCTGCCGTCCGGCGCCGGGTCAGGCGATGGAAGCGGCCACGATGGCCGCCACCGCCAGGTTGCACGAGGCCGTGACCCAGACCGCCGGGTGGGGCTCCGGGTCGACGACGATGGCGCCGAGCCGGCCGGGGGTCACCAGGTCCAGGACGAGGAAGGCCACGGCCATCAGGACCAGGCCCAGGAGGCCGAACGCCGCGGTGGACAGCAGGCCCTTGCCGAAGTCCTCGTACGTCGTCCAGATCGAGGTGAAGACGATCCCGCCGACACCGAGGAGCGCGGAGCTGAGCATCACGGCCGCGTTGCGGTTGCGCTCCTCCCAGATCTGCTTCGGGAGCTTCCCCGGCGTCAGCACGTCCACCAGGACGATGCCGAGGATCAGCAGGACCAGGCCGAGGGCGCCGTAGGCGCTGGTGCGGCCGAGTCCGCTCAGGATGTCGCTCATGGGAAGCCTGTCTCCGCTGGGGGTGGGAACGGGTGGGAACCTGTGGTCGGGGTGGCCGAATCTATCGCACGGACTCCCCGCGGACCACGGGGAGTCCGCGGGTTGGCACAGGCACAGGGGGCGGAGCATGGCCGGGCTGAGGGCGGCGCGGGCCGGGGAGGCACATGAGCTCAGCGCGCTCGCGCTGCGCTCCAAGGCCCACTGGGGGTACGGGGCCGCGTTCCTGGCCGCGTGCGCGCCCGAGTTGGAGATCCAGGAGGGGGAGCTGGCGGCCCGCCGGATCGTGGTGGCGCAGGAGGGCGGGCCCGCAGGCGCGGTCCTCGGGCTCGCCTCCTTGGAAGGGTCGCCGCCGCGGGGGCGGCTGGGGCTGCTGTTCGTGGAGCCGGAGGCGATCGGGCGGGGCGTGGGGCGGCTGCTGTACCGGGACGCGCTGCGGCGGGCCGTGGAACTGGGCTTCGAGCGGCTGGTGATCGACGCCGATCCGCATGCCGCCGGGTTCTACCGGGCGATGGGGGCCGTGGCGCCCGCCGGGCGGTCCGGCCACGACGACGTGCCGCCGGGCCTGGTGCGCTTCGAGGTGACCCCCGTCCCGCTCGCCGGCTGGGCGCGGGCCTGGACCGGAGGCGGACCCGCGGTGCACGTGGGCAACGTCGCCGAGTACAACGCCCAGTTCGCAGACGCCTCCCTGGACCGCGGGCAGCGGGCCGCGCACCACTATGCCTGCCTGGCCGCCTTCTACAGCCCGCTCCCGGGGGCGCTGGTCCTGCCGCTGCCGGTGTCCCGGGGCTGGATCGGGCTGGTCTGCCGCCCGCTGGGCTGGGAGGGGGTGGAGGTGTACGACGGGCTCGCGGAGCAGGGGCCCGCCCTCTCGGATGCCGTACGGGCCCGCCCGGCGCTGGCCGCACTGCTGACCTCGGGCGGGCTGCCCCTCGTACCGTGGGGGCGGACCGCCGCGTTCGGGCGGCTGGCGGGGTGGCCGTGGCGGCCGCGGCAGCTGCGGTACGAGTCGAAGGCGGCGGCGCACGGCCTGTTCGCCCGGATCCTGGCGGACGGCGGGCATCCCGCGATCGTGCTCCCCGCCCAGTGGCGGGCCCGGAGCCGACGGGCCGCGGCCGGGATGCTGGCCGCCCGCGTCGAGGCGGGCCGGTGCACGGTGCTGAAGTCCGAGCACGGGGTGGGCGGTTCGGGCACCGTGATCGCACCGCCCGGCCGGGTCCGGGCCGCCGGCGGGGCCCGGGCCTTCCTGCGCGGACTGCCGCGGGGGCCGCTGCTCGTGGAGGAGTACGTGTCCGGCCCGGCGGAGCCCGGTGCCGTACGCGACCTGACCTACGACGGCTTCGTCGACGCGGCGGGCGGGGTGCACGAGGTCGGCGGCGCGGTGATGGACGTCGAGGGCTCCGGCTACCGCGGAGCGACGGTCGGGCCCGGCGTGGTGCCGGCCGGGGCGCTGGAGCCGCTCCTCGGGTTCGGCGGCGCGGTGGGCCGGGAGCTGGCCGCGGCCGGCTACCGGGGCTGGTTCGACGTGGACTTCGTCGCCGACGGCGACGGACGCCTGGCGCCGACCGAAGCGAACCTGCGCCTGACCGGGCCGTCCATCGCCTTCATGGTGGCGGCCCGGCTGGACGCGCTGCGGGGTGCGGGACACCTCGTACGGATCGTCGACCGGGTGGAGTTGGGTGCCCGGCTGCCCGATGCCCCGCTGGAGGAACTGTGCCGGGAGTGGGCGCGGGCCTGTGCCGGACTGGGGGCCGTGTTCGTGCCGGCGATCACGACCGGGGCTTTCGACCCCCAACCCTGGCTGGGAGTCCTGCTGGCCGCGCACAGCGCCGGGACCCTGGATGCGGCGGAGGCCCTGATCCGTTCCCGGGCCCTGGAGCCGGGTGCGCCGTTCCGGTGAAACCCCGCCGCCGGAGTGTGCGGCGGGGCGCCCTCAGGCGTCCTCGCGCAGGTGCTGCGCCTGCGCGGTGAGCCAGGCCGGGGGGACCATCTCCGCGTTGCGGCCGGCGCCCTCCGCGGCCCGGTCCAGGGCGTCGGCGGCCGCGCGCGGGGCGGGCACCGCACGGGCCCGGGCCGCTTCGACGAGCGCCTGCGCCGCCGCGGCCTCGGCGGCCCCGGCGCGCTCCAGGGAGGCGGCCGCGCGCTCGGCCATCTCGGCCGCCTGCCCGTACCGGCCCAGCGTCCACTGGGCCCAGGCGATGTTGTAGAGGCACACGCCCTCGGTCCGCGGGTTCTCCATGGCCGAAGCCGCGCGCAGCGCCTCCTCCAGCGGGGCCAGGGCCTCCTCGGGCCGGCCCAGGGCGAGGAGGGCCACGCCCTGGGCGTTCAGCGCGTAGTCCGTCGCCTCCTGGACACCTGCGGCCGCGTAGGCGCGTACGGCCCGGTCGCCCGCCGCGATGGTCTCCTCCCAGCGCCCCAGGGACAGCAGGGCCGTGAACCGGGCGTTCCAGGAGCGGGCCTCGGTGAGCCGGTCCCCCGAGGCCGCGGCGAGTTCGCTCAGCCGGTCGGCGCCCGCCAGGGCCGCTTCGCCGTCGCCGAGGGTGCTGTGGGCGAGGCTGAGGCTGAGGACGGCGTGGGCCTCGGCTTCGGCGTCGCCGTTCTCCCGGGCCAGCTCGCCGGCCCGGGCCAGCGGGCCCGTGGCGTCCTGGAGGCGGCCCAGCTGCCGGTGCGCGTCGCCGAGGCCGAACACGGCCTCCTGGAGCGCCGGGCGGTCTTCGAGGCGCTCGGCCACCTCGGCGGCCTCCGTGAAGAGTTCGAGCGCGTGCGGCAGCGGGCCGCCGCTCAACCGGGCGTGGCCGAAGCTGATGAGATGGGCGAGACGTGCCCGGTCGTCGGTCACTTGTTCCTCCAGCGTCAGGTGCATCGAGATCGCCGCGAGCACGGAGCCATGCCAGACCATCCATTCCCCGATGGCGGCGAGGACCAGCGCGGCACCGTCCATGTCCCCGGCCCGCACCCGGTGGTCGAATGCGCGCCGGTGCGCCTGTACGTCGTCCAGCGTGCGCCAGTCCCGGCGCGGCGGGGCGATCCGCACGTACCAGTCGGCCGCCCGCAGTTCCAACGCCCGCCGCCCCAGCGGTCCTTCGGCGGGAAGGGCGCCGTAGGCGAGGTCGGCGTCCATCGGGTGCAGCGCATACGTGCGGGTTCCCCGGTCCACGGACAGCATGCGCATCCTCAGCAGCCCGGACAGGGCGGCCGTGACGTCGAGGGCGGGATCGAGGCCGCCGGCGATCCACTCGACCGCCTCCCGCGTCGCGGGGGTGCGCAGCACCGCGAGGACGTTCAGCACGCTGCGGCTGTCGGCGCCGAGGCGCCGGTAGCGGTCCTCGGCGAGGCCGGCGACCACGTCGCCGCGCAGGGTGAAGTCCTCCAGCACGTCCTCCAGGGTCGGCAGCATCAGCGTGTCGTCGGCCATGGCGCCCACCAGCAGCTCCAGCGCGCGGGGGACCCCGTGGACACGGACCGCCGCCTGCAGCAGCTGCTCGTCCGACAGCTGCGCCACTCCGAGGCTGCCGTCCTGGTCGAGTTCGCGCAGCAGCGCGACGGATTCGGCGGGCGGCAGTCCGTCGGACAGCTCGACCTCGGCGGCGAACCGGCGCAGCTCGGGCGGGAGCCGCAGCGGCAGCTGCGAGGTGATCAGCAGCCGCGGCGTGGCCCGTGCCCGGAAGAGGCAGTCGAAGAAGGCGTCGAGCTCCTCGTCGTCGAGCCGGCCGTCGTCCAGGAGCCGGTCCTCCAGGTTGTCGACCAGGATGACGAAGAGCCGGTCCCCCATCGCGGCGAACAGTTCGCCGATCTTGTCCGGGACGGGGCGGTCGGCGGCCCAGACCTCCAGGAGGCGGGCTTCGTGTGCGGGGCCCAGGGCGCGGGCGCAGTCGAAGTAGAGGCGTTCGAGGGAGACCCCGGAGGTGCGGGTACTCAGGTTGATGAGGCCCGCCGGAAGCGGCCCCTGCGCGTGGCCCGGCCACTCACCGCGTTCCAACGTCTCCATGACCTTGGCGGCGACGGCGCTCTTGCCGATGCCGCGGCGTCCCGTGACGGTCACCATGCGGATGGCCGAGTCGGCGAGGTGGCGGCCGATCAGGTCCCGCGCCTCGGTGCGGTCCTTGAACAGCTCCAGCCCGTGGGCGACCGGCAGCCCGATGACCTTCGAGGTGGCCTGCGGGGTCGGTGTGTCCTGGCCGGGCGGCTCGGCGCCGACGTCCGGCAGCGCCGCCGGATCGGGGATCGCCAACAGCGCCGCCAGCTCCGCCCGGCGGGCTTCGGCGACCCCGTGCAGCGTGTGGTCGACACGGACCGCCGTCAGCCGGCCCAGCCCTTCTCCACGGTGGTGTTCGGCGACGACCCCGACGAGGTACGGCCCGGCCCATACGGCGGCCCCGGACATGCCGGACCACGGTGACACGGCGGGATCGGGGTCGGCCGCGGCCACCGGCACCGTGATCTCCAGGGTGCCGGTACGCAGGTTGGAGAGGGCGGCAACGGTCCCGTCGGCCTGGTGCAGTTCCCGGAACTGCCTGCCGTCGGAACCGCGCCGGCGCTTCCACAGGGGAAAACCCGCCGCGTGGACGTCGATGACGGCATGGCGGTCGTCGCCGATGCGGCCGAACCGCGCGGGCGGAACGGGCCCCGCGCCCGCCGGGGGTGTGAAGGTCAGCACCGCCACGTCGGTGGCCGGATCCGACCAGGCGAGCTCCGCCCCGGCCGCCCACTGGCCCGGCCGGTCGGCGTCGAACCGCACCCGCACCGCCGCGGCCCCCGCCACCACGTGGAAGGCGGTCAGCACCGCCGTGTCACCCACCCGGTACCCCGAGCCGCGCCGCCCGCCTCCGGCGGAGGTGGTGACGATGACCTCGGCGATGCGGTGCGGGTCCAGTCCGCCGCTCCAGGCGGGCGCCTCAATCCTCACCGAGCAGCTCGTCCCCGGAGATCAGGGCCATCTGCTCCGGCGCGTCCGCCCGTACGGGCTGGAGCGTCAGCGTGAGCTTCTGGGTGACCGTGGCCGAGCGCTTGGCCGAGGCTCCGGCGTCGAACACCCAGAACCTCACCTTCACGCCCGGTTCGCGGGTCCGCTCCACTCCCACGGTCAGTTCCAGTTCCACGCGCTCCGCCTTGAACTTCAGGTCGGAGTCCTCGCCGTCGGACATGGCCCGGCTCAGCTCCCGGCGCAGTTGCGTGATCATGTCCGCCAACTCGACCGCATCGTTCACAGGAAAGGCCCCCCAGACCGGATCCGCACGTCAACTACGCACGATAGTAGGCAACATCATCGCGCATCATCGCGCACGGGCGGACCCGGGTTCAGGGGGTTTCCCCGTCGTCGGAGGGCGGGGCGGGCTCGCGGCTCAGGAAGTGGGCCACGATGGCCGCCGCGATCATCAGCGGGATGTTGAAGGCGTAGACCAGGGCCGCCTGGAGCGGCCAGTCCCGTTTTCCGGCGAGGCGGTAGAAGTTGTCCTGGGGCCACCAGGCGACCAGCAGGTAGACCACCGCCAGGTGTGCGGCCGTGGTCAGGGCCCGGCCACGGCCCTGGCGCAGCATCGCCGCCCGGCCCGCGAAGAGGAAGACCACCCCGACGGTGAAGGCGGCGCCCTCGAAGAGGTAGAGGACGAAGAAGAGGAAGGCCCAGAAGCCGGGCACCCCGGCCAGGTCGGTCGCCCCGGGCCACAGGGCCCGGGTCAGCAGGTAGAGCACGAACCCGGCGACGCCTGGCCCGAGGGCCCCGCAGCCCACGGTGCAGGAGGTGGGGAGCTGCGCACCGCGTGCGGCCGTGTACTTGCCTCCGTACTTGCCTCCGCTCCGGGCGGCTCCGCCGGCCGGCTCGCCCTGCCGGGGCTGCGCCAGGGCGGCCCGGTCCTCGCGGCCCGCGCGGGTGCGGGGCAGGGCCCGGAGCGGGAACACCGCGTCCGGGGTCTGCGCCGGGAGCACCTTGCCGGCCAGGTGGTCGCGCAACGTTTCGATGTCCGGCAGGTCGGCGGCCGGGGGCCGGGCTTGCGCGCCGGCCGGCGGGGCGAGGTGGGCGACCAGCCGCCGCCCGCCGGGCCCGGTCTCCGTCTCGGCCACGAGCGCGGCGCCGACGGCCCGGTGGCCCCGGATGGCGGCTTCGACCGGGTGCGGGTCCAGTTCGCGGCCGCCGGTGGTGATCCGGTCCTGGACCCGGCCCGTGAACTCCAGCAGCCCGTCGGGGCGCAGCCGCCCGAGGTCGCCGGTGGGGATCGGGTCGCCCCCGTCGGGCGGGGTCAAGTGGATCTCGGCGCCGCGCAGTTCGACCCGGCAGCCGGGGAAGGCGGTTCCGATCAGGCAGAGTTCCGCGGGGTCGTCCAGGGGGCGGGGCAGCTGGGACAGTTCGAAGCCGGTTCCGGTGCCGGCGGTTTCCGCGAGCGCGTAGACGTTCACGACGCGGGCGCCGGTGCGCAGGCTGCCGTGCAGGGCGTCCTGTTCGTCGAGGAAGAGGCGGTCCCCGGTGACGGTGACCAGCCGCAGCGAGCGCAGGGCCGGGTCCGGGTCCGGCCGGCCGCGCACCCCGGGCGCCTGCTGCCCGCGCAGCAGCAGCCGGGCCGCTCCGGCCGGGTCGGTGTGCAGGACGTCCACCTGCTCCGCCTCGACGGCCCGGCGTATCTCCTCGGGCTTCCAGGGCGAGCGGCCGGGAAGGACCAGGGCCCCGCCCGAGCACAGGGCGCGGGTCCATCCGGCGGCGAAGGCGGCGAGATCCGCTCCAGGGGTGATCAGGTGCCGGTCCTCGGGGGTCAGCCTGCCCAGCTCGGCCCAGCTCTCGTACGCGGCGAGCAGCCGGGCGTGGCCGACGGGGACCGGGCGGGCGGACACGGCGCTCGTTAAGAGGACGGCCGCCGGGCCGGCGGGCGCGGTGCGCGGCGGCGGCCCGGTGGGCCGGTCGGCGATCGCGGCCGCTTCCGTGTCGAGGCGGAGCACCCGCAGGTCCCCTCCGGTGTCGAGGCCGGCGTGGTGGGCGGTGTCGGTGAGCAGCGCACGGGGCGTGAGGGCGGCGAGCTGCTGCTGCCCCGTGCGCGGGTGTTCCACGTCGATGACCGCGTAGCTCCCCCCGGCCTTGAGGACGGCGAGGAGGGCGGTGACGAGCTCGGCCTGCCGGGCGGTGCCGATGGCCAGGAGGCCGCCCTGCGGTAGACCCGCGGCGAGCAGGTGGTGCGCCAACCGGTCGGCTCGGGCGTCGAGTTGTCCGTAGGTGAGGCTGTCCGGTCCGGCGATGACGGCCCGCGCCCGAGGGGCCCTGCGGACCCACTGCTCGAAGCGGCGCAAGGCGGTGTCGACGGCCGGCCGGTGGAGGTGGTCGGAGTCGTCGGGCTCTGCTCCCTGCGTCATCCGCCGATGATGGCACCCCCCGCTGACATCCGGACCGGGACCACTCACCTCAACCGGCCATTGACCTCAACCACGGTCGAGGTCCTAGCGTTCGGACCATGGACATGGAAGTCACCGCTTGGACATCGCTGCACAGCGCGATCAACGCCCAGCAGGACCGGCGGCCCGTCTCGCGGGCGAGCCTGCGCCGGGTCGCCGCCTTCGCCCGCCCGCACCGCCGCGGGCTGACGCTGTTCCTCCTGCTGAGCGTGGTGACCGCGCTGCTCGCGGTGGCCACGCCGGTCCTCGCGAGCCGGGTCGTCACCGCGATCGTGGACGGCCGGGACAGCTCCGTGGTCACCCGGCTCGCCCTGCTCATCGCATTGATCGCGGTCGCGGAGGCCGGGCTGGGGCTGCTCACCCGCAAGCTCTCCGCCACCCTCGGCGAAGGGCTGATCCTGGACCTTCGGACCGCCGTCTTCGACCACGTCCAGCGGATGCCGGTCGCGTTCTTCACCCGCACCCGGACCGGCGCGCTGGTCAGCCGCCTGAACAACGACGTGATCGGCGCGCAGCGGGCGTTCAGCAACACGCTGTCCGGCGTCGTCGCCAACACGGTCACCCTGCTGCTGACCCTGGCGGTGATGCTCGGCATCTCCTGGCAGATCACCCTGCTGGCCCTCGTCCTGCTGCCGGTGTTCGTGCTGCCCGCCCGCCGGATGGGAGCGCGGATGGCCGCGATGCAGCGGGAGGCGTCCGCGCTCAACGCCTCGATGGGGACGCAGATGACGGAGCGCTTCTCCGCGCCCGGCGCCACCCTGGTCAAGCTCTTCGGGCGCCCGGCGGACGAGTCCGCCGAGTTCGCGGCCCGCGCCGCCCGCGTGCGCGACATCGGCATCCGTACGGCGATGGCCCAGTCGGCGTTCATCACCGCGCTCACCCTGGTGTCGGCCCTCGCCCTCGCGCTCGTCTACGGGCTGGGCGGGTACTACGCGCTGCGCGGGACCCTGGACGCCGGGAACGTCGTGGCCCTCGCGCTGCTGCTGACCCGGCTGTACGCGCCGCTGACGGCGCTCGCCGGCGCCCGGGTCGAGGTGATGAGCGCCCTGGTGAGCTTCGAGCGGGTCTTCGAGATCCTCGACCTCAAGCCGCTGATCGAGCAGCGGCCGGATGCCCGCCGGGTCCCGGACGGGCCGGTGGCCGTGGAGTTCGACCGGGTCTCCTTCGGCTACCCCTCCCCCGACAAGGTCTCGCTCGCCTCCCTGGAGGAGGTCGCGACCCTCGACGCGCGGGGCGGCACGCAGGTGCTGCACGAGGTGTCGTTCCGCGCCGAACCGGGCCAGATGATCGCGCTGGTCGGCTCTTCGGGCGCCGGCAAATCGACCATCGCGCAGCTGCTGCCGCGGCTGTACGACGCCGACGCGGGCGCGGTCCGGCTGGGCGGGATCGACGTACGGGAGCTCACGGCCGACTCGATCCGCGAGACGCTCGGCATGGTCACCCAGGACGGGCACCTGTTCCACGAGTCGGTACGGGCCAACCTGCTGCTGGCGCGGCCCGGGGCGACGGAGGAGGAGCTCTGGGAGGCGCTGCGCCGGGCCCGGCTGGACGGGCTGGTCGCCTCGCTCCCCGACGGGCTGGACACCGTCGTCGGCGAACGCGGCTACCGCCTGTCGGGCGGCGAGCGGCAGCGGCTGACCATCGCCCGGCTGCTGCTGGCCCGGCAGCGGGTGGTGATCCTGGACGAGGCCACCGCGCACCTGGACTCCACCTCGGAGGCGGCGGTGCAGGAGGCTTTGGGCGAGGCCCTGGCGGGGCGCACCGCGGTGGTGATCGCGCACCGGCTGTCGACCGTGCAGGCGGCCGATCTGATCCTGGTGGTCGAGGACGGGCGGATCGTGGAACGCGGGACGCACCCCGAGCTGCTGGCCGCGGGCGGGCGCTACGAGGAGCTGTACCGGACCCAGTTCGCGGCGGCCGAGGAGGCGGCGGCCGATGCCGCGCCGGGCGGCGCGGTTCCCGCTGCGGGCGCATGATGCCGACGGGCCCGCGCGCCGGGCACCCGCCGACCGTGGAGCAGCCGACCGTGGAGCAGCCGATGGACATCAAACTGGAACTGGTCACCGTCCCCGTCACCGATGTCGACCGGGCCAAGGCCTTCTACGAGCGGGTCGGCTTCCACGCCGATCACGACGTCACCGTCAGCGAGGACCTCCGCTTCGTGCAGCTGACCCCGCCGGGGTCCGCCTGCTCGATCGCGCTGGGCATGGGCCTCACCCGGATGGCCCCGGGCTCGCTGGACAACCTCCAGGTCGTCGTCGCCGACATCGAGGAGGCCCATGCGGACCTGCGGGGCCGGGGCATCGAGGTGAGTGGCATCCAGGACATGCCCTGGGGCTCGTTCGTGTACTTCGCCGACCCGGACGGCAACCGCTGGTCGGTCCAGCAGACGACGCCCCGCACGGCGGCCGGGGCCTGAGCGGCAGGTCGGCCTCCGCACGGTTGACCCCGCACCGGTTGCCCCCGCACCGGTTGACCTCCGCACCGTTGACCTCCAAGCGGGGTGAACGTCGACAATCAGCGCCATGGACGACGACACCCCGCCCGGCCCCGTGCACCCGGTCGCCGTGGCGGTGACGGTGGTGATGGGGGTGTCCGGCACCGGGAAGACGACCGTGGGACGCCTGCTCGCGGAGGCGCTCGGCGTCCCCTACGCGGAGGGCGACACCTTCCATCCGGCGGCCAACGTCGCCAAGATGTCGGCCGGGATCCCCCTGGAGGACGCCGACCGGTGGCCGTGGCTGGACGCCATCGGCGACTGGATCCGGGCGCGGCGGGGTTCCGGGGGTGCGGTCGTGGCCTGTTCGGCGCTGCGGCGTGCCTACCGGGACCGGTTGCGCGCCGCCGCGCCCGGCGCGGTCTTCGTCCACCTGCACGGCGAACGCCCGCTGATCGAGCGGCGCATGGCCGGGCGGACGGGTCACTTCATGCCCCTCGCGCTGCTGGATTCGCAGTTCGCCGCGCTGGAACCGCTCCAGGAGGACGAACCCGGGGTCGTCGTCGACGTCACCGGATCACCGCAGCAGATCACCGCACGGGCCCTGGCCGCGCTGGCCGAGCTGCCCGCCGAGAGGGAGTGACGGTCAAGGCCTCCGCCGGCGGCCCGCTTCCAGCTGGGCCGCCGCCAGGGCGAAGCCGTCCGCCGCGGTGGTGCAGCGGTCGGCGAGGGCGGTGACCTCGGCCCGGAGGGCGTCGCCCTGCGGGCCTTGGCCTCCCAGCTCCTCGACGGCCGCGCGCAGCCGCTCCGCATGGGCGCGCAGGACGGCGCTGTGGGTGCGCAGGCCGAGGGACGGGTCCGGCGGCCGCGGACGCAGCCGGGGCGCGGGGCTCACCGGTTCCGCCACGGCTGGACGAGGAGGATGCCGCCGGTGCCGATGAGGCCCATGGTGTGGACGCATCCGGCGTGCCCGGCGCTGCGGGCGGGGATCGTGCGCCCGCCGGTGCTGCGGTCGCGGTCGAAGAGGGCGCGCAGGGCGGCGCCGAGGCCGAGGAGCGGCTCCGCGGCCATGGCACGGCCGGTTGCCACCTGCCAGCCGGCATGGTCGTTGAAGGGGTTCGTGTCCGTCAACGCGTTCCAGGCCAGCAGGTCGGCGAAGGAGGAGGCCAGCAGCGCGAAGGCGCGCTCGGCTCCCCGCTCCCGCAGGACCTTGCGGAACAGGCGGACCGCCGCGGCCTGTCCGTCCTGCTCGACCGCCCGGAGGATGGCCGCCGCCTCGGGGTCGTCCAGCAGTTCGGGGCGGTCCACGCGCGCTGCCCGGATCCGTGCCTTCAGCCCGCAGACGGCGAGGCTGACGGCCAGGTTCTCGCGGCCCGTGAGCACCCCCGCGAGCCAGCCCGCCCGTGCGACACCGCGGCCGCGGGGGGCCCAGCCCAGGCCGGAGGGATCGGTGAGGAGGCGCAGCAGGGTGCGCCAGGCGGGTCGGCGGCCGGGAGGTCGGCTCCGGCCGTGGCGGCC
The DNA here is from genome assembly GCF_056436685.1 of Streptomyces sp. NPDC043680. Taxonomy (NCBI): domain Bacteria; kingdom Bacillati; phylum Actinomycetota; class Actinomycetes; order Kitasatosporales; family Streptomycetaceae; genus Streptomyces; species Streptomyces sp. NPDC043680. The sequence continues at coordinate 200,681 of NZ_JBWKCE010000004.1, read as the reverse complement.
CGGATGGGCCCGCAGGCCGGGCCCGAGGGCCAGCCGCGAAGCGTAGAGGGCGGCTTCACCGACGGCGTCGGCGGCCTCGGCGAGTTCGCGGCACAAGGCGTCCAGCAGTTCGACGTCCGGGTCGGTGGACGGGGAGGTCGCGGCGTCGGACATGGAATCCTCGCGGGGCGGTAGTCGGGACGGGAGCCGCGTCAGCGGCGGGTGAGGGTGAGCCGGATCCCGCGCGGGTCCAGTGCCGTCGGCAGTGGTCCCGGCGGGTCCAGCACCGGCCGTACGGCGGAGATGCGCGTGCGGCGCAGGATCTCGGCGCAGAGAGCGGTGGTGACGAGCAGCCCGAGCCGGTCACCGGGGCAGCGGCCGGGGCCGTGGCCGAAGGGGGACATCCGGATGTCCCGGTCGGCGCCCGGACTCTTCCACCGGCCGGGTACGAAGACGTGCGCGGCGGGCACGTGTTCGGGATCGCGCTGGTGGAAGTGGGCGGGCAGCAGCACCGCGGTGCCCGCCGGGTGGCGCACGCCCCGCCACTCGGTCTCCGTGCGGGTGACCCGGATCAGGTCGGGCACCGCCGGATACAGGCGCAGGGTCTCCTGGACGCAGGCGCGCAGCCTGGGCCGTTCGCCCGGGGCGCCGCCCGCGGCGGCCTCGGCCGCCGCGGCGTCCTGCTCCGCGGGGTGGCTGCCGAGCAGGAGCAGGGTGCGCAGCACGGTCGCGGGGATGGTGTCCACGGCCCGCAGCCACGGGCGGACCGCAGCCTCCGCGGCGCCCGCAGCGTCCGCAGCGGACCGGCCGACCGCACCGGCGGGACCGAGAGCACCGCCGGCGGGGCCGGCCGGACCGGCGGCGCCCACCGCGGCGAGCCGCCGGGTGGCCCGGGCCGGCAGGGCGTGCGCGTCGGCCAGCGCAGCCCGTGCCCGGTCCCTCCGCCGCAGCGGGCCGGGCCGGGCGAGGAACTCCTCGGCGCCCCCGGCCCCGTCACCGAGCACGATGCGGCGGGCGGTGCGGGCGACCGCATCCCGTACCCGTCCGAGGTCCAGGACTGCACCGGCGGTCAGCTGCCGGGCCTCCTGTGTGAGGACGGCGTGGAGGGTTCCGCACGCGGGCGGGACCGGGCCGCCGACCGCCCCGGCGGGTTCGGCGTAGAACTGCCGCAGTTCCTGCGGGTCGAGGAGGACGAGCACGTTCCCGGTCAGCCCGCGGACGAGGACGGGGGCTCCGCCGTGGCGGGCGCGCAGCGAGCGCAGCGTGTCGGGGGAGAAGACCGGCCGGGGGCCGGCGAAGCCGCGGCCGAGGAGCGGAAGGGCGCGGCCGGCGACGAACCGTACGGTCTCGGCGCACCCGGCCCGCGCCGCCCCCGCCGCGCGGGGACCGGCCGTGACGGCGGGCCCCGCCCTGGACGGGTCGCGGCCGTGCCCGCCGGGGCGTCTGAGTACGCCGAGGGCGGCCTCGTGAAGCGTGCGCATCCGTATCCCTCCGCGCAGCCGGGACCAACGGTCGGTGACTTCCAGCTCACCGTACGTCGGCCCCGGGGCGAGCGCCCTGCGGGAACGGCCCAACCGGGTCGGGCACCCGTTCAGCGAGTGGCAGGGCGGGCGAAGGCCGCCTCGCGGAAGGCGGCGCGCAGGGGCCCCGGGGGGCGGGTCGGCAGCAGGAGCGCCCAGCGGCGGAGGCGGGGTGAGACCCATACGCAGGAGGAGTCGCCGTGGTACCAGACGCCCTGCGGGGCGGGGTGCCACAGGAGGCCGCGGGCGGGCGTGAGTTCGCCGGTGCGGATCCGGAGGGACTCGGTGGTCCAGGCGCGGGTGACCGGGTGGTCGGCCGGGGAGAGGAGGTGGCTCAGGAAGCGCACGAGGTCGGCGAGGGGTGCGTGCAGGGCGGCGCCGGCGAAGCGCGTGCCGGTCATGCCGAGGGGGTGCCAGATCCGGGTGGCGGCGAGTTCGGCGAGGGGGGTGCCGCCGAGGTGTTCGGCGAGGCGGGTGAGGGCGGCGGTGTGGTCCGGGGGGCCGCCGGTACGGGTGAGCAGGTGGTGGGCGGTGGTGGCGCCGACGGCCCCGTGGCCGGCTTCGGCCCCGTAGGCGGTGAGCGGGGTGTGCAGCCGCAGGGTCTTCTCGGCGACGAGGCTGCCGATCACGGGCCACAGCGCGAGGACCGCGGTCAGCGCGCCGACGTCGAAGGGAGTTGCCTCGTCCGCATGGTTCGCCGACCCGGCCTGGATCCCCTCCGGGCCCCCGACCGCCCATACGGCGCCGGGGTCCGCGGACCGCAGTACGGTCCCGATCCGGTCGGCCGCGCCGCTCTCAAGCGTCATGGTCCCCGACGCTAACCGCCCCGTGCCGCCCGCCGGGACCACCCCGCCGCGCGCCGGGACCGGGGCCACTCGAATGCCCCGGCCCCGACGCTGCGGTCAGGAGGTCCGGTCAGGGCGGTCGGTCACCCGGAGGCTGTTCAGCAGGGGTTTGCCGTAGCCGGTGTGCGTCACGAAGCGGAGGTCGAGGACCCCGTCCGTGACCGTGACCGTGTAGGTGCGGGTCAACGCGGTGTACGTGCCCGCCTCATAGGCGATGTCCAGGGAGGGCAGGACCTGCGCACCCTCGGCCAGGACGTCGAAGACGCGCTTGTTCGGTTTGGTCGAGGACAGCTCGGCGAAGCCGAGTTCCACGGTGTACGTACCGTTCGGGACGTTGTCGAAGCGGTAGGCGTACATGCCCTCGCGGGCGTTGCGGAACAGCCGCTGGTCGTCCGTTCCCGCGATGGTGCGGCCGGTGGACTCCACCGAGGAGGTGCCCTGGTAGCCGTAGGAGCCGGCCGTGTACTTACGGTCCGCGGACCAGCCGTCGCCCAGGACGTCCGTGGACGGGGAGGCGGAGCCCGCGTCCAGGGCGACCTGGTAGCGGGGGACCACGATCTTGACCGGCACCGTGAGCACCGGTGACCGCCCGCTCGCCGAGGTGATCTTCAGGTCGGTGGTCAGGACCGTGCCGGGGGCCAGGCCCGCGGCGTCCGCGTTCAGGGTGAGCGCGCTCTTGCCGCCGGTGGGGAGGTTCCCCGTGCCGGGGGTGGCCGTCAGCCAGGCCGCGTCCTCGGACACCGTGAAGTCCGTGCCGAGGCCCGGGTTGGTGAGGTCGAGGGTGCGGGTGCGCTTCTGGCCCGCCGGGAGGACCACCTCCAGCGCGGCCTTGGACGCCGTGACCCTGCCCGTGCGCAGCGCCCGGTCGGCCACGGTGACGGCGGCCGGTGCGACGTCGACCGCCAGCTGCGCGGACTCGTACGCGGGGGCGGTCAGAGACACCGTGCGGGCCCCGGCCGGGCTCTGGACGACGTAGCCGCCGTCCGCCGCCGTGGTCGCCGTCACGGCGGTGTCGCCCGTGCCCACCGTGACCGTGGCGCCCGCGACGCCCTTGCCGTCGTTCGCGTCGAGCACCCGGCCCGCGACCACGCCGCTCTTGGTGGTGCGGAAGGAGACGGTCAGCCCGTCGCTGAGGACGGCGGTGTTGAAGGAGTAGGCGAAGGCCTCCGTGCCCGTCGCGTTCTCCACGCCGATCGTGGCCGAGGAGCCGCCCTTGATGCCGGTCCCGCCCGTCCCCTTGTAGGCGTACGTGACCGTGCCGTCCTCGCCGATCGCCGCCGTGAACGAGAACTTGTCCCCCTGCGCCGACCAGTGGGCCACCTCGCGCCACTCGATGACGTACTGCCGGTGCGGGGCGGTTCCGGTGACGGCGGTGAAGACGCCCGAGCCGCTGCCGGGCGCACCGACGACGAGGTCGTCCCAGAAGGGGTAGAGGGCCGCGTTCGGCGTGGCCGCGCTCGGGAGGGCGCCGTTGATGTCGCCGGTGTGGGCGCCGCCGAAGCTGACCGTGCCGTTCGTCCCGATCCAGGCCTGCCCGTACGTCTTTCCGTACAGCGGCAGCGGGAAGGGGAGGTCGACGCGTTCGGTGGTGTTGTCACCGGTCAGCGCGAGCTGCCGGTCCCCTGCCGGGTACGGGCGGCCGCCCGAGGCGGCGCAGGCGTAGCCGTACCCGTCGGTGCGCTCGGGCAGGGTGACGGCGACGGTGGCGTCGCCCGCGACGGCGAGCTGGGCGCTGCCGCCGGTGAGGCAGCGGGAGGAGTGGGCCGCCCGCACCTCGTACGTGCCGTGCGGCAGGGTGAGCTCGAAGCGTCCCTGCGCGTCGGCGGTCGCGGTCACCGGCGTGTCGGTGACGGTGACGGTGGCGCCCGCGGCGGGTCCGGCGGCGGAGGAGACGGTGCCGGTCACCTTTCCGGAGGGGGCCTGGGTGAGGGTGAAGTCGCCGGTGGCGGTGGCGTTCTCGCTCACCGTCGCCGTGGCCGTCTCCTGGCCGTAGCCGAATTTCGAGGCGGTCATCGTGTAGGCACCCACCGACAGGGAGGGGAAGCCGTAGCTGCCGTCCGCCGCGGTGGTCGTGGTGCGGGAGATCGGTCCGGTGGCGGTGACCTTGGCGCCGGCGACCGGGGCCCCGCCGGAGCGGACCGTGCCGCCCAGCGCGCCGACCGCGCCGCGCGGGGCGCCCGACACGGCGGCGAGTGCGTCGAGCTTGCCCTGGCCGAAGACGTTGTTGTCGGCGGCGTTGCCGCCGCACTGGCCGTTGTCGGTGTCCTGGGCGGTGCCGTTCAGCAGGGCCTCGGTCTGCGCGACGTCGCCTTCGAGGGCGGGCGCGGCCGACCACAGGAGCGCCACGGTGGCGGCGGTGTGCGGCGAGGCCATGGAGGTGCCGGAGAAGGCCTCGTATCCGCCGCCGGGAACGGAGGAGCGGACGTTCACGCCGGGTGCCGCGATGTTCGGCTTGACGATGCCGGCCGGGCCCGCGCCGCGGGAGGAGAAGGAGGCGATGGCGCCGTTGATGTCGAAGGCACCGGAGCTGTAGGAGTTCGCGTAGTCGCCGGGCGAGCCGCTGGTGGCGCAGCCGGGGCCGGCGTTCCCGTTGGAGAAGGCCGGGAAGATTCCGGCGGCGCGCCAGGTGTCGACGATCTGCTGGTACCAGTCGTCGTGGGTGGAGCTGCCCCAGGAGTTGTTGACGATGTGCGGGGCGAGGTCGGGGCGCGGGTTCTGCCCGTTCAGGTCGGTGGGGGCGACGATCCACTGGCCGGAGGCGAGGAGGGAGGCCTCGGAGCAGGAGTTGGTCTCGCAGCCCTTGGCGGCGATCCACCGGGCGCCGGGCGCGACGCCCGTCTTGTTGGCGCCGCCGTCGTCGCCGACCATCGTGCCCATGGTGTGGGTGCCGTGGTCGTTGTTGTCGCAGGGGGCCGCGCCGGGGCAGACGCCGGCCGGGTCGAACCAGTTGTGGTTGTGGTCGTAGGTCCCGTCGGCGTTCCTGCCGCGGTACTGGCGGTTCACCGCCGGGTGGGTGTAGTCGACCCCGCTGTCGATGTTGGCGACGACGATGCCCTCGCCGCGGACCCCGAACTGGTCCCACACCTGCGGGGCCTTGATCCGGTCGATGTTCCACTCGACGGCGTCGGCGCCGGCCTGCTCCCGCTTGCCCTCGGCGGGCTTGGGGAGTTCGACCTTGTCGTCGGCGTCGATCCGGGAGACTTCGGGGCGCTGGGCGAGGGTGCCGGCGAGCTTCTCGCTGCCGACGACGCGGACGGCGTTGACGATCCAGTACGAGGTGTACTCGGCGTTCGCCCCGTCCAGGGCCTTGATCAGCCCGGCCTGGCTGCGTGCGGCGTGGTCCTTCTTGGTCCGCAGGACCGTTTCGGCCTTGGCGGCGCGGGTCTGCTGCCGGGCCGCGGCGCCGAGGTCGGCCGCGCTGTCGAGGTAGACCCAGAAGACGGCTTTGGCGGAGCCGTCGAGCTGGGCGCGGAGTTTCGGCTCGATCTTGCGTTCGGCGGCGGTGGGAGCGGGGCCGGGCTCCGGCGCGGCCGCCGCGACACCGGCGCCGACCGGCAGCAGCAGGGCCGCGGCGAGGGCGGCGAGCGCCGCGCGCAAGGGCCGTAAGGAGCCTCGTGAGGAACGCGAGCGTCGTCGTCTGTTGCGTGGGGCCACGTGTGGTCTCCTCGTACGCCGGGTGCGGGTGTGTGCGGGATGTGCGGACAGGACGTGCGTGAGGTGCGCGGTCATGGTGAAGGAATCGCCATGGACACAACAAGGGGGCCAATTGAGCCGTGTTGCGCCGCCCCGGGGTGGCCCTTCCGCGCCGGGCGGGCGAGCCTGAAGGCATGACCCATCCCGCGCCCGGCGAGCCCGATGTCCCGCTCGCGTCGGCCCGGGGGCGCTGGATCCTGCTGACCACCGTCCTCGGGTCGAGCATGGCGCTGCTGGACTCCACCGTCGTCAACGTGGCGCTCCCCCGGATCGGGCGGGACCTCGGCGCCGACCTGGCCGTGCTCCAGTGGACGGTCAACGCTTATCTGCTGACCCTCGCCGGGCTGATCCTGGTCGGCGGCGCCCTCGGGGACCGGTTCGGGCGGCGCAAGGTCTTCGTACTCGGGGTGGTGTGGTTCGCGGCCGGCTCCCTGTTCTGCGGGATCGCCCCGAACGCCGGGGTGCTGATCACCGCGCGGGCCCTGCAGGGCATCGGCGGCGCCCTACTGACCCCCGGATCACTGGCCATGATCCAGGGGTCGATCCGGTCCGAGGACCGGGCGCGGGCCGTCGGCCTGTGGTCCGGGTTCGGCGGGGTAGGCGCGGCCGTGGGGCCGTTCCTCGGCGGCTGGCTGGTGGACGGGCCCGGCTGGCGGTGGGTGTTCCTGCTGAACGTGCCGCTGGCCGCGGTGTGCGTGCCCGTCGCCCTGCGGCACGTACCGGAGTCGCGCGATCCGACGGCGCACGGGCGCTTCGACGTGGTCGGCGCCGCCCTGGGAGCCGCGGCTCTCGCCCTGCTGACCTACGCGCTGATCGAGGCCCGCTCCGCCACCGTGCCGGTGGTGTGCGCGGCGGTCGGCGGTGTGGTCCTGGCCGGTGTGTTCGTGCGGGTAGAGCGGCGCCGGGCCGATCCGATGGTGCCGCCCTCGATCTTCGGCTCCCGCCAGTTCACCGCCGTCAACCTCGTCACCCTGTGCGTGTACGCGGCGATCGGCGGATTCTTCTTCCTCGTGGTGCTCCAGCTCCAGGTGGTCTCCGGGTACTCGGCGCTGGCCGCGGGCGCGGCGCTGCTGCCGACGACCGTGCTGATGCTGCTGCTGTCGGCCCGGTCCGGTGCCCTCGGGGAGCGGATCGGCCCGCGGATCCCGCTCACGGTGGGGCCGCTGCTGTGCGCGGGCGGCATCCTGCTGATGCTGCGCGTCGGCCCGGGAGCCTCGTACGTGCGGGACGTCCTGCCGGCCATGTTCGTCATGGGCATGGGCCTGGTGACGCTGGTCGCACCCCTGACGGCGACCGTGCTGGCCTCGGTGGACCCGGGGCGGGCGGGCCTGGCCAGCGGCATCAACAACGCGGCCGCGCGCGTCGCCGGCCTGCTGGCGGTGGCGGCGCTGCCGCTGCTGGCCGGGATGGGCCCCGACGCCTACCTCTCGGCCGAGCTGTTCGACGACGCCTTCGGCTGGGCCATGCTGTGGTGCGCCGGGGCGATGGTCCTGGGCGCCGCCGTGGCCTGGGTCACCGTACGCCGGCCGGCGCCGGGGGCCTGCCACCCGGAATGCCGTACGTACTGCGCCGTGAACGCCCCGCCGCTGGAACCCCCGCGGCACGCGGCGGACGAGGGCCCGCCGAAGCCGGGCGCGGCCGGTCCGGGCACCCCGGGTCCGGGCGCGCCGGGACCCGGCGCGCGGTAGGGCGGCGGAGCGGCGCCATGTGCTGGAGCGCCACGGCGGATCTGGTGGCGGGCGCGGCCGTCACCGCCGTCGGCGTCGTCTGGCGTGACGCGCGTACGCCGCCCCCGCGCTTTGCCCCTCGCCGCCCTGCCGGTGCTGCTCGGGGTGCACCAGCTGGTGGAGGCCGCCGCGGCGTGAATGTTCCGTGGATGCCGCTGGTGCTCGCGGGCTACCTGTTCGCCACGCTCGGCGCCCTGCTGCTTGCCCGCGACCGGCGTCTGCGGCTCCTCGGCGGTGTGCCGACGGTCGGGGCATTGGCCTGCTCAGCGCTGTGGCGGCTGGAATTCGCCTCCACCCGGAGTGCCTTCGCGGTGGTCGCGTCCCTGCTCGTACCGGGTTGGGTCCGGCGCCCGCAGGGCCGTCGTTCCGTCACGTGACCGGCTGGAAGTTACCTAGACGTATGTAGTGACTTCACATGCGGGCAGCAGTAGAACTCGTTCCCATTCCGCCGAGAGTGAGGAACGTCACATGAGTGACAAAGCCCTGCACGAAACCGGCTCCAAGGGGATCTCCCGTCGTGGATTCATGGCAAGAACGAGTTCCATTGCCGGCGCTGCCGCGCTCGCCGGTCAGGTCGCGGCCGGGCCCGCGCGGGCGGCCACGAACCAGACGGCAGGCCCGATCGAGAACGGCGCACGCGTACCCGCCCTGGTGGTCGGCACGGGGTACGGCGGATCCGTCGCCGCCCTCCGGCTCGCCCAGGCGGGCGTGGACGTGCACATGGTCGAAATGGGCATGGCCTGGGACACCCCCGGCTCCGACGGCAAGATCTTCTGCAACACGACGAGCCCGGACCAGCGGGCGTACTGGCTGCGGACCAGGACCAAGCAGCCGTTGAGCAACTTCCTCGGCTTCCCGATCGACAAGGACGTCCCCCGCTACACCGGGATCCTGGACGCCGAGGAGATGGGAGGAATCATCGTCTACCAGGGCCGCGGTGTGGGCGGCGGTTCGCTCGTCAACGGCGGGATGGCCGTCACCCCGAGGCGGTCGAACTTCGCCGCCATCCTGCCGACGGTGGACGCCGAGGAGATGTACGCCACCTACTACCCGCGCGCCAACGCCGGGCTCGGGGTCGGGCTCGTCGACCCGGCCTGGTTCGACACGGTCGACTGCTACCAGTTCGCCCGGGTCGGCCGCAAGCACGCGCAACGCTCCGGCTTCCCGTTCGTCTTCGTCCCCGACGTGTACGACTGGGACTACATGAAGCAGGAGGCCGCCGGCACGGCCCCCAAGTCCGCGGTGGCCGGAGAGATCCTCTACGGCAACAACCACGGCAAGAAGTCCCTGCAGAAGACCTATCTGGCCCAGGCCAGGGCCACCGGGCGGGTCACCATCTCCCCGCTGCACAAGGTCACTTCCGTCAGACCCGCGGCGGCGGGCGGCTACACCGTCGTCATCGACCAGATCGACACCTCCGGGACCACCACGGCCACCAAGTCGGTGACCGCGGACAAGGTGTTCTTCGCCGCCGGCAGCGTCGGCACCAGCAAGCTGCTCGTAGGGCTCAAGGCGACCGGCGCGCTGGCCGCCCTGAACGGCGAGATCGGCAAGGGCTGGGGCGACAACGGCAACGTCATGTGCGGGCGGGCCAACCACATGTGGGACCCGACGGGAAACGTCCAGGCATCGATCCCCTGCGGAGGCATCGACAACTGGGACGCTGGAGGCGCGTTCGCCGAGGTGGCACCGCTCCCGACCGGCATCGAGACCTACGCCTCCTTCTACCTGTCGATCACCAAGAACCCCCACCGCGCCGAGTTCACGTACAACGCGGCGTCGGGTGCCGTCGAGCTGAACTGGCAGACCGCGTGGAAGCAGCCCTCCATCGACATGGCCAAGACCATCTTCGACAAGATCAACTCGAAGGAGGGCACGATCTACCGGACCGACCTCTTCGGCAGCTACAAGATCTGGGGCGACCACCTCACCTACCACCCGCTCGGCGGCGCGGTCCTCGGCAAGGCCACCGACAACTACGGGCGCCTGCACGGCTACACCGGCCTCTACGTGATCGACGGCGCGCTGATCCCCGGAAACACCAGCGTGAACCCGTTCGTCACCATCACCGCGCTCGCCGAACGCAACATCGAGAAGATCATCGCCACTGATCTGTGATCACTGATCTGTGTCCTCCAGGCGAAGCGCACAGCAGCCGGGGCCGTCGGAACGCACCGACCGGCCCCGGAACCCTTGCCGCCGCGGCGCCCGGTGACCCCGCTCAGTGCCCCGGCAGTACGCAGACGCTGTCGAGGCCGAGCACGTGGTTCAGCCGTCCGAAGGCCAGCCACGAGCCGATGCTCATCGTCAGTTCCACGATTTCCAACTGGCTGTAGTGGGCGGTCATCCGGTCCCAGAACGCGTCGTCGAGGTTGTGGTGGTCGAGGGTGTAGCGCTCCGCGTACTCCGCGGCCAGCCGGGTCCGCTCGTCGAAGCGGTACGTGGTGCGCCACTCGGTGACGGCGTCGGAGAACTCCTCCTCGACCTTCTCCCCGTCCCGCTCCGTGCGCCAGTCCAGGCAGAACGCACAGCCGTTGATCTGCGCCACGCGCAGCCGCGCCGCCTCGAACTCGCGCAGCCCCAGGGTGGTGTGCGCGTACACGGACAGTGAGAAGTTGGCGGCGGCCATCCCGATCCCGGGGACCATGTCGCCCCACACGTACTCGATCGGGTGCTGCCCCTCGGGTATGTCGATCCTCATGACGGTTTCCTTCCGAGTCTGCCGATGGCGGGGCGCAGGGGGACGTCGAGGGCGTCGTAGAGGCCCGGAGCGGCCTCCACCAGCCAGTCGATGGCGCCCACGAGCCGGCCGACCGCGGTGGCGTTCCCGCCCGCGGAGCGGTTCTCGCCCTCGTCCACGGCCTCGACGGTGACCTCGATGTGCGGGCGCCCCTCGATGATCACGCGGTGGGCGCCGTCGCCGCCGTCGGGCGGCGACGGCCAGTCGGGGGCGCAGGAGGCGTGGATGCGGGTGACGTGCTCGATGACGATGCGCGGCTCGCCCCCGACGATGCCCTGCACCTCGAAGCGGATGGCGCCCTGGGTCCCCGCCTCGAAGGCGCCCATCGTGCGGGTGCGCACGGTGGTGTCGAGCGCACGGCGCTCCACCGTCTCGCGTATCTCGTCGAGTTCGGCGCCGAGGGCCCGGGCCATCATCCGGATCTGCCCGCCCCACACCATGCTCGGGACGGACGGCATGAGCATCATCGGCTCGTAGGCCATGGGCTGCCCCATGCCGACGAGGAGGCGGACCGAGTCCGGCTGGTCGTAGGTGGAGTAGTCGAATATCTCCTGGCACCGGATGGCGTCGACGGTGGTGCCCAGCCCACTGAGCAGCAGCGGCAGTACGTCGTTGCCCCAGCCCGGGTCGACTCCGGAGGCGAACAGCGAGCCGCCGCCCTCGGCGACGGCGGCCGCCACCGGGTCACGGAACTCCGGCGGGGCGTTGCGGTGGTCGTAGAGGGGATACAGCGCGGGGCTGACGACGACCGCTCCGGCCCGGATCGCCCGGGTGATGTCGGCGAGCGCCTCGTCGGGGCGGACGTCCCCGGACGCCGCGTACACGACGGCCCGCGGACGTGCGCTCAGCACCGCTTCGACGTCGTCGGTGGCCAGGATCCCCGTGTCGTGGTCGAGTTGGCCGAGCCGGCCCGCATCGCGGCCGACCTTGTCCGGATGGTGCACGATGACGCCGGCCAGTTCCAGCGCCGGATGGGCCGCTACGGCACGGATGGCCAAACGGCCGACGTTGCCGGTACCCCAGACAACCGTGGAAATCATGCGCGGAGGGTAGCGACAGGACCTGCAGGTTCCTAGAGCCGCGAGGGGAAACTTCCCCCGCCCGCGTCACTGGTTCCGGGCACCGAGGACGAACAGCAGATAGACGAAGAAGGCGAAGAGGTGGCCGACGAACAAGTACGCGATCAGCCGGATCACCAGACCGCGGGGGAACTTGGACTGCATGTGCACGGAAGAGCTCCTTGGTGGTCAGGGGCGGGGGGCCGGGCCGGCAGCGGTGCCGGTGCTGCCGCCGCCGAGGCACAGGCCGGCGAGGCCGGCCTGCAGCAGCGTGTGGACGAACAGCAGGTCGGCCCCTGCTGCGGTGGCCGCACCGATCCGGTGCGGGGTGAGTGAGTCGAAGTGCGCGCTGTCCCCGGGCTCCAGCAGGTACTCGCTCTCCCCCAGGTGCAGCCGCAGCCGCCCCTTGAGCACGTGGAGCCACTCCTCCCCGGGATGGATGCGGACCAGCTCGCCCTGGCTCCGGCCGCGGGGCACGTGCACCCGCAGGGCCTGCATCCCGCGGCCGGAGCCGCCTGCCTGCCAGTACGTCCAGCCGTCGGCCTCCCGGGCGCCCGGGCCGCCGGCCCGTACGACGGGGTCGGCGACGGCGGGGATCTCGCCGAGCAGCTCGGAGACCGTCGTACCGTAGGTGCGGGCGAGTCCGAGCAGCAGCGGCAGCGAGGGCTGGCGCTGCCCGGTCTCCAAGCGGGACAGGTGGGCGGGCGAGAGCCGGGCCCGCGCGGCGGCGGCCTCCAGCGTGAGTCCGGCGCGGCGGCGCAGTTCGCGCAGCTGGGGGGCCACGGCGGACAGCTCGTCAGGGCTGCCGACGGGGTCGGCCGGGGCGTCGGGGCCCTCGGGACCGGGGGCGGGACCGGGTGTCATGCCCCGATTCAGCCAGAGAGTTGCCTGTCTGGCAAACCATCTTGCCTCTGAGGCAAATCTACGGCTCGGTCCGGGCGCTCTGGCCCAGCACCGTCTCCACCGTGTCCGCCTCGGCCGCGCTCTTGTCCGGGCGGTGGCGCAGCACCCGGGCGAAGCGCAGCGCGACCCCGGCCGGGTAGCGCGGGGAGCGCTGGAGCCCGTCGTAGGCGATCTCCACCACCAGTTCGGGCCGCACCCGCACGGTGAATCCGTCGTCCTCCACCGCTAGCTCCCCCAGCCGTTCGGTCTGCCAGCGCAGCATCTCGTCGGTGAGCCCCTTGAAGGTCTTGCCGAGCATGGCGAAGGTGCCGTCGGCGGCGCGCGCCCCCAGGTGCAGGTTCGACAGCAGACCGGTGCGCCGCCCGTGGCCGCGTTCGACGGCGAGCACCACCAGGTCCAGGGTGTGCACCGGTTTGACCTTGAGCCAGTTCTTGCCGCGCCGTCCGGCCGCGTACACCGAGTCGAGCGCTTTGACCATGACCCCCTCGTGGCCGCGGCGCAGGCTCTCGGCGAGGAACTCCTCGGCTTCGGCCTCCTGCGCCGCCGGGTCCTCGACCGCCAGCCGGCGTACCCGCGCGGACTGCGGCACGAGCGCGGCGAGCTCCGCGTACCGCTCGCGCAGCGGCAGGTCGAGGACCGCGCCGTCGCCAACGGCCAGCACGTCGAAGAAGTACGCGGCGGCAGGCAGGATCTGCCGGGCGGCGGCGACGTCCAGGCGGGACCCGACCCGGCTCGCGATCTCCTGGAAGGGCACCGGCCGGCCGTCCGGCGTGTGACCGATCACCTCGCCGTCGAGGATGAAGCGCTCCCCCGTGAACGTCCGTGCCAGTTCCGCCACCTCCGGCAGGCGGCCGGTGATCTCGTCCAGGGAGCGGGTGTAGACGCGTACGTCGTCACCGTCCCGGTGCACCTGGACCCGGATCCCGTCGAGTTTCTCCTCCACGGCGCAGGGACCGAGCGCGGCCAGCCCCGCGGCGACCGACCGGGCGGTGTTCGCCAGCATGGGCTGGACGGGCTGCCCGACCCGCAGGGTGATCCCGCGCAGCGCCTCCGCGCCCTCGGCCAGGACCGCCGCCGCGACCCGGGGCAGCGAGCCGTCCAGCATCACGGCCCGGCGCAGTTCTGTGGCCGGTACTCCGGCCGCCGCGGCCACCGCTTGCAGGGCCACTGCGTCCAGCGCTCCCTGGCGTACCTCCCCGGAGAGCAGGCTGCGCAGGAACCGCTGTTCGGGTGCGGTGGCGGCGCCGAACAGGGCGTCCACGATCCGCTGTCGCGCCGCCTGGGCGCCCGCCCCGGCGACGGCGGCGAGTTCGGTCACCGCAGCGTCGACGGCCCGGACGCTCAGGGTGGGCCGCTCGGCGGGCTCGACGTCCCGGCTGAGCGTGCGCCAGCCGATGCCGGGACGGCCTTGCGGAAGGCGCCCGGCGAGGTACGCGATCACGAGCCCGGCCTCGTCGGGCGGCGCGGCGGCGAAGAGCTCGGCGAGCAGGGCGGTCTTCCGGGAACGGGCGGAGGTCTCGGCGACCTCCCGGGACACGCGTGCGACCTCGGCCAACAGCATGCCGCCATCCTCCCGCCGGCCGGCGCCGGGCGCAGGTCGGGCGGAGGTGACGGGGCGGATACCGCAGGCGCGGTACGCCGGCGCCGCTGGAGTAGTCCTGGAGGAGGTGCCCGGGTCCCCCTGGAGGCGCTCAGGGGGCGGGGACCCGGCGTTTAGGGTTCCCGTATGAAGCTCCGACTGCTCCGACTGCCGAAGCCCGACCCGCCCCGGCGGCGCCGGACCCGCCTGCTCGCGGGCGCCGCCGCCCTCGCCGTGGTCGCCGGGGCCGGGACGTGGACGGCCGGCGCGGCCGCGGACGGGCCGCCCGTGCACCGCAGGGACCAGGTCCTCCAGATGCCCGGCGCGGCGATCGACACCTCCTACTTCACCTCGGGCGGGACAGGCGGGCGGACCCGTCCCGCCGTGCTCCTCGGGCACGGCTTCGGTGGCAGCAAGGACGACGTCCGCGCGCAGGCGGAGCGGCTGGCCCGGGAGGGGTACGCCGTGCTCACCTGGTCGGCGCGCGGCTTCGGCCGTTCGGGCGGTCAGATCGGGCTGAACGACCCGGACTACGAGGTCAAGGACGTCTCCCGGCTCGTCGACTGGCTCGCGCGCCGCCCCGAGGTACGGCTCGACGGGGACGGCGATCCGCGCGTCGGGGTGGCCGGCGCCTCGTACGGCGGGGCGGTCTCGCTGCTCGCAGCAGGATACGACCGGCGGGTGGACGCCATCGCTCCGCAGATCGCGTACTGGAACCTCGCGGACTCCCTCTTCCCGCAGGGCGTCTTCAAGAAGCTGTGGTCCGGCCTCTTCTTCACCACCGGTTCGTCGGCCGTGGTGCCGCCCGCCGCCGGGGCGGCCGGGGCGGCGCCGCAGGCGTCCGCGGCCCCGGGCTGCGGCCGGTTCCAGCCCGAGCTGTGTGCCATGTACGAGCGGGTCGCGGCGGCCGGGAAGCCCGACGCCGAGGCCCGCGCGCTGCTGGAGCGGCGCAGCCCCGCGGCGGTCGCGGAGCGGATCAAGGTGCCGACCCTCGTCGTCCAGGGCCAGGACGACTCCCTCTTCCCGCTGGACCAGGCCGACGCCATGGCGCAGGCCGTCGCGGCGAACGGCGCCCCGGTCTCCGTGGACTGGGCCTCGGGCGGCCACGACGGCGGCATGCGCGAGTCCGCCCGTATCGAGGGGCGGGTGACGGCCTGGTTCGACCGCTACCTCAAGGGTGACGGGGGCACCGACGCCGGCCCTGCCTTCCGCGTCTCGCGCTCGGGCGGCATCGACTCCACCGACGGGGCGGTCCGGCTGCGCGGCGCGAGCGGCGACGCCTACCCCGGTCTGACGGCCGGCCCACGGGAGTTCGCCCTGACCGGCCGGGAGCAGCGCTTCACGAACCCGCCGGGCGGGGCTCCGCCCGCGATGTCCTCGCTGCCCGGGATCGGCGGGCAGCTCGCCGCCTTCGGGGCGGGGCTCTCGGTGGACTTCCCCGGGCAGCACGCCCGGTTCGAGTCGGAGCCGCTGACCGAGGAGGTGCGGATCACGGGAACACCGACGGTCACCTTGAAGGTGAGCTCGACGGCCGCGGACGGCTCGGCCGTCCTGTTCGGCAAGGTGTACGACGTGGGGCCCGACGGACGTGAGGCGGTGCTGCCGAGCCTGCTGGTGGCTCCCCTACGGGTGGAGAACGCCGGGCAGGGCACGACGGTGCGGCTGCGGCTGCCCGCCGTCGACCATGCGGTGGAGGCCGGGCACCGGCTGCGGCTCGTCGTCGCGGCCACCGACCTGGGCTACGCGACCCCGGCCGCTCCGGCCACCTACACCGCGGCGGTGGAGGGCCCGCTCGCCGTGCCGGTCGCCGAGGGCGTGCGGACGGCCTCGGCGGGGCTGCCCGCGTGGACCTGGTGGCTGCCGCTCGGCGCGGCGGCGCTGGCCGCGGCGCTGCTGGGGATCCGGCGGACCGGCCGGGAGGCCGCGGGGCCGCGGGGACGGGGACCGCAGCCCGACCCGGCGCTCGCCGACGTACCGCTGGAGATCACGGGACTGACGAAGCGCTATGCGAAGGCCCAGGACCGGTACGCGGTGCGGGACCTCTCGTTCCGGGTGGAGAAGGGGCAGGTGCTCGGGCTGCTCGGGCCGAACGGCGCCGGGAAGACGACCACCCTGCGGATGCTGATGGGGCTGATCTCGCCGGACGCCGGGGAGATCCGGGTGTTCGGGCACCCGGTGCGGGCCGGCGCGCCGGTGCTGTCGCGGGTCGGGGCGTTCGTCGAGGGGGCCGGTTTCCTGCCGCACCTGTCGGGGCGGGCCAATCTGGAGCTGTACTGGCGGGCGACCGGTCGCCCGGCCGAGGACGCTCACCTGGCGGAGGCCCTGGAGATCGCCGGGCTCGGCGACGCGCTGGAGCGCTCGGTGCGCACGTACTCGCAGGGCATGCGCCAGCGCCTCGCGATCGCGCAGGCCATGCTCGGCATGCCGGACCTGCTGATCCTCGACGAGCCGACGAACGGTCTGGACCCGCCGCAGATCCGGGAGATGCGGGACGTGATGATCCGGTACGCGGCCGGCGGCCGGACCGTGATCGTCTCCAGCCACCTGCTGTCGGAAGTGGAACAGTCCTGTACGCACCTGGTGGTCATGGACCGGGGGCGGCTGGTGCAGGCCGGCGAGGTCGCAGAGATCACCGGCGGCGGGGACACGCTGCTGGTCGCGCTGGCCGGGCCGGTGGACGAGGGGGTCGTGGGCAAGGTGGCGGCCCTGGAGGGGGTCGCCTCCGTGACGGCCGCCGATGACGGGCTGCTCGTACGGCTGGAGGGTGCCACGCCGGCCTGGCTGATCGCCGAACTCGTCCGGCTGGAGGTGCCGGTGACGGCGGTGGGGCCGCACCGGCGGCTGGAGGACGCGTTCCTGACCCTGATCGGAGGTGCGGCATGACGGCCCTGGACACGGCTCCCGGGTACCGGCCCGGCGCCACGCTGCCGCTGCGCGTGGAGGCGCTGCGGCAGTGGCGCAGGCGGCGGACGCTGGTGATGGGCGGGGTGCTCGCCGCACTCCCGTTCATCATGGTCATCGCGTTCGCGGTGGGCGGCGGTCAGGACGGCGGCCGGGGCGGCCGGGACGGCCGGATCACCCTCATCGACACGGCGACGGCCTCGGGGGCGAACTTCGCCGCCACCTGCCTGTTCGTGTCGGCCGGGTTCCTGCTGGTGGTGCCGGTGGCGCTGTTCTGCGGGGACGCGGTCGCCTCCGAGGCGAGCTGGTCCTCGCTGCGCTACCTGCTCGCCTCGCCGGTGCCGCGGGCGCGGCTGCTGTGGAGCAAGCTGGTGGTGGCGCTCGGCTTCAGCCTGGCGGCGATGGTGCTGCTGCCGGTGGTGGCGTTGGCGGCGGGCACGGCCGCGTACGGGTGGGGGCCGCTGAAACTCCCGACCGGCGGAGCGCTTCCCGCGGGGGAGGCCCTGCCGCGGCTCGCGCTGGTGGTGGCGTTCGTCTTCGTTTCGCAGCTCGTGACGGCCGGGCTGGCGTTCTGGCTCTCCACGCGGACGGACGCGCCCCTGGGCGCGGTGGGCGGGGCGGTCGGCCTGACGATCGTCGGCAATGTGCTGGACGCGGTGACCGCGCTCGGGTCCTGGCGGGAGTTCCTGCCCGCGCACTGGCAGTTCGCCTGGGCGGACGCACTGCAGCCGCAGCTGGAATGGGGCGGAATGGTCAAGGGCGCGGCGGTGTCGGTGTCGTACGCGCTGGTGCTGTTCGCGCTCGCGTTCCGGGGCTTCTCCCGCAAGGACATCGTGTCCTGACCTGCCGGAAGCGGTCGAGGGCTGCCGCATGGTCGGGGGCCGCCGGGTGGTCGGGGCCGCCGGCGTCCACGTGGCCCCGACCGGCGCGGCGGCGTCGGCCTCGTACAGGCCGACGGCCCCAGGGAGTCGGCCGTCCGTGGCAACGGGGTCCGCGCCGTTGTACGCCTGCCGGGCGACGGCCCCGGCAGGCGGGACAATCGCGCTCGTCACGACGTACGGACGCGCCGGCGCGGCACCGAGGGGCACCACCGATGCACACAGCAGGACTTCCGGCCCGCCGGGCCGTTCTGGCCGGGGCACTCGCGGCCACCGCCGCCGCGCTCTCCGGATGCTCGTCCCCGAGTACCGCGAAGGCCACGACTGCAACTCCTCCGCCACGGCCCGCCACACCCGAGGCCGCGTTCACGCGCCTGAATCGCGAAGGCGCTGGCGCCGGCGTACGAGCTGACGGCCAAGAGCCCCGGCGCCGACCCCGTCGACACCATGATCCGCCACCAGGTCAAGGTGACCGCCGACGAGTTGCGGACCAACGCCGACCTGGGGCCCCTCGTGAAGAAGGGCGCCCTGGCCGTCGTCGGTGCCTACTACTCGCCGGACACGGGCAAGGTGGAGGTCCAGACGGGCTCTCCCGGCTGAGCGCTCACCTCCGCGGCTGCGCGAGCACGTCGATCTCCGCCGGCAGTTCCGGCATCCCGGTACACGCGGTTCACAGGATCCGGGCCGCGCCGACGGAGGGTGCGGCCGTCGTGATCCGCGGTGGCGCGTGCCCCGCGCGGGCGAAGGCCTCCGTCACCGCCCGGGTCACCACCGGCTCGGCCTCCGCATCGAGGAGGGCCAGCGCGGAGCCGCCGAAGCCGCCGCCGGTCATCCGGGCCCCGTACGCGCCCGCCGCGTTCGCGGTGGCCACCGCGAGGTCGAGCTCCGCGCAGGAGACCGCGTAGTCGTCGCGGAGCGAGCGGTGTCCCTCGGTCAGCAGCGGTCCCGTCTCCCGCAGCCGCCCGGCCCGCAGCAGGGCCTCGACCCGTACGACGCGTTCGTTCTCGGTGACGACGTGTCGGACCCGGCTGCGCGCGACCGGGTCCGGCAGGCGGGCGAGCGCCTGCTCCAGCTCGCGGTACGGGAGGTCGCGCAGCGCGGGCAGGCCCAGGGCGGCGGCCGCCCCGTGGCAGGAGGCGCGGCGCTCGGCGTACGCCCCGTCGGCCAGGTCGTGCTTGACCCGTGTGTCGATGACCAGGAGGCGAAGGCCCGCGGCCGCGCAATCGAAGGGGATGTGCGCCTGTCGGAGGCTGCGGGTGTCCAGGTGGAGGGCGTGGTCGTCGATGGCGCACGCCGAGGCCATCTGGTCCATCACCCCGCACGGCACGCCGACGTAGGCGTTCTCCGCGCGGCGGGCGAGCGCGGCCAGTTCGGGGCGGGTGAGCGGGATCCCGTACAGGTCGGTGAGGGCCAGCGCGGTGGCCACCTCCAGGGCGGCGGAGGAGGACAGCCCGGCCCCCGCCGGCACCTCGGACCGTACGTGCAGATCGGCGCCCCCGACCGGAAGACCGGCCTCCCGCAGGGCCCAGAGCACGCCGGCCGGATACGCGGCCCAGCCGTCGGAGCCCTTCGGGGGCCGCGCGGGGTCGAGCTCGGCGGGGTCGAGGGTCACCACCCCGGAGGGGGTGTCGGCGGAGTGGAGCCTGAGCATCCCGTCGGTGCGCCGGGCGGCGGCCGCCTCGGTGCGCTGCGGGAGGGCGAAGGGCAGGGCGAAACCGTCGTTGTAGTCGGTGTGCTCGCCGATCAGGTTGACCCGGCCGGGTGCCGCCCAGACCCCCTCGGGCGGGTACCCGTACAGCTCCTTGAACTCCTGGGCCGTCCCGCTCACCGGCTCGCCACCTCCCGCAGCCGCGCGGCCGCGTCCTCGGGCCGCACGTCGTTCATGTAGGCCTCCATCCCGGATTCGGTCCCCGCCAGGTACTTGAGCTTGTCGGCGGTGCGGCGGACGGTGAAGAGCTCCAGGTGGAGCGCGAAGTCGGCGCGGCCCTCGCGCGTGGTCGGCGCCTGGTGCCAGGCGGAGACGTACGGGGTGGGGTCGGACCGCCCGAAGAGCCGGTCGAAGCGGCGCAGCAGTTCCAGGTAGACGCGGGGGAACTCGGCGCGGGCCGGGCCGTCCAGGGCGGTCAGGTCGGCCGCCCGGCGGTGCGGGTAGAGGTGGACCTCGTACGGCCAGCGTGCCGCGTAGGGCACGAAGGCGGTCCAGTGCTCGGCTTCGAGGACGACGCGGGTGCCTTCGGCCCGCTCGGCGGCGAGCACCTCCTCGAAGAGGTTGCCGCCGGTGGCCGCGCGGTGGGCGGCCACGGTGGCGAGCATGCGGGTCGTGCGCGGGGTGACGAACGGGAACGCGTAGATCTGGCCGTGCGGGTGCGAGAGGGTGACACCGATCTCGGCGCCCCGGTTCTCGAAGCAGTACACCTGGCGGACGCCCTCGCGGGCGGAGAGTTCGGCCGTGCGGTCGGTCCAGGCGGCCAGCACCAGCGCGGCGCGCTCCTCGTCGAGCTCGGCGAAGGAGGTCCGGTGGTCGGGGGTGAAGCAGATGACCTCGCAGCGGCCGGTGTCGCCGGCGAGCGAGGGGAAGCGGTTCTCGAAGACGACGACCTCGTAGTCGGGGGCCGGGACCTCGCCGGCCCGGCCTTCGGTGGAGGGGCAGAGCGGGCAGGCGTCGGCGGGCGGCAGGTAGGTGCGGCCCTGGCGGTGGGAGGCGATGACGACGGCGTCCCCGAGGAGGGGGTCGCGGCGCACCTCGGAGGTGGTGGCGGAGGCTTCGAGGGGGCGGGTGTCGGGGATGGCGCGGGCTGCGTCGTCGTCGGTGTCGTAGTAGAGGATCTCGCGGCCGTCGGCCAGGCGGGTGCTCGTTCGCTTCACGGGGCCAGCTTCTCTCACTGCCGCCGCCTGGGTCACTGGCGGGTACCGACCTCGTACGAGCGGGCCTGGGCGCCGTTCCTCTCCAACGGGCCGGTCATGGGTGCGGGCGAAGCGGAGCGGGTCCGTCGGCGGGGGCCGGCCGCCGCGCGGGTCCCACCGGCGCTACCTTGACGACAGGACCGGGGTTTCAGGTGCCGGCGACACAAGGGGCGGGGCGGAATGGGACGTGACGACGGTCAGGTATGGCGGCTGGAGCGCCGGTGGGGGCAGGAACACGGCCGGGAGCTCGTGGGCGAGATCGCGATCGCGGGGTTCGACTTCCCGTGGTTGAGCGGCCGCTTCACCCCGCAGCCTGCGTTCGCGGTGTTCAAGCCCTGGTTCGACGAGGCCCGCGCCGTGCTGGCGGAGGAGGACTTCGAGCGGTTCGACGAGGTCTACGCGTCGATTGCGCGGAGGCTCACCCTGGTCTCTCCGACCGGCCCGGTCGCCGAGTTCCTGCTGCACATCGAAGGAGACGAGGCGCGGTTCCGGTGGAGCGACACCCCGTTCGAGCCCTGACGGCGCCGCGCGCGCCGGTGCCGCATGCACCGGCACCGCACGCGCCGGCGCCGACGCCGACGCCGTGCGGCTGTCCTGGACATGCCGCTTAGGGTGAGGAGGCACCCCGCCCAGGTCGTCGGGCAGTCCGGACCCGGCCCCGTTACCCAGGAGTCACCCATGGCGCGCTCGCTCGACGGCCTCGTCTTCGCCCCGGTCGCCGACCAGGCGCCGGGCCAGGTCGGCCGGGAGACCCGGTTCGTGTACCACGAACAAGGCGACCGGATCTGGGCCGAGTACTCGGGTGGCGACGTGGCCAGGGGCCACCTGGTCGGCACCCGCTCCGGCGATGGGCTCGACTTCCGCTACGTCCAGCTCCGGCACGACGGCACCACCGCGTCCGGGCACTGCACCTCGCTCGTGACGGAACTCCCCGACGGCCGGCTCCGCCTGGCGGAGACGTGGACGTGGGAGTCCCATCAGGGCAGCGGCACCAGCGTGGTCGAGCAGCTGCCTGCCTGAGGCCTCGGATCTCAGCGGATCCGGGCTGCCTGGCGACCGCCACCGACCGCCGCCGGTCACAGCCGGACGACCGCGCCCCCGCAAGCGGTTTCCGGCGACCGCCCCCACCACCGGCCGGTTCCGGCCAATCGCCGCCCCCGCGCTGCGGCCGGACCCCGACCCACCCCGTCGGCACACCGGCGCCCCCACACCCGCCAGGTCGGCCGGATCGCGCTGCTCCACCCTCCGGGCTGCTGTGTACTCACTCCTCCGCTCCCCCGGCGCACCCGCCCCGGCCTCCGCCCCTGGAGGCAGGGGTCTCCTCGTCATGCCGCCGTCCGAGGGGGCGGAGCGACTTCCCTCACCGACGAGTTGGAGGAGGAACACCATGGCCCGGAAGCAAGCCGAGGAACCGAAAGCCGCTGCCCTGCCCGCGCCCCCGGAGTTCACGTACGCCTGGGGGCAGCACAACAAGACCATGGAACAGCTCTCGCTGGTCGACATGGCCCGCCGGGTGCCGGCCGCGCTCGCCCAGACCGCCCGGCTGGCCTGGGCGGTGAACCGGACCGCGTTCGTCTGGCTCGTCTGCGCCCAGGTACTCGGCGGCGTCTGCACCGCCGCCGCCCTCACGGCCGTCTCCCGGGCCATGGGCCCTCTGCTCGCCGCCGGCACCGTCGAGGAGCGCGTCACGGGCGCCGCCTGGCCGCTCGCCGCCGCAGCGGCCATGACGGCCCTGGGGGCGCTGGCCTCCCTCGCGTCCGGGAGTGCCGCCCGGCGCCTGAATCCCGGCATGTCGACCATCGCCGATCTGGCGATGGTCGACGCCCACATGGACGTCGAGCTGTCCGCCTACGACGCCCCCGACTTCTCCGAGCGCTCCGAGGCCGCCGAAACCGGATCCGCGCGCTCCGCAATGCTGCTGCAGGACGCGCTCGGCTTCTCCGGCGGCCTGATCGACATGGTCGCCGTCGCGTCGGTCCTGTCCGTCGTCCACCCCGTGCTGCTGCCCCTGCTCCTGCTGTCGGTCATCCCCCGCGGCCTCGGCTCCGTCTTCGCCGCCCGCCTCGACTACCGCCTCCACAACGAGACCGTCGCCTCGCGCAACATCCGCCACATGATGCGCTGGCACCTCACCACCCCCAAGCTCGCGGACGAGCTGCGCGGCAACAGCATGCGCCCGTACGCCCACCACTGGTACGCCGCCGTCTGCGCCCGGATCGACTCCACCATGGTCGGCTCCGCGCCCCGCTACCTGGCCGTCCACCTCACCGCCGCGGTGGTCTCCGGCCTCTTCACCGTCCTGACCTGGGCCTGCCTCGGCGCGCTCGTGGTCGGCGGTTACATGGCACTCGGAGCCGCCGGTACCGCGATCGTCGCCATGCGCACCTCCACCGCCGCCCTGTCGCAGCTCGTGGTGTACGGCGCCGCCATGTTCCAACACGCCCTCTACCTCGGCGACTACGCCGCCTTCATCCGCCAGGCAGCCGAGCAGTCCGGGCCGCGCGGCCCCCAGGAGCTGGAGGCCCCGGGGAAGATCCGCCTTGAGGCGGCCACGTACACCTACCCGGGCAAGGACAGCCCCGCGCTCGGACCGGTCGACCTCACGCTCCACCGCGGCGAGGTCGTCGCCCTCGTCGGCGAGAACGGCGCCGGCAAGTCCACCTTCATCCGCCTCCTCACCAGCCTCACCGCCCCCACCACCGGCACGGTCACCTGGGACGGCGTACCGACCGCCGACGCCGACCAGCGCTCCGCCTGGCGGCACGTCGGGCTCGTCACCCAGTCCTACGGGTACTGGCCCTTCTCCGCCCGCGAGAACATCACCCTCGGCCAACCCGACCCCCGCGGCGAGGAGGCGGTCTGGGACGCCCTCGCCGCCGTCGGCATGAAGGACACCGTCGCGGCGTTCCCGAGCGGCCTCGACACCCTGCTGGCCCGCTCCCTGTGGGGCGGTCACGAGCCCTCCGGCGGCCAGTGGCAGCGCATCGCGTGTGCCCGGGCCTTCCACCGCAGGCCGGGCCTGCTCGTCATGGACGAGCCGACCTCCGCCATGGACCCCCGGGGCGAGCACATGGTCTTCTCCGGGCTGCGCGACATGAAGGACGACCGCATCACGGTCATCGTCACCCACCGCATGGAGAACTGCCGCCTCGCCGACCGCATCATCGTCCTCGACGCCGGCCGGATCACCGAACAGGGCACGTACGAGGAACTCGTCCGCAATGGCGGCTCCTTCGCCGAACTCGTCCGTCTCTCCCAGGACCGCTAGTGCTGTGACCGGAAAGGTCCACCGGGTCGCGCCGCCCGGCACGACACCTCGCTGCGTTGTCGGACCACGCAAGTACGTCCAGTACGAGCCGCGGGCCTCCGCCTTGCGGTGCACCGCACCGGACAACGCGACCCGGCAAACCTTGCCGGCCACAGCACTAGGCGGCGTCCGCCGCACGGCGGGGGCGTCGGCGCCCCCGCCGTGCGGCACTGGTCGCGCGGTCGTCCCGCTCGGGGACACCGGTCTGCCGGGAGCCGCCCCGACGCCGCTGTGGTACCGGGACGTCCTCCTCGACCTCCCGAACCCGGTGGCGAGGGGGCGTGAAGGGTGACATAACGTGCCCTCCATGGATCAGGAGCACATAGCCGGGGGCGGCGAAGGGGCGGCCAGGCGGCGCTTCCTCGCCCTCGCGACGGGGGCGGCCACCGTTGCCGGGCTGGGAGCCGTGGGCGGCTGTGCGAGCCCGGGCGGGGCAGGCCGGGCGGACCTGGGACCGGGGGCCGGCAAGGGCCCCGCCGCCAGTGGCTCCGCCGGGAAGACGACCGGTCCGGGCGCCTTCGACGTCAAGGCCGAGAACGCCCGCCCCGGGAACGCCGACTGGCACGTCACCAAGGCCGGGCCCGCGCGGGCCATCGAGGGCTTCGCCGACCGGGTCAGTGTCCTGCCCGGCGAGTCGTTCGGGCTGCACGTGTCCACCACCGCGCCCCGGTTCACGGTCTCCGCCTACCGGATGGGCTGGTACGGCGGCGCCCGCGCCCGGCTGGTGTGGCGCTCCGAGGCGCTGCCCGGCATCCGGCAGCCCGAGCACACCGTGGACTCCGCGACGCGCATGGTCCGCACCCGGTGGCCCCGTACGGCCACGGTCGACACCAAGGGCTGGCCGGAAGGCTGCTACCTGCTGCGGCTCGACGCACAGGGCGCCGAGGGGCAGCGGTTCGTGCCCGTCACCGTCCGGTCGGCGGCCACGGCGGGACGTACCGTCGTCGTGAACGCGGTGGCGACCTGGCAGGCGTACAACCGGTGGGGCGGTTACGGCAGCTACGACGGCCCGAGCGGCGGCTACGCCTCCCGGTCCCTCGCCGTGACCTTCGACCGGCCGTACGAGTACGACGACGGCGCGGGTCTCTTCCTGGTGTACGAGGCGCCGCTGCTGGCCCTCGCCGAGCGGCTCGGCCTACCGCTGGCCTACGCGACGACCACGGACGTGGCGCGCGAGAAGCGGCTGCTGGAAGGAGCCGCCGCGGTGCTGTCCCTCGGCCACGACGAGTACTGGTCGCCCGAGCAGCGGGCCCGCTTCACGGCAGCCCGGGACGCCGGGACGAACATCGCGATCCTCGGCGCCAACTGCTGTTTCCGCAGGATCCGCCTGGAGCCCTCCGACCTCGGGCCGGACCGCACGGTGGTCTGCTACAAGTCCTCCTACGACCAGGACCCGGGGTTCAAACGGGGCCAGCCGGCCACGGTCGACTTCCGCTCGGCCCCGGGGGCCGACCCGGAGAGCTCGTTGCTCGGCGTGATCTACGACGGGTACCCGGTGGACGCCCCCTACGTGGTGACCAACCCGGGGCACTGGCTCTTCGAAGGGACCGGCGTGAAGGCCGGCGACCACTTCCCGCACCTGGTGGGCGTCGAGTACGACAAGGTCGACACCGCTTTTCCGACGCCCCGCCCGATCGAGATCCTGGCCCACTCACCCGTGGTGTGCGAGGGCCGGCCGAGCCACCAGGACACGGCCTATTACACGGCGTCGAGCGGCGCGGGAGTGTTCGCCACCGGGACGATGCGGTGGGTGGAGGCCCTGGACGCCACCGGCGACGGGCGCAGCGGGGCCAACCACGGACTGGACGCGCGCTCAGGAGCGTTCACCTCGCGCGTGACGGAGAACATGCTGCGGGTGTTCGCGGCAGGGCCGGCGGGGCGGACACATCCGGCGCAGGACAACGTCAAGGCGGTGTACGGGGGTTCGTGACGGTGGCGTCGGCCGTGCCGGATGGCCGGATTGTGGTGGACTCCTCCCGGAACGGGTGATTAGGATCGTGATCACGGCATCGCGTGCCGGTCACCGACCGGGTGAGGCATGGAGGTGCCCGTGATGTGCCTTGCGGAGGCATTCACCCATGTCAGTCCACCTGAACCACACGATCATCCACTCCCGTGACAAGCGGGAGTCCGCCGAATTCCTGGCGCACGTCCTCGGCTTGGAGGTCGGGGCGGAGTGGGGCCCCTTCATCCCGGTGTCCACCGGCAATGACGTCACCCTGGACTTCGCGACCGCACCGGCGGAGTCCATCGCGGTGCAGCACTACGCGTTCCTGGTCTCCGAGGAGGAGTTCGACGCGTCCTTCGAGAAGATCCGGTCGGCGGGGATCCAGTACTTCGCCGACCCGTACATGAAGCAGCCGGGCGAGATCAACCACAACGACGGCGGCCGCGGACTGTACTTCCTCGACCCGTCGGGACACGGGATGGAGATCATCACCCGTCCGTACGGGTACACGGAGAACACCGGCTGACGCCCACGCCGTCGGGCCCGCTCCCCGGGAGAGGCGGGAAGGGGGTGGGCCAACGACGGGTGCCGGGACTCGGCTCGCGATCCGCCGGACGAGCCCTGGCCGAGGCCACGGCGCGTCCTGCATGATGCATGCCCGTCCGAGTCTTCTGGAGGAGCCGGCCATGCGCACCGTCCACACCTTCGCTGCGGCACTCGTCGTCACCGCGGCCCTGGCCGGCTGCTCCGGCAGCCACCCGAAGCCGGCGCCCACCACCCCACCGCCAACGCCGCCGGGCTCGACCGCCGGTTCCTCCCCGGCCTCCACCACGGAGCAGCAGACGGCCGCGTGCATCAAGGCCATCGTGGAGCAGGGTTCCACGAAGCCCGGACAGCTGACCGTCGACCCCCGCCCGGAAGCCTGCACCGGCCTCGACGACACCACCTACGTGAACGCCTACTACGACGCCCTGAAGGAGATCAACGAGAAGGGTCGGGCCGCGCTCGGCGGCGGATCCACCGGCGGCTGACACGCCGTACGCGCGTCGGCGGATCCCGGGCGAACGCCGAACGCCCAGCCGGGGCGGGGCTCCAGTCTGGGCGTTCGGGGTGTTCGTACCGCTCACCGCCGACAAGCAAGCCCTCGTCATGGCCACCATCGCCGCGGCACTGGCGCTGTGGGAGCGGACGCAGATCGTGCCCCCGGTCGCCACCACGGCGCTGGAGCAGTCCAGCCCGATCAAACTCGTCCCGCCCCAGGCGGTGTAGGTAACGTGCCGTTGGCGCCGCCGCTCGCGCTGCAAGGCCCGCCTGAGCGAGTACTACCGGACCAGGTACCAGCAGGCCAACGGCAAGGACAAGGTCTTCGAGCAGAGCCTGAAGCGGCTGTATGGCATCACGCTCGCCGAGTACAACCGCATGGCGGCGGTGGACCACGATCACGTCACGGGCAAGATACGAGCCCTGCTCTGCCACCACTGCAACCTGCTGCTCGGCAACGCAAGAGACTCCCCAGAGCGGCTCCGCCTGGCGATCGTCTACCTGGACCGCCACCGCACCCTCGCCGCCGGACTCGCCGAGCGGCTCCAGACCGAGGAGACGTCGTGAGCACCCATCCCCTTCGCTTCCGCCTCCACGGCGGCCGTAACGTCCACAGTGCGGTTCACGTCTGGCGCGCCGCCCTTTGCGGCTTGCGGTCAGATCATCGTCGACAAGGACGAACGTCAGGACGAAAGGACCCGGATCACCTGCAGCGCCTGCAAGGCAGCTCTGGGCCTGACCGCTTAAGGGAACGTTATGCGCTCCCCGGAACGACTTCCTCCGCAAGGGTTGACGCGGGCTCACCCTCGGGCGGATTGTGATCGCCTCGGCCGCACGACGCTGGAGGTCTCGTGAGCGAGTTCCACACAAGGGTGATGACACCGTCGAACGGCACAGCCGTCCGAACGGTACTGGCTGGACCGGACTCGGAGATGAGCGACGAGGAGCTCCTCAAGCGGTACCCCCGCGTCGCTGAAATCCTGGCACGCTGGGACAGCGAGGAACTGGACTAGGAGCACGATGCCTCGCCGGAAGAAGCCGCCCATGGCCCATTTTCGAGCCGTGGGCCGACCGTAACTTGACCACGATCCGCCACCACGCCGACCGTCAGCGCATCGGAATCATCGTGCACTCCGCGACCGGCGACGAGCAGAGCTGGTACCTCAGGCGGGAGTACCACGGCGGCAGCCCCACTCGCCGCGATGACGCGCAAAGTGCCGTAACGGCCGCGTGCGACGGTTACCCCGCGTTGGTGCAAGCCGAGGAGGCTCAGCGGGAGCAGGACCAGCGATGGGAGCGCGCCGCCCGCTTGCAGGGTGGCGCAATGGCACGTGCTGTGCGCGTCCCATGGGAGGTCAGTCGAAGTGACCGCTGCTTGAGCAGCCTTCACGCCCGCCCCCACATCCAGCGGGGCGGGCGTTCTGCTGTCCGGAATCTTGCTCTGTCATATGCCTACCGCCCACCGGCCTGCGGGTCTACGGTGTGCACGCCGGAGCCCCGGGGCCGGCGTCCCTCCCGGCCCTCCCCACGGGAGGGCTGCCGCGCGTCCCCGCCACGGGTAGTCGCATCCCGCGCCGGGGTTGCCGCGACGGCAGCCGCAGGCCGATCCGTGTCCGGAGTTCCTCGGCCGCCGCGCCTCCCCGAGCGTCGTTTAGGGACCGCCTGCGTCGTCGTCGCCCGGCCGCCACGGCGCCGGGATGCGCACAGGCGCCGGCCGGGTGAACCTGAAGGAGATCCCGACCCCTCATACACAAGGGATAGCCATGATCAAGAAGCTGCACGAAATGGGCATGCGAAGCGAGCACGCATACATGGCAGCGTTCGCCTCGATCGGTCTTTCCATCGCCACATGGGTGACGTCCCTCAACGTCGAACCGGGGGCCGGCATCGCTCGCGCCGACCGGTGGGGAATCTTCGTTGGCGAATGGGCCCCCACCTTCTTCGGGCTTGGCCTGGCCCTGTCCCACTACGAGCAGTCGGAGGGCACCCTCCTCGCCAGCGTCAGCGACATCCGCGAGGAACGAGGGGCCATGTAGCACCTGCCGCAGTCCCGCACGCCGAGCGCCGTGTCCGGCCGGCAGGGCGTACACGCCTCAACGCCGTCAGCGAGCGCCCGGCGGACCGTCTCCCGGTCGGCAGCCCGGCAGCGACTGCGGATGTCCCAGCAGTCGCCGCGGACGGGTTGCCGACCCGAGCCGATGCCGTGCTCGATCAGCCAGGCCGGCGGTGGGAGCGGCGGCAGGCGGGCGGCTTCGGCGGCCAGGCGCTGCTCCTCCGCGGCTGAGGCTCAGGGCCAGCCACGTCTCCATAGTGCGGAGGCGGGGCAGGCCAGGCAGGAGATCGGACACAAGTCCGATTCCACGTCGATCGGCGCACGCCGTTGTCAGTTGCGGGGATGCGGCCGGGCAGATGTGCACCACCGCCCGACCGTGGCATGAGCCTCGTCGGAAGCATGCTGGAGCTGGATCGAGTCGTCGTTCAGTTCGATTGCGACCCGCCGGATCCTAAGCGGCGGGTACGACACTCGCTCGCAGCCATTCGGCGAGCAGCTCCTCGTACTCCTCCGAGCGGGCCCGCCCGGCCAGCACGAGCGCCCGCCGGTCGCGGTTAATCTCCGCGAGCGGGTGCACAGGGCCGGAGCCGGCAGGGGTGGGGGACATGCCGAACCGGATATCGGCCGGAGGTGAGCCCGCCGTAGGCTTGCCCGCATGATTCGGACTGTCGTGCTCGATGTCGGCGAGACCATCCCCCGAGACGACCGCTACTGGGCATCATGGGCAGACTGGCTCAACATCCCCCGCCACACGCTATCCGCGCTCGTCGGCGCCGTCGTCGTCGATGGCCGCGACAACGCCGACGCGCTGCGCCTGCTCCGCCCCGGCATCGACGTGGGCGCCGAGTACCGGGCCCGCGAGGCCGCCGGCCGCGGCGAACAGCTGGACGAGACCGACCTGTACGACGACGCCCGTCTCGCGCTCACCGCACTACGGGCCGCAGGCACCCGCGTCATCGTCGCCGGCAACCAAACGACGAAAGCCGCCGACCTGCTGAGGGCCCTCAACCTGCCGGCCGATTTGGTCGTCACCTCCGGCGAGTGGGGTGTAGCCAAGCCCAGCCCAGACTTCTTCCACCAGGTCATCGGCGTATCCGGCGCCCCCGCCGAGGAAACCCTGTACGTCGGCGACCACCCCGAGAACGACATCTTTCCCGCCCGCACAGCCGGCCTGCTGACCGCGCACCTGCGCCGCGGCCCCTGGGGCTTCTGGTGGGCCGACAACGAGATCGTGCGCCGGGCCGCCGACTACTCCATCGACTCCCTGCTCGACCTCGTCGACATCGTCAACCAGTCCTGACGAACAGCCTGTTCGAGGCGGCGAGGGCCGGTAGCGTGCGCTGACACGCACCTTGAACGGAGCACGATGGCCAGCCACCTCGGGCAGCGCCTCGCCACAGCCCGCCGCACCCGCCGAATGAGCCAGGACCACCCCGCCCGCGCAGCGCACGTCTCCCTCAGCATGCTCCGCAAAGTCGAGCAGGGCACCCGTACCCCGGCGACGACACCCTCGAAGCCATCGCCGGCACGCTCGGCATGGACCCCGGTCGGCTCCTGCCCCGGCCACGACCGCTCCGCCAGTCGCTCTTGCGTGAGATTCTCGCCAATCCGGGCGACGCGGATGCGGTCCCCCACGGACTTCTGCGCATCGAGGATCCAGCGATCTTGTGCAGGCGGCACCCGCCCAGGTCAACCCAGCAAGATCATTTTGTCAGCAGCAGAGCTGAAGCATTCTGTGATCAACGTCGATCCGGTCGACCGAAAGAGCCAGCGGTCGGTGATGGGTTGGGGGACGCGATCCACCCGACAGAGTTCCAGGAGACTCCAGCAGACTCCCTGTAGATTCCAAGGAAACGCCAACGCCCAGACGAGAGAGGTACTCTCACCTGGGCGCTTGCGGCGAAGCCGCGGATGAACTTTGCAGGGGCGGCAGGATTCGAACCTGCGGCATCTGGTTTTGGAGACCAGCGCTCTGGCCAACTGAGCTACACCCCTTCGCTGAGACCAACCATGTCATGACGCGGCCCCGGGATCCACTTGTTTTTGGATCAAGTGGGTCGGGCTGCGCCGCAGCACCTCGCCCTTGGACCGCGTCAGCGTGGCGCAGGGTCCGGCCTGCAGGGCTGTTCGGCCTGGCCACCGCCGCCGACCGGGACCCTCCCGGCTCGTGCTCGGCGCGGGCCGGGTCGCGAGCCCTCTTGCGTACGGCTCCCCACCCCGCGGCTGACCGGGCCGGTCACCCGCCGTGAGCCGTGGCCAGGGCCTTCGTCTCCGCGAAGGCGGGCACGCGGCCGGTGCCGCCCCGTCCGAACACCGACAGGGACGCGGCCGCCATGCCGTACGCGACCGCGTCGGCAAGGCTGTCGCCCAGGGCCAGTCGCGCGGTGGCGGTGCCGGTGAAGCAGTCCCCGGCGCCCGTGGCGTCAACGGGGTCCGGCACGACCGGCACGGGGTGGTACTCCGCCCGCGTGCCGTCGTCCAGAACAGCCGGTCCGCGCCCGCTGTGGCGACGACCGTACGGGCCCCGAGCGCGCGGCAGCGGGCCGCGGCGGTGAGCGGATCGCCGGTGTCCACGAGGGCCAGGGTGTCGGCCGGGCAGGACGTCTTCAGGAGTCCGGCCGGCGGGGCGATCCCGGCCAGCAGGTCCCGCGCCTCGGACCGTCCCGCGAGCCGGGGGCGGAAGTTGGAGTCGTACGAGACGTGCCCGTCGGCCGCGTGCACGGCCCGGGCCGCGGCCAGCACCGCGGCCCGCCCGCCCGGTGCCAGGGTTCCGGTGATCCCGCTGGTGACGAGCGCCTTCGAGCGGGTCAGCAGCTTCCGCCAGGAGGCGACGTGTCCGGTGGAGAGGGTCGAGCCGGCGCTGCCGGTGCGCCAGTAGACGAAGGCGCGGTCGCCCCCGGTGTCGGCGGCGAGCAGGTATGGGGAGACGTCCACGCCGAGTTCGGCCGCGCGGCGCAGCAGGGGCACCCTGAGCTCGTCGTCCCCGACGACGGCGAGCAGGGCGGTGCGGGCCCCGGCCGCGGCGGCGGCCGCAGCGGCGTTCAGGGCGTCACCGGAGTAGGAGAGGCGGGCCGAGGTCCGTCGACGGCCCGGCCGAGGGCGGTGTCGGCGTGGATCTCGACCAGCACCTCGCCGAGACGAGCACGTCGTACTCCGCCGTCCGCCCCGGCCCGGTCATGGCCCGGTCCCGCAGCCGGCGTCGGCACGGGCGGCGCCCCGCTCGCCCCACCCGGCCGACGCGGCGAAGACGGCGGCCAGTTCACCCGGATCGTCCGGCAGCCCGGCGCCGATGCCGACGGCCGCGGCTCCGGCGTCGAGCCACGCGCGGGCCTCACCGAGGCGGATGCCGCCGGTCGGGATCAGCAGCGCCTCGGGGAGCACCGCCGTGAGGGAGCGGATGGCGGATGAACCGCGGGCCCCGACGTGCGCCGGGAAGACCTTGGCGGCGCCTGCGGACCGGACGGCGGAGGCGATCTCGGCGGGGGTGAAGCCGCCTTCGACGAACCCGCCTCACGCCGCACGGCGAGGCCGCCGCCGTCACATCGGTGAGGCGGTGGGGGCCTCCGGGCGAAGCCACCGCCTCCAGGATCCGCATACCGAAGTCGAGCACCTTCCGGATCCTCGCCTCGCTGGTCGAGCAGGGCTTCGTCCGCGTCGACGCGGACTTCCGCTACGGGGTGGGCCCGCGCCTGCGGGGGCTCGCCGCGCTGGTCGGTGGCGGCGAGCCGGCGGACATCGGGCGGATCCTGGGCGAGTTGCAGCAGGACACCGGCCAGATCGTGCACCTGGCCCTGCACGGCGGGGAGTCCCTCACCTACATCCGGAAGCTGGAGGGCGGCCAGCCCTTCCGGACGGCGTCGCGGATCGGGATGCGGATGCCCCTGCACAGCACCGCCGTTGGCAAGAGCATCCTGGCCCACCTGCCGGAGGAGGAGTTCGACGCGTTCGTCCGGGCCGCCGGACTGCCGGAGCGCACCCCGCGGACGCTGACCGACGTGCGCGCCCTGCGGGCGGAACTGGCGCTGGTCCGCGCCCGGGGCTACGCGTTGGACGACGAGGAGAACGAGCCTGCCGTCCGCTGTGTCGGCGCTCCGGTCCTCGACGCCGGAGGACACCCGGTCGGCGGAGTCAGCGTCACCGCGCTCGCCCCTCTCGTCGTGCGCGAGGAGATCGAGTCGTACGCCCCGATGGTGCACGCGGCCGCCGAGGCACTGGCTCCCCTGCTGTAGCGACCCCGGAGGGCGGTGCCCGGGGCCGTACGGGGGGATGCGATGCTTGCGGCGCCGAGGCGGCCCCACCCGGTCGGACGCGTCCGTACGGCCCCGTTCGGCACGGGCCGCGAACTCGCCCTCCGGATTTTCGCGATAAGTGTTATCCGAGCTCCCCTCGACGGTCTCCCAGGTATTGGGCATCATCGACGGCCGGTACGGACAGGGAACAGCACATGACTACTGAGCACACGGCAGCGCTGGTGGCAGCGGCCCGCGCGGGCGACCCCCGCGCGCAGGACGAACTCGTCGGCACCTATCTGCCGCTCGTCTACAACATCGTCGGGCGGGCCCTGAACGGGTCCTGCGACGTGGACGACGTGGTGCAGGACACGATGCTCCGCGCGCTCGACGGGCTGGGCGGGCTGCGCTCGGACGAGAGCTTCCGGTCCTGGCTGGTCGCGATCGCCATGAACCGGGTGCGTGCGCACTGGCAGGCCCGGCACAGCGCCCCCGGCGAGAGCGGCCTGGAAGCCGCCTGGGAGCTCGCCGATCCCGGCGCCGACTTCGTGGACCTGACCGTCGTACGGCTCCAGTTGGAGGGCCAGCGGCGGGAAACCGCCCGGGCCACCCGCTGGCTGGAGCCCGAGGACCGGGCGCTGCTGTCGCTGTGGTGGCTGGAGTGCGCCGGCGAGCTGACCCGCGCCGAGATGGCCGCGGCCCTGGAACTCTCCCCGCAGCACACCGCGGTGCGGGTGCAGCGGATGAAGGCGCAGTTGGAGTCGGCGCGGGTGGTGGAGCGGGCGCTGGACGCCCAGCCGCCGTGCGAGACCCTGCGGACGGTGACGGCCGGCTGGGACGGGGTCGCGTCGACGCTGTGGCGCAAGCGAATAGCCCGGCACGCGCGGGAGTGCCTGCGCTGCGCCGGTCTGTGGAACGGCCTGCTCCCGGCGGAGGGGCTGCTCGCCGGCCTTGCCCTGGTACCGGTGTCGGCGGCCCTGCTGGCCGGCGTACGGTCGGCGGCGGCGGGCGGTTTCGTCCCGGCGGGCGCGGCGTACGGGGCCGACGGCGGCGCGGGCGCGGCCTACGGAGCCGACAGCGGCGCGGGCGCGTACGGAGCCGACAGCGGCGCGGGTGCATACGGATTCGACGGCGGGGCCACGGGCTCGGCCGCGGGCCCGGGCTCCGGCTCCGCGATACCCGCGCAGTCCGCGGACCACGCGACGGAGCTCATCCCGACCGTCTCCGCGCAGGGCGGCGCCCCGGCCGGCACCCCCGGCGGCGGCCGCAGCGTACTGCGCAAGCGCCGCCGCAGCCGTCGGCGGGCCATCGGCGGTGCGGTGATCGCCGCGTGCGTCGCGGGCGGCGGCCTCGCCTACCTCGGCGGCTTCCCCGGTTCGGGCGACACCGAGGCGGAGGGCGCCGCGCCTTCGCCGCTGGCCGCGCTGTCGGCGCCCGAATCCGCGAGCGCCGCGCCCTCGGACTCCGCCTCGCCGTCCGCACCGCCCTCCCCTTCGGCGTCGGCCTCCCCGAGCCCGTCCGCCGAGAGCCCCAGCCCGAGCCCGACGCCGACCGCCTCCAAGACGCCCTCGCCGCG
This sequence comes from Streptomyces sp. NPDC043680, assembly GCF_056436685.1. Classification (NCBI taxonomy): domain Bacteria; kingdom Bacillati; phylum Actinomycetota; class Actinomycetes; order Kitasatosporales; family Streptomycetaceae; genus Streptomyces; species Streptomyces sp. NPDC043680. Next base: position 165,800 of record NZ_JBWKCE010000004.1, on the reverse strand, counting down.
GACCTCCGCGCCCGCTCCGGCGCCCGCCCCGCAGGGGATCGCGGGCCAGGTCATCGCCCTGGTCAACGAGGAGCGCGCCGCGGCCGGCTGTGGCCCCCTCAACGAGGACTCGCAGCTGCGCTCCGCCGCCCAGGGGCATTCCGACGACATGGCGAACCGGGACTTCTTCTCCCACACCAACCCCGACGGCGCCGACCCGGGCAAGCGGACGACGGTCGCGGGCTACCGCTGGTCCACGTACGGGGAGAACATCGCGAAGGGCCAGCAGACGGCGGCCTCGGTGATGGACGCGTGGATGAAGAGCCCCGGCCACCGGGCCAACATACTCAACTGCTCGTTCAAGGACATCGGCGTGGGCATGCACCAGGGCCCCGGCGGCCCCTGGTGGACGCAGAACTTCGGGGCGCGCATGTAGCCCCGCCGGGCCGCCGGCGACCCGTTCCCCCGGCCCGCTCCTGCGACCCACTCCCCCGGCGCGCTTCCCCGGCTGCTTCAAAGAAGGGGGCAAGATAGGAGCTGGAGCCGAACAAGCAGATCACAGTGGGCAGGGTGGAGTGCATGCCGAGGATGGAACTCCGTCCGCACCAACGCGAGGCCGTCGATGCCGTGGTGCGGGCCCTGGAGCTGCCCGCCGGCGGCCGGGTCCCGGCGGCCGGGCTGCGGACCCAGGTCGTCATGGCGACGGGTGCGGGCAAGTCCCTCGTCGCCGTGCGCTCCGCCGAGGAGCTGCGGGCCGGCCGGGTGCTGGTGCTGGTGCCCTCGCTGGACCTGCTCGTCCAGACCGTGACGGCCTGGCGGAAGGGCGGCCGCACCGGCCGCTCCCTCGCCGTGTGCTCGCTGCGCGCCGAGGAGGCGGGCCTGCCCACCACCACCGATCCGGCCGAACTCGCCCGGCGGGGCGGCCGGGGCGGGGAACGGGTGACGGTGTACGCCACATACGCCTCGCTCGGCCTCGGCACCATCGAGCGCGCGCACCTCGCCGGACTGCCCGGCTGGGACCTGATCGTGGTCGACGAGGCGCACCGCACGTCCGGGCGGATCGGCAAACCCTGGGCGGTGGTGCACGACAACACCCGTATCCCCTCCCTGCGGCGGCTCTACATGACCGCCACGCCCCGGGTCTGGCAGGACCCCGACGAGGGCGAGCAGGGTGCCGCCGGAGGCTCGGGCCCGCCGGCGCGGGGGCGGGGCGAGCTCGTCGCGTCGATGGAGGACGACCCGCAGGGCCCGTTCGGCGCCCGCTGCCACACCCTGACCCTCGCCGAGGCCATCGACCGGGGCATCTGCGCCCCGTACCGGGTCGTCTGCGTGGACGTCACCGACCCCGCGTTCCAGGCGGCCGTGCTGCTGGGCCGGGACGGCCGCTCGGACGCGGTGCGCGGGGCGCGGCTGGCGGCGCTGCAGGCAGCTCTGGTCAAGGCGTCCGCCGAACAGGGCTTCCGGCGGACGCTGGTGTTCCATCACCTGACGAAGGAGGCCGAGGCCTTCGCCGCCGGGCTGCCCGAGGTGGCGGCGCGGCTGAGGGCGTCGGGCCGCGGCCGGCGGCCCGGGTATCCCCGTACCGTCCGGGCGGACTGGCTGTGCGGACAGCATTCGGCGGCGCACCGGCGGCAGGTGCTGGAGGCGTTCGCCGCGGACGGGGGAGCGGAGAAGGCCTTCCTCGGGAGCGTCAGGGTACTCGGCGAGGGTGTGGACACCAAGGAGTGCGACTCCGTCTACTGGGCGGACGTCCGGGGTTCCATGCCCGACCTCGTGCAGGCGGTGGGGCGGGCGCTGCGGATCCGGCCGGGCGAGGGCAAGGTCGCCTCGCTGGTGGTGCCGGTCCTGCTGGGGCCGGGCGAAGGCCCGCAGACGATGCTGACCTCCCGGGCGTACGGGGACCTCGCGCGGCTCCTGGAGGCGTTGCGGGCGCACGACACCCGGCTGGTGGAGGCCCTTGCGCAGCCGCAGGTGCCGGGGCGGCCGTCTGAGCCGGTCGAGGCCGCGGCAGCCCGGTCCGCGGTCGAGTCGCTGCTGAGCTTCTCCACCCCGCGGGACCCGGCGCTGCTGGCCGCCTTCATCCGGCTGCGCGTGCTGCACCCCGAACACGGGAACTGGCGGCGGGGGGTGGAGGCGGCGCGGATCTACGCGGCTGCGGCCGGGGACCTGAAGGTGCCCTTCGGGTTCAAGGTGCCGGCCGGTGACCCGGCGTGGCCGCCGGCCCTCGCCGGGTTCCCGCTCGGGCAGTGGATCGCGGACGCGCGGCGTACGTACCGGCGGGGTGCGCTCGGCCGGGAGCGGGTCGCGCAGCTGGACGCGCTCGGGATGGTGTGGAGCCACTTCGACGTGGCCTTCGAGGAGGGTCTGGCGGCCGCCCGCGGCTGGGCGGCGGAACACGGGCACCTGCTGCCGCCGGTGGACGCCACCTGGCACGGCGCGCCGGTCGGTGTCTGGGTGAAGAACCAGCGGGCGGCGGCCCGCCGCGAGGGGCCCGGGGCGCTGCCGGAGGAGCGCCGGGAGGCCCTGGAGGCCGTCGACGCCTCCTGGTGCCCGGCGTGGGACATCTCCTGGCAGCGGGCCTTCCACCTGACCCGGGTCCATCTGGATGCGGGCGGCCGGCTGCCGGTCTCCCGGGGTGAGGCGGTCGTCCAGGGCGAGGACCTGGGGGTGTGGGTACGGGCCCAGCGGTCGGCCTGGGACCGGCTGACCTGGGCGCAGCGCTGGCTGCTGGAGCACACCCTCGGGGTGACCCCGGCGACAGGGCCGGAGCTCCCGCGGCCGCGGCGCAGCCAGGCCGAGAAGTGGGCGGCGCACCTGGGGGCGGCCCGGGAGTTCCGCGCCCGCGAGGGCCATCTGCGGGTGCCGCGCACGCACGTGGAGCGGGTCGGCGGCCAGGAGTTCCGGCTGGGTTCGTGGATCGCCAACCAGCGGGCCCGGGCGGACCTGCTGACCGCGGACCGGGTCGCGGCCCTGACCGCCCTGGACATGCAGTGGTCCACGCCCCGGACCTGATCCGCCGGACGGCCGGCGTTCTCAGCCTCGCCCGGATGAGGCCCTGGGCCGCTCCCGAGGCGTTCGGTGCCCGGTGATGTGCGGTGGCGGTAGGAGTGTGCGGCGAGGGACAGGCCGATGCCCCACACCAGGAACTGCGGGATTCCGTAGACGACGATCCAGGGGCTGAAAACGCCGTCGTCGTCGAAGTCGTCGATGGTCTGCGCGGCGGCCCGGACGGTGTACAGCAGGAGGAAGGCCGAGACGGCGAAGGCGGTGGCGGTCAGCGTCCGGCGCGGAACCCTGTGTCCGGCCAGGAACGGAGTCCAGCTCGGGAAGACCAGGCCCCACGGCCGGACCAGGCTCAACGCCAGTATGCCCGCCAGCAGGGCAAGGCCGCTGAGTACGAAGAGGTACGGGCCGCCGCCGACCGCGTACCACTCCCGGAATCTGTGCTGGTCCGCCCAGAGGGGTATTCCCAGCGCCCACACCGCGTGGAGCGGGATGAAGCCGAGGGTGGCCGAGAGTGCCGAGGCACGAGCGGCTCGGACGGCCCATCGGGGCGGGGGCGCAACGTCGGCAGCGGTAGCCCCTGGCCGGGGGAGCAGGAGCCACGGTTCCACGGGCCGGTTCCCCATGGCTCGAGCCCGGGGTTGAAGACCACTCGGCCTCCGGGACGGCCGAGCCACCGGGTCGCTCCCCCGAGCGGGGGAGCCGGTCTCCTCCTCATCCGCCTGGCAGGTCATGCCGATGACGCCTCACCGCGTCCCGGGTCAACAGCTGTGCCGAAGCGGTTGACCCCTCGGACAGGACCTAGTGGTGGAAGCCCGGGCGGGGTGCGGTCGCCGGGACGGGCTGGGGGGTCGCCGTCAGGTGGTCCACGGCCCGCCGCAGGTCTGCGGCGAGCAGGGTGATCTGGTCGCGGGTCACCCCGTGCCGGACCAGGACGCGCTGGACGACCGTGTTCCCGCGGGCGGGGGGCAGCGGGTAGGAGGGCACCTGCCAGCCGCGCATCCGCAGCCGGTCGGAGAGGTCGTACAGGCTGAAGCCGGCCGCGGCCGGGTCGGTGAGCCGATAGCAGACGGCGGGGAGGGCGCCTTGGCCGTCATACAGGAGGGTGAAGGGGCCCATGGCGGCGATCTCACCGGCGAAGTGGCGGGCGGTGTCGGCGCAGGACTGCTGGACGCGCCGGTAGCCGCCGCGGCCGAGGCGCAGGAACAGGTAGTACTGGGCGATGACCTCGCCGCCGGGGCGCGAGAAGTTGAGGGCGAAGGTCGGCATGTCGCCGCCGAGGTAGTCCACGTGGAAGACGAGCTCGGCGGGCAGCAGGTCGGCGGTGCGCCAGACGATCCAGCCGACGCCGAGCGGGGCGAGCCCGTACTTGTGGCCGGAGGTGTTGATGGAGGCGACCCGCGGCAGCCGGAAGTCCCACGGCACGTCGGGGTGGAGGAAGGGGGCGACGAAGCCGCCGCTGGCCGCGTCGACGTGGATCGGGATGTCCCAGCCGTGCGCGGCCTGGATCAGGTCGAGTTCGGCGGCGAGGTCGGCGACGGGTTCGTAGTCGCAGGTGTAGGTGACGCCGAGGATGGCGACGACACCGATGGTGTTCTCGTCGACGTACGTGCCGAGTTGGTGGGGGCGCAGGCCGGTGGCGCCCTCTTCCAGGGGCACCTGGCGCAGTTCGACGTCGAAGTACCGGGCGAACTTCTCCCAGCAGACCTGCACCGGTCCGCACACCAGGTTCGGCCGGTCCGCGGGCAGGCCCTGGGCGTGGCGGCGGGCGCGCCAGCGCCACTTGAGGGCGAGGCCGCCGAGCATGGCGGCCTCGCTGGAGCCGGTGGTGGAGCAGCCGGTGGCCGAATGGCCCGCCGGCGCGTGCCACAGGTCGGCCAGGATGTTGACGCAGCGGGCCTCGATCTCGGCGGTCTGCGGGTACTCGTCCTTGTCGATCATGTTCTTGTCGAGGCATTCGGCCATGAGGCGGCGGACACCGTCGTCGGACCAGGTGGTGCAGAAGGTGGCCAGGTTCTGGGCCGCGTTGCCGTCGAGGAGGAGCTCGTTGTGGAGCAGCTCGTAGACCACCTGCGAGGGCGAATGGTCCTCGGGCATCCGGCACTTGGGGAGGACCTGGCCGCTCAGGGCGGACGTGAACACGTCCGTGTCGGCGTCGGGGATGCGTGCGTGCTTCGTCTCATGGAGAGGCATATCCGGACTATAGGTGACAGATAGCAGTAAATCCGGCTTCAGGTTCCGGCCGACTCTGCGATGTGACCCCCTCCATAGAGCACTGGCCCGGCAAAAAAAATTACTGTCCAGTAAGATGATCTCCATAGATCTTCCCGTTCGAGCCGTGGAAATCGGCTCGGACGGGAAGATTCGACCAACTGGTTCTATGGGCAACATATCCGCAGATGTCCGGATAACACCGCTGGGTTCAGAGCCTGCTGATACCTCTTCGGGCCATGAACAAGATCACTCGCCGGCAGGCCATGGGCACCACCGCCGGCGCACTCACCGCCCTCGGCCTCGCCGGCGTCACCGCGCACGCGGCCGCCGCCGACTCCCGCGCCCCCTTACCCGCCGGCACGGTCGACGAGGTGTACCAGGGCCGGCGCATCCAGATCACGCCTGGCGGGGGCGGCCACCACGGCGGCCACCACTCCCCCGGCCTGCCCACCGTTCGGATAGACGGCCGCGAACTGCACGTGATGCGCAACGCCGACGGCACCTGGATCAGCGTGGTCAACCACTACGAGACCTTCTCCGACCCCGCCTCCCTGGCCCGCGCCGCCGTGCGCGAGCTCCAGGGCGCCCCGCTCCTCCCGCTCTCTCCCACGGGAGGCACGGCATGACCGTCCGCAAGAACCAGGCCGCGCTCACCCCCCAGGAGAAGCGCGCCTTCACCAACGCGCTGCTCGAACTCAAGCGCACGGGCGTCTACGACCGGTTCGTCACCACCCACAACGGCTTCATCATGGCGGACACCGACTCCGGCGACCGGGTCGGCCACCGCTCCCCCTCCTTCCTGCCCTGGCACCGCCGGTTTCTGCTGGAATTCGAGGCTGAGCTGCAGAAAGTGGATCCGAAGGTTTCGCTTCCCTACTGGGACTGGACGGCCGACCGCACCACCCGCTCCTCCCTCTGGGCCGCGGACTTCCTCGGCGGCACCGGACGCGCCCGCGACGGACAGGTACTCGACGGGCCGTTCGCGTACGCCGCCGGCAAGTGGAACATAGCCGTACGCGTGGACGGACGCGCCTACCTGCGGCGCGCCCTCGGCACGGGCGTGGCCGAGCTGCCGACCAAGGCCGAGGTGGACGCCGTGCTGAACATGCCGGTCTACGACGCGGCACCCTGGAACAGCTCCTCGAACGGCTTCCGCAACCATCTGGAGGGCTGGCGCGGCGCCAATCTGCACAACCGGGTGCACGTCTGGGTCGGCGGCCAGATGGCCACGGGGGTGTCCCCCAACGACCCGGTGTTCTGGATGCACCACGCGTACGTCGACAAGCTGTGGGCCGAGTGGCAGGCCCGGCACCCGCAGTCGCCCTACCTGCCCGCCGTCGGCACCGCGAACGTCGTGGACCTGCACGACACCATGCGGCCGTGGAACGACGTGACCCCGGCCGACCTGCTCGACCACCGGAAGTTCTACACCTTCGACACCGAGCCGGCAGCGGCCGCCGCCAGCCAGCGGTAGTGCAGTTCGGGGCGGCCGACCTGGCCGTACCGGGGGGTGCGGTCCGCGCGTCCGGTGTCCACCAGGTACTCCAGATAGCGGCGGGCGGTGATCCGCGAGGTCCCGGCCGCTTCGGCAGCCCCGGCGGCGGTCAGCCCTTCGGGCGCCGCCCGCAGCAGCGCGGCGACCCGGTCCAGGGTCGACGCGCTGAGGCCTTTGGGCAGCTCGGCGGGGCTCGGGGCGCGCAGGGCGGCGAGCGCCCGGTCCACGTCGTCCTGACCGGCCGCTTCCCCAGCCGTCGCGCGGAACTCGGCGTAGCGCAGCAGCCGTTCGCGCAGCGTGGGGAAGGCGAAGGGTTTCAGTACGTACTGGACGACGCCGAGCGAGACGCTCTCGCGGACCACGGCCAGGTCCCGCGCCGAGGTCACGACGATCACGTCGACGGGATGCCCCGAGGCCCTGAGCCGGCGCGCGAAGCGCAATCCGTGGCCGTCGGGCAGGCCGAGGTCGAGCAGCAGCAGGTCGACCCGGGTCCGCTCCAGGACCCGGGTGGCCTCCGCGAGGGAGTGGACGGCGCCCACCGCCGTGAAACCGGGCACCCGTCCCACGTACAGGGCGTGCGCGTCGGCGGCGACCGGATCGTCCTCGACCACCAGTACCCGCACCTCGGCGGCCTCCGCGCCGCCCGCTTCGCGCCCGCGCGGCCCGCTCACGCCTGCGGCTCCCTTCCCATGGGCAGTCGTACGGTGAACTGCGCGCCGCCGCCCGGGGCTTCGGCCGCCTCCGCGCTGCCTCCGTGCCGGTGGGCCACCTGCCGCACCAGGGCGAGACCGAGGCCGCGCCCTTCACCCTTGCCCGACCAGCCGCGGCGGAACACCTCGGCCGCGGCGCCCTCGGGCAGACCGGGGCCGTTGTCGGTGACGCGGAGCAGCAGCCCGTCCTCGTCGGGCCGGACCGTGACGGCGACCCTGGCCCCCGGCACCCCGGTCACCGCGTCGACCGCGTTGTCCAGGAGGTTGCCGAGGACGGTGACGAGGTCCCTGGCCGGGAGCGCGGCGGTCCGCCCGACGGCGGCCCGGCTGTCGGGGGTGACCACCAGCTGGACGCCCCGCTCGTGGGCCTGGGCGGCCTTTCCGAGCAGCAGGGCCACCAGGACCGGCTCCCCGACGGCGGTGACCACCTCGTCGGTGAGCGCCTGGGCCAGCTCCAGTTCGGCGGTGGCGAACTCCACGGCCTCGTCCGCCCGGCCGAGCTCGATGAGGGAGACCACCGTGTGCAGCCGGTTGGCGGCCTCGTGGGCCTGGGAGCGCAGCGCCTGGGTGAACCCGCGCTCCTGGTCCAACTCACCCGTCAGGGACTGGAGTTCGGTGTGATCGCGCAGGGTCACGACGGTGCCGCGGCGGCCGCCGCCCGCGACCGGTGAGCTGTTGACCACGAGGACCCGGTCGGCGGTCAGGTGGACCTCGTCGACCCGGGGCCGGTCGGCCAGCAGGGCGCCGGTGAGCGGCGCGGGCAGCCCGAGGTCGGCGACGCCGGTGCCCCGGATCTCCCCGTGGACACCGAGCAGCTCCCGCCCCGCGTCGTTGACCAGGGTGATCCTGCGCTGGCCGTCGAGCAGGAGCAGCCCCTCGCGGACCCCGTGCAGGGCCGCCTGGTGGTAGTCGTACATCCTGCTGAGCTCGGCCGCGTTCATGCCGTGGGTGTGCCGCCGCAGGCGCGCGTTGACGACGTACGTACCCGCGCCGCCGAGGGCCAGGGCCCCGGCCGCGACCCAGGCGAGGGCGGTGAGCTGCTCGGCGAGCCGGGCGCTGATCGCGCGGACGGTGATGCCGGCGCTGACCATGCCGACGATCCGGCCCTGGTCCAGCAGCGGGGTGACCACCCGGATCGAGGGTCCGAGGGTGCCGGTGTAGGTCTCGCTGAAGGTCTCGCCGCGCAGGGCGCGGGCGGTGTTGCCCATGAAGGGCGCGCCGATGCGCCGCGGGTCGGGGTGGGTCCAGCGCCGCCCGTCCGGGGCCATGATCGTCACGAAGTCCACCCCGGAGTCGACCCGGACCCGCTCCGCGTAGGGCTGGAGGGCGGACGAGGGGTCGCCGCCCCGCCCGGCGCCGCGTACGGCCTCGACGACGGACGGGGAGTCGGCGACCGCGCGGGCCACGGACCCGGCCTGGCGCCGGGCCGCTTCCTCGGCCTGGCCGCGGGCGGAGGCGTAGGCGAAGACCGCGCAGCCGGCGACGACCACGGCGACCAGCAGCACCTGCATGGCGAACAGCTGGCCGGCGAGACTGCGCGGCGGTCGGAGGAAGCGGAACATGGCGCTCAGTCTGCCCTCCGCCGTGAACTCAATGAACGCAAGGGTGACCGGGGTCACAGCGGTGGGCGATGGTCTCCCGGAACGCAATCACCACCAGGAGGCGACGTGGCCGCCAGACCAGACAAGACCCACTATCTCTACATCGCGGTGATCGCCGCGGTGCTGCTCGGCATCGCCGTCGGCTTCGCCGCGCCCGGCACCGCCGTGGAGCTCAAGCCGCTGGGCACCGGCTTCGTGAACCTCATCAAGATGATGATCTCGCCCGTGATCTTCTGCACGATCGTGCTGGGCATCGGGTCGGTGCGCAAGGCCGCCAAGGTGGGTGCGGTGGGCGGTCTCGCCCTCGGCTACTTCATGATCATGTCCACGGTGGCGCTGGCGATCGGCCTGCTCGTGGGGAACCTGCTGGAGCCGGGCAGCGGACTGCACCTGACGGAAGCGGTGCGCCACGCGGGTGAGGCCCAGGCCAAGGCGGGCGCCGCGCAGAGCACGCCCGACTTCCTGCTGGGGATCATCCCGACCACGCTGGTGTCGGCCCTCACCGGCGGACAGGTGCTCCAGACACTGCTGGTGGCACTGCTCTGCGGCTTCGCGCTGCAGGCGATGGGACCGGCGGGCGAGCCGCTGCTGCGCGGGATCGGGCAGGTGCAGAAGCTGGTGTTCCGGGTGCTGGCGATGATCATGTGGGCGGCGCCGGTGGGAGCGTTCGGGGCCATCGCGGCGGTGGTCGGTGCGACCGGCATCGACGCCCTGAAGTCCCTGGCCGTCATCATGATCGGCTTCTACACGACCTGCCTGCTCTTCGTGTTCGTCGTCCTGGGGACCCTGCTGCGGGTGTGCACGGGGATCAACGTGTTCTCGCTGCTGCGCTATCTGGGCCGGGAGTTCCTGCTGATCCTGTCGACCTCTTCGTCGGAGTCGGCGCTGCCTCGGCTGATCGCGAAGATGGAACACCTGGGCGTGGCCAAGCCGGTCGTCGGGATCACGGTGCCCACGGGCTACTCGTTCAACCTGGACGGGACCGCGATCTACCTGACGATGTCCTCGCTGTTCATCGCGGAGGCGATGGGCAAGCCGCTCGCCCTGGGCGAGCAGATCTCGCTGCTGCTGTTCATGATCATTGCCTCGAAGGGCGCGGCCGGGGTCACCGGAGCGGGGCTGGCGACCCTCGCGGGCGGTCTGCAGACGCACCGGCCGGAACTCGTCGACGGCGTCGGGCTGATCGTGGGCATCGACCGCTTCATGAGCGAGGCCCGGGCCCTGACGAACTTCGCGGGCAATGCGGTGGCGACGGTCCTCATCGGCACCTGGACGAAGGAGTTCGACCGCGAGCGCGCCACCGAAGTCCTGGCCGGGCGGCTGGCGTTCGACGAGGCCACGCTGATCGACGACGTCCACGCCGCCGAGCCCGCGGCCCCCGTACCCGGCCAGCCGGCCGGCGCCAAGGACGGCGTACCGGCCTGACCGGGACGCCCTGACGGGCCGACCGGGCAGGGCTCGCCCCCACGGTGCCCAGCCCGGTCGGCCCGCACACCCGCCCCATAGGCGTTTTTCAGCCACCGGCCTGCAAAGTGTCCTGCTGTAAAAGGTACTTCCGTACCCGGGCACACGTCTGACATCTTGCGTCCACCACTCGTTTCGTACGGCCCGACCGGTGCCACCCGCACCGTCGGGCCGTCTTCGGAGGACGCATTGATACCCCACATATCCAGCCGACCTCGACGCACGCTCGTGCTGGCCGCCACCCTCGGCGCCGCACTGGCCCTCGGGACCCCTGCCGCTCTCGCCGGCACGGCTCCGGTCGGCCCCTCCGCCCCGTCCGCCCGTGCCATGGCCCCGGCCGCGGCGCCGACTTCCCAGAGTGCGACCTGGGTTGCCGGCACCCGTGCCTACCTGGTGATCACCGCTCCCGGTGACAGCTCCGCGGTGCGCTCGGCCATCGCCGCCAACGGCGGCACGGTCTTCTCGAACTTCGACTCCATCGGCGTGATCGTCGCCCACTCCGCCTCGGCCGGCTTCGCCGCCACCATGCGCGGGGTCAGCGGCGTCCAGCAGGTCGGCGCGACCCGTACCTCGGACGTGCCGGCCGACGCCTACAACCCGGCGCTCCCCGCCAACCCGAGCCAGGCCAGCACGCCCGCCGGCGAGCCCGTCCGCGCCGACATGAGCCAGATCAAGGCGGACCAGGCGTGGGCCGTCACCACCGGCTCCTCCTCCGTCAAGGTCGGCATCCTCGACACCGGTGTGGACGACCAGCACCAGGACCTGGCGCCGAACTTCAACGCGGCCGACTCCGTCTCCTGCGCCTACGGCAAGCCCGACACCCGTGCCGGTGCCTGGCGGGACGTGGACACCCACGGCACGCACGTCGCGGGCACCATCGCGGCGGCCAAGAACGGCAAGGGCGTCATCGGCGTGGCCCCGGGAGTGAAGATCTCCGCGGTTCGCGTCGCCGAGCCGGGCAACTCCTTCTTCTTCGCCGAGAACACCATCTGCGGTTTCGTGTGGGCCGGTGACCACGGCTTCAAGGTCACCAACAACAGCTACTACACGGACCCGTGGCAGTTCAACTGCCCGGACAACATCGACCAGGCCGCCATCATCGAGGGCGTCAAGCGCGCCCAGCAGTACGCCGAGGGCAAGGGCTCGCTCCAGATCGCCGCCGCGGGCAACGAGGACTACGACCTCGCCCACAAGACGACCGACTCCGCGAGCCCGAACGACTCGACGCCGGTCACCCGCACCATCACCAACGCCTGCCTGGACATCCCGACCGAGCTGCCGGGCGTGGTCACGGTCGCGGCGAACGGCACCGGCGTCACCAAGGCCTCCTTCTCCAACTACGGCCAGGGCGTCATCGACGTCGCGGCGCCGGGCAGCAACGTGTACTCCACGCTGCCGGGCGGCACGTACGGCTCCAAGAGCGGCACCTCGATGGCCACCCCGCACGTCGTGGGCGTCGCCGCGCTGATCGCCAGCACCAACCCCGGCATCACCCCGGCGCAGATCCGCGACAAGCTGGCCACCCAGGCCAACGACATCGCCTGCCCCTCGGACAGCCGCTGCACCGGCACCACGGCGAACAACGCCTTCTTCGGCGAGGGCCAGGTCGACGCGCTGAAGGCGGTCGGCTCCACCCCGCCGCCCGGCAAGTACTTCGAGAACCTCGGTGACTTCGCCATCAACGACAACGCCACCGTGGAAAGCCCCATCACCGTCAGCGGGGTGAGCGGCAACGCGCCCGCGACCCTCAAGGTGGGCGTGGACATCAAGCACACCTACATCGGTGACCTGAAGGTCGACCTGGTCGCCCCGGACGGTTCCGTCTACACCCTGAGCAACCGGGCGGGCGGCGGCACCGACAACATCATCCAGACCTTCACCGTCAACGCCTCCTCCGAGGTGGCCAACGGCCTGTGGAAGCTCCGCGTGAACGACAACGCGAACGCCGACACCGGCAAGATCGACGCCTGGAACCTCACCTTCTAGTCGCGCTGAAGCCCACGAGCCCCCGCTCCGCCGACGGAGCGGGGGCTCGTGTGCGTCCTTCGGACCCCCCGCCCCCGCCGGATGCACCCGGGCGCGGGTTTCACCGGCGCAGCACGCAGTCCCCGCAGAAGCCGCCGCCCGGCACCTTGTAGTAGAGGCAGCAGCTGCGCCGTACGAAAGCCACCCCCAGGCCCTCCTCGTGGAGGAAGGTGCCGGTTCCGCCGAGCGCCCCGCCGTCGGCCAGCAGGTCGGCCACGCGTTCCACGGCCGCCCCGCCGGGCACCCGGTCGATCAGCACCCTCAGGGCGCCCACCAGCGCCGACGCGGTGTTCCCGCGCAAAACCTTGGGCGACACCCCGAACCGCTCCCGCAGGGCCGCGTCGAGGAGTCCGAGGTGGCCGAGCACGCGCGCGCCGAGCACCTCGGCGGGCAGCACCCCCTGTCCGGGCGCGGGCAGCCACAGCTGGAGCGAGCCCGCCGCCGGCATCCGCCACCACACCCGGTCCGCCGACAGGTCCGGCACCCGCCCGGCCAGGGCGGCGCACCCCAGCCCGAGCGACCACAGCCGCGAGGCGATCCCGAACTGCGCGGTCGACGCCGCCACCCGCCCGGTCCCGCTGCCGATCCGCCGCCCCACCTCGTCGACGTACGTCCCGAGCTGCTCTCCGTAGAGCTCGGCCAGCGGCCGGTACCCCTCACCGGGCGGCTGCGTCCCGTACGGCACGCTGAAGAACGGCCCCACGGCCGCCAGCCGCCGCAGTACGTCGTCCATGTCCATGGGGACGATGATCTCAGGAGGCGCCCGGGTCCCCCGCCGGCGGAGCACCCGGGCGCCGGGGCGGGGGCAGGATCCGTGTCACCGCCCCTCGATTCGACCCGTCGGATGGCCCAGTGCCGTGGTCCATTCGGGGAACCGGTCCGGCGGGCCACTTCCGCCTCCGGACCGGGCCCTGCGGGCGGCTGCGCGGCCGGGCCGCCGGGGAGGGCGGGGGCGCGGCGCGCGGACGGCCCCGAGGCCCTCGGCGCGACCCTCGCGGCGGCCGGGCCGAGCACCCTCCGGCCGGGCCGGACCGACCCTACATCTTCGCAGGTCAGAGCCATTTTCAAGGCACGGGAACGGATGTCCGTGGTTCAGGATTGCGGACCCTGGGATCCGGGGATCCACGTCCTCGGAAAACATGGCCGCGGCGTTGCCATTTTGGGGGTTCATGAGAGCACATTTAGGGGCTACATTGAGCCACTCGCGTTCACCTGACAGCCCGTTGCCTTTCACCCGCGTTTTGCGCGGGGGGTGACGTCAGGAGCGCACACTGTGCAACCACCCCACCGCCCAGAAGGACCGAAGGCTCCGTGCCCGTACCCGTACTCCTCGCCGGCCGCACCGTGCGGCTGGAGCCCCTCGCCCCCCACCACACCGAGGCCTTGGCCGTGGCCGGGGCCGAGGATCGTACGACTTACGCCTTCACCCCCGTACCCCATGGGGTGCAGGCGTCCCACGAGTACATCGACCGCGCCCTCGCCGACCAGGCGGCGGGTCGATCGCTCTCCTTCGCGGTGGTCAGAGCCACCGACGGCCGGGTCGTCGGTTCGACCCGCTTCCTCGAACTCGATTACTGGCAGGGCCCTCTGGTATGGCCCGCCGTGACGGGTGTCCCCTTCGGCGATCCGGCGACGGCGATCCCCGATGCCGCCGAGATCGGCAATACCTGGCTGTCCCCGGGCGCCCAGGGAACCGGCATCAACACCGAGGCGAAGCTGCTCATGCTCCGCCACGCCTTCGAGACCTGGGGCGTGCGCCGCATCTCGCTGCGGGCCGATGCCCGCAACGTGCGCTCGCGCGCGGCGATGGAGAAGCTCGGGTTCACCTGCGAGGGGGTCCGCCGGGCCCATTCGCGGGGGCTCGACGGCGCCGTGCGCAGCACTGCCTTCTACTCGATCCTCGACGAGGAGTGGCCGGCCGTGCGGTCGATCATCGAGCTGAGGCTGTCGGCGGGGGCGCCGCGCAAGCGCCGGCGCAAGACGCTGATCCCGGCGTAACGGTCCTGCAAACGGCGTAACGGCCCTGTCGGCGGTGCTCGCCCCGGCCCTTCCCCCGGCGTCAGCCGAGGAAGGCCGGGGCGAGGGCCGAGGCCATGAGCTTGACGGGCTCGCCGCTGCCGTCGGCCGGCACCCGGTACAGGTCGGCGCCGAAATCGCCGGGCAGGGAGTAGACGACGGTCCTGTCGTCGGTCCACACCACCTGGTCGTCCACGCTGCGCGCCTCCGCGAGCGGGGTCTCCCGCAGGGAGGCGAGGTCGAGGGCGTAGAGCCGCCACGGGGCTTCGGCCGGCAGGCCGGGAACCCGCTTCTTGAAGACGAGCCGGGTCCCGTCGGGGGACAGGGACGGGCATTCCAGGTTCTCGCGGAGCGTGGTCACGGTGCGTTCGGCGAGGTCGCCGCGGACCAGGTGGGTCTGGCCGCCGGTGGCGAGCGTCGCGTAGAAGGTCCGCTCGTCGGCGGCGAAGGTCACGCCCCAGAAGTTCACGTCGGCATTGCGGTACGCCTTGCCGTCCTTGCGGATGGCGAAGTCCTCCAGCGAGGCGTCGAGCTTGCCGGTGCGCAGGTCGAGCAGTGATGTCCGGGTGGAGAAGCCGGTCCCCGCGTAGGAGTCCCCGCCGACGAAGACCGTCCAGGCGACCAGGTGCCCGCCGGGCGAGACCCGGGCCCGGGTGGGGATGCCGGCCAGCGGATGCGCGGAGACCTGCCGCAGCCCGGAGTCGAGGACCACGGCCCGGTAGCTCTCCTGCACTCCGCCCTTGTCGGCCTGGAGGCAGATCCCGGTGCCGCCCGCCGAGTGGAAGCGCAGGCAGCTCAGCCCGGAGGCGGTACGGGGGCCCGCGGGTGCGTCGGCGGGGACGGTGGCGAGCTCGTCGCGGTGCGGGCCCCACGCCATGTTCCGGAACACGATGCGCCGCCCGCCGTCCCCCGGGGCCAGGGACACCTCGCCCCGGGTGATCTGCGGGCCGCCGGCCTGGGGCTGGTCCTTCTGGCCGGCCCGGGAGGAGGCACGTACGACGGCGAGCACCCCCACGGCGGCGAGCAGGACGACGGCGCAGACGAGGATCAGGATCCGGCGTTGGACGGTCATGGGGGCCTTTCGGGGCGGCGGGTGGGGGGAGGCGGTCAGGCGCCGGGGGCCGGGCCGGCGGCGGCGCGTTCCGCCTCGGCTTCCGCGGGACGCAGCCGGGCGCACACCGCGGCGGCCCCGGCGAGGAGCACGGCGGCGACGGCCAGGGCGGGCCGGGCGCCCCACACGGTCCAGGCGGCGCCGAAGCCCAGCGAGGCGGCGAACCGGGCCAGGGCCTGGCCCGTCTGGACGAGGGCGAGGCCGCCGCCGCGGTGCTCCTCGGGCACGGCTGCGGCGGCCGCGGCCATCAGGACGCCGTCGGTGGCGGCATAGAAACCGCCGTGCAGCAGGAGTACGGCGTACGGCAGCACCGGGTGCCGTACGTCGGTGAGCAGGACGCCGTACGCGAGGAGCAGGGCGAGGTGGCCGCCAAGGAAGACGCGCCAGCGGCCGATCCGGTCGGCGAACCGGCCCAGCGGCAGCGCGAGCAGGAAGAACGCGCCCGCGGTGCCCAGCGGCAGCAGGGCGAACCAGCGGTCGGCGAGCCCGGTGGCCTGTTGCAGCAGCAGGAAGACGAAGCCGTCGCTGACGGTGCACAGGCCCAGCAGCAGCGCGCACAGGCCGATCCGGCGCAGGTCGCGGCGGCCCAGCAGCCCGAGGGAGGCCTTGAGGGAGACCGGTTCGGCCGGGGCTGCGCCGGAGCGCTCGGTGCGACGGCCGGGTACGAAGAGGACGAGGACGAGCACGCCGAGGGCGGCGACGCAGGCGCTGACCGTGAAGACGGCGTCGTAGCCGTCGGCGGCGCCGCGCAGGATGAGGAACGCGAGGACCGGTCCGATGAGGGCGCCCGCAGTGTCCATGGCCCGGTGCACGCCGAAAGCCCGGCCGCGTTCCTCGGGCGCCGCCGCCAGCGAGATCAGCGCGTCGCGCGGAGCCGTGCGCAGGCCCTTGCCGGTGCGGTCGAGGGCGAGGACGGCCCCGATGGCGGGCAGGGTGTGCACGAGCAGCAGCAGCGGTTTGCACAGGGCGGAGAGGCCGTAGCCGAGGCCGGCGAGGGCCTTGTGGCGGCCGAAGCGGTCGCCGAGGTGGCCTCCGGCGAGTCGGACGAGGGCGCTGACGCCGTTGTAGAGCCCGTCGAGCAGCCCGAAGCCGAGCGGGGTCAGGCCGAGGCCGGCGACGAGGTAGAGCGGGAGCACGGCCGTGACCATCTCGGAGGAGACGTCGGTGATCAGGCTGACCGTGCCGAGAGCGAGCACCGTGGGGGCGAGCGCGGCGCGTCGCCCCGGGCTGGTGCCCGGGGCGACGGCCTGTTGCTCGGGGGTCACGGCGGGCGCGGGGGTACCGCGACTGTCCGCAACGTACATGGTCAGGACGTCCAGATACCCGTGATGTCCTTGGCGGTGGCGGCGTTCCCGGCATGGGTGGTCAGGCCGGCCAGGCCCTCCAGGGTGCGCAGCACGTCGTAGTGGTTGTACGTGGTGGCCGAGGAGCTGCCGGGCGTGACGGACTGGCCGTAGAACACGGTCGGGATCTTGTTGCCGGAGAGCCGGTTGTCCTCGTCGAAGGTGACGACGAGGAGGCTGTTGTGGGTCTTGGCCCAGTCCGCGTAGGCCTTGATGTTGTTCTTGAGCCAGGTGTCGCCGGTGCCGACGGAGCAGTCGTGCATGTCGCTGCACAGGTTCGGGACGACGAAGGACACCTTGGGGAGGGTGGTGTAGTCCGTGGGGAACTGGGCCATGGTCTTGGCCGTGCTGGTCGGCACGTTGGAGAACGCGAACCAGGGGTTGTGCTTGCGGGCGTACTTGCCGCTGCTGCAGGTGGTGGAGCCCTGGCTGGGCAGGGTCTCGTTGTAACTGGCCCAGCTCTTGCCCGCGGATATGAGCTCGGAGGCGAGGTTGGGCGCGGAGCTGAAGCCCGGCGTGTAGCAGCTGTCGTCGGTGACGCCCTGATGGGAGCCCGAGAACAGCTGGAGGTAGTTGGGCTGGCTGGGGTGCGTGACGCCGTACGACTGGGTGAGGTTGGCTCCCCCGGTCTTCAGGGAGTTGATGTACGGGGCGCTGGAGCTGCCGATGACCTGGCTGTAGGCGTGGTTCTCGAAGACCACGACGACGACGTGGTCGGGGGCCGGGAGCCCGGCTGCGTGCGCCGGCTGGGCGGCGCCGATACCGGCCCACAGGGCCGTGCCCGCGGCGGTGACGCCGAAAGCGGTGGCGAGGGCGGTCTTGCGGCGGGACCAAGAAGAGGTCATGCCAAACACGGGGGATACCTCCGGGCAGAGGGGGTCTGGTGGCGGCGCGGACGCACCATACCCAGGGGCATGTGCATGGGCCAGGGACAGACGGCGAACGGAGCGGGAACTCCGGTGACCGTCCAGGTGTTCGGCAACGGCCAGCCCCAGAGCAACCCAAGAGCTGGAAAAAATGGGAACCCCGGACCGCGTAAGGTCATCTTTCGAACAGATAGCGACCACCCCGCCCCCCATCGGGCAGCACCAGCTGGAGAGCCACCGCACATGTCGTACGCACCCGACGGACAGCACCAGCCGTACCGGTCGGAAGGGCAGTACCAGCAGCAGCCCTACGGCACGTCGTACGCACAGCCGTACGAACCCCAGGACCAGTACGAGCCTCCGTACGGCCCGCCACAGCCGCCGTACGGCGAGCAGTACTCCGAGCCCGAGCCGCCGCGACGGCGCCGGGGGCGCCGCTGGCTCCTGGCGGGTGTCACCGTGCTGGCCCTCGCGGGCATAGCCGCCGGCGTGATGTACCACTTCGAGATACCCCCCTTCACCGACAAGGGGAAGAGCGTCTCCTACGGCGAGCCCGCCGCGGGGGGCAAGACGGACGGCTCGGGCGGCGCCTCCAAGCCGCCCGCCAACTCCAAGGCCCTGATGCCGACCGGCCCGAAGGCCGAGTTCAAGAACTCCATGACCCTGAGCGACGGCACGCACGTCTCCGTCACCACCCTGGACGGCAAGAAGTCCGGCTTCAAGGGCAAGGTCTGGGTGTGGGCGCCCAAGGAGTACAACGACCCGAAGTTCGCCAAGAGCGGCTTCCCGGTCATGATCGCCCTGCCGGGCGGCGCCGGCTACCCGAGCAACTACTGGATGGGCACCGACCTGGGCCTCCAGACCAGCATCAGCAAGTGGTACGCCGAGGGCAAGAGCAAGCCCTTCATCCTCGCCATGCCGGTGCTGAACCCGGCCGGGGACGAGAAGGGCATCTACTGGGACGGCTCCGACATCCCCGGCCAGCCCAAGATGGGCACCTGGCTGACCGAGGACGTCCCGGACCTGATGAAGGCGAACTTCCGCACCGTGAAGTCCCGTGACGGCTGGGCCTACATGGGCTCCTCCACCGGCGGCTTCGCGAGCCTGAAGGCCGTCCTCCAGCACCCGGACAAGTTCAAGGCCGCCATCTGCTCCGGCCCCGACATCGTCCCGGACTCCTCCCTGTGGAAGGGCCACGACAAGGAGAAGGCGGAGAACAACCCCGAGCTGCTGGCGAAGGCCCTGATCGACAAGAAGGGCAGCCCGGACGTCTACCTCGCCTTCCAGGTCGGCGACAACGAGAGCAACAAGAAGACGCTGCCCGACGTGCAGAAGTTCGTCGCCACCTACGGCAAGGGGCCGATCCACACCAGCCTGAGGGTCATCCCGGGCGGCCAGCACAACGCCAAGACCTACGTGCCGAACATGGGCGAGGGCCCGATCCAGTTCATCAGCAAGGTCATGGAAGGACCGGTGGAGTAACCGCCGGCCCGAACGCCTCCTCGCCCTGCGGCCCGCCGAACTCCATCGGTGGGCCGCAGCCGTCCCAGGGCGCCCACCCGGCCTCCCCGGTCACGGCGAAACGCACCCAGGCCTCGTGCATCCGGTCCGCCAGCTCCTGCGGGGCGTCGGGCCCGGCCAGCCAGTGCGTCTCCGGCACGTGGAGCGTGTCGAACACGAAGCCGAGCTCCAGCGCGTGGCAGGCGCCGAGGCCCGGCACGCCGGAGGGCCAGCCGAACTCGTAGACGAAGCTCGGGGCCGTCCGCGCCCCGGCGAGCCGGCGCAGCGGATCGCGCAGCAGCCGGTCGGTCAGCAGGTGGCCCGCGAGTTCGGCCGGCCCCGCCTCGGGCAGGGCGGCGCGCAGCGCCCGTACGGCGGCCCGGTCCTTGCCGGTGTGGATGCGGGCCAGCGCCACCGCGAGCGGGCCGAGCCGGTCCAGCAGCCGCATCAGGCCGGTGGGGGCGAGCCAGAGCCGGTACTCCTCGGTGGTCCAGCCCACCAACAGCGGTACACCGCTCCGCGCGGCTGCTTCGAGCGGCTCCTCGGGAAGCGTGTCGGGGTCGGAGACCAGGCCGAAGGCGGGTCCGCCGAGCAGCGCTCCGGCGCGGCGCAGCACCACCCGCTGGGCGGCGATCAGGTCGGGCAGGGCGACGGCGGCGAAGGCCTCCGCGGTCGCGGGCACCTTGAGCAGGGAGGCCATCCGCCGGACCATGGTGCGGACGTGGTCGGGCGGCAGTACCTCGGGCGCGCCGCTCTGCAGGACGGCCTGCGCGAACAGCCCTGCGGCACGGGGGGCGGCGAGCAGGGCGCCGACGCTGATGGCGCCCGCCGACTCGCCGAAGACCGTGACCCGGGCGGGGTCCCCGCCGAAGGCCGTGATGTTCTCCCGGACCCACCTGAGGGCGGCCATCTGGTCGAGCAGGCCGCGGTTGGCGGGGGCGTCGGGGAAGAGTCCGTAGCCGAGGACGCCGAGGCGGTAGTTGAGGGAGACGAGCACGACGCCGTCGCGGGCGAAGGCGGATCCGTCGTAGACGGGCACGGCGGAGGAGCCGCGGGTCAGCGCGCCCCCGTGGAGCCACACCATGACCGGCAGCCCGGCCCCGGCGGTGGGCTCGGGGGTCCACACGTTGAGGTTGAGGCAGTCGTCGCCGGGGATCTCCGGATCACACAGCAGCGCGGCGAAGGTCTTGGGGTAGGCCGCCTTGGGTGCGGTGGGCCCGAACGCACCGGCGTCGCGTACGCCGTCCCAGGGGGCCGGGGGTTCGGGGGCGGCGAAGCGGAGGGCTCCGACCGGTGCCGCAGCGTACGGGATGCCCCGGAAGGCGGCGACCCCGTCCGGTCCGGTGCGTCCCTCGACCACGCCCTGCCCGGTGCGGACCCGGGGTCGGCCGCTGCTGCCCGCTGCGCTCATCACGCCCTTCATGGAAAGGTGCCTCCGTGGAACAGGTGCATCAGATGTTCCGCGTGGTGCGTCCCACCTCCCCCGCACGGTCGCACACGCCTCCAACGGGTGACAAGGCGTGACCCGTCCAGGGGCGGGCCGGGTTGGGCCGGGCATGCGATCCATGCCCAACCACCCCGGCGCCCGGAGCCTCGTCCGGGCCTGCTCGCTCCCCTTCCTCCTGCTCGTGGCCGCCGGAACGGCGCAGGCCGCGGGGCCCGACTTCCAGTACGTCGGCCAGGACGACCAGGTCCACGGGCTGACCGCCCCGAAGGGCTGCGTCCGCGCCCTGGGCGGCGGCTCCCGGGCGGCCACGAACTCCACCCGCGGGACGGCGACGTTCTACCGGGAGCCGGACTGCTCGGGCCGCCCGCTGGCGGTCCTGGAGCCGGGCCGGGTGGGCCAGATCCGGCCCTACTTCGCGTCCGTGCGGTTTTCCGTCACCAGGTAGGCGAAGCGCCCGTGACCCCTTGGCCTCCGCTGCGTTGTATGCCATGTCAAATGCCGCACTTACTGCTGCGGCGCCCCACATCTCACGAGGAGATCTTGATGTCGCGTATCGCGAAGGCAGTCGCCGTCACCGCTGCCGCCGGTAGCGCCCTGGCCGCCGGCGCCGGGCTGGCCGTCGCCGATGCCGGAGCGCACGGTGCGGCGGTCGGCTCCCCCGGTGTCCTGTCGGGCAACGTCGTTCAGGTTCCGGTGCACATCCCGATCAACGTCTGCGGCAACTCCGTGAACGTCGTCGGCCTGCTGAACCCGGCGTTCGGCAACACCTGCATCAACCAGTCGGGCGACAAGCACCACACCGAGGACAAGGGCGGCTACGGCGGCTGATTCCAGCCCGCCTGACCTGACCAGGCCGAGGGCCCCCGCCGGTTACGGCGGGGGCCCTTCCCGTGCGCCCCACCGGTCACGCGGTCCTTCGCGGATCGCGCCGTCACCCGGTCGCGCCGTCACGCCCTCACTCGGTCGCGCCGTCACTCGTAGCGGTAGACGCCCTCGTGGCTGAGCATGTCGCGCGGGGTGAGGTCCCACGGCGGCATCGGCTCGTCGAGGGCGATCACCCGCCTGCGCTGGAGGTCGCCCGGGGGCAGGGGGGCGGCGGGCAAGTAGCCGGAGTCCGGGTGCCGGCGCTGCCAGCGGTCCCAGAGGAGGTCCACGAAGGCGTGGTGCAGCCAGAACGCCGGGTCGTTGGGGGCCGTACCGCCCGTCATGTGGCCGCCGATCCACTGGTGCACCTTGTTGTGGTTGCGCCAGCGTTCGCTCTTGGGGGCGGCCCAGCCCTCCAACTTGTTGCGGAAACCGCCGGCCCCGGCCGTGGAGTCCCACGGCGAGCTGTCGTACGTCGGATCGTCGAGCGCCCACTGCAGTTCGGCCGCGGTGGGCAGTTTGATGGGGTTCTGGGGGCGGCCGAGGTTCCGAGTGAGGAAGCGCTCCACCGTGAAGCCCACCGTGATCACCCAGTTGCCCTTCTCGTAGGCGAAGGGGCCGGTCATCACCTGGCGGTCGTCGGCGCGGCCGGTGCCGCCGAGGAAGTCGTCGGCCCACAGGGAGGAGACGGGACTGCTGTCCGTGGTCCAGTCCCAGTAGGGGACCGAGACGCCCGGGTCGACGCCTTGGAGCAGCCGCTCGAATTCGAGCAGGTAGCGCCGGTGCCAGGGGAAGAACGACGGCGACATGTGCCCGACGCGCAGCTTGCGGTCCCGGTCGGGGACGAAGTACTTGTCGTGGGTGCGGACCAGGTCGTCGTACGCACCGTTGCGCTTGAGCTCCAGCACGGCCGCCGTGAAGCGCTTCTTCTGCGCGCTGGTCAGGTTCCTCTGGTTCTGCCGGATGTACATGCGGGGCTCCTCCCGTTCCGTCCGTCAGCCGTGGTGCGGGACCGCGAGCGCCAGCTGGTTGGTGCCGAGTTCGTCGACGGCGGCGCGGGCGAGCTCCAGCGGGGTCTCGAAGGACTGGAAGTGGTTGATCCCGCTCAGGTAGCTGCCGTCGGCGCGCCGCATCACGTGCAGGGGGCGGCCGTCGATGCGGACCCCGGCGGCGTCGACGGCGATGTGCCGGCCCCGGTACGTCTCCTCTGTCAGCGGTGCGGGGGTGAGCGTCTGCCGGGGGCGCCGGGCGCGCAGGACGGGGGCCAGGGCCGCGGCGGCGCCGGCGAACACCGCCGCGGTGAAGGCGGTGCGGAGAAGTGTGCGCCGGCTGAGTGGTGCGGCGGTGGGTGCTGCGTACATGCGGTCTCCCTCGCTCGGTGGTCCGCGCTATGGGGTCTAACGCGGCGCGGCGGGCGAGGTCACCTCGACCGTGCGGGGTGCTTGTAGAAGAGCGTGGTGGGGTGCAGGCGGCCTGCCGGGTCGGCGGCGTAGTCGGGGATGGTGCCGGCTTCGGTCCAGCCCGCGGAGCGGTAGACGCGCTCGGCGCCGCTCCCGGTCTCGGTGTCGAGGAACAGCAGCAGCACTCCGGCCCGGGCGGCCGCCGCCTCGGCCTCGGCGAGCAGGGCGCGGGCCGTGCCCCGGCCGCGTGCCCCGGGGTGGACCATGAGCTTGCGCAGCTCGGCGCGGTGGCGGCCGTTGGGCTTGGACTCCCGGCACCAGCTCACCGTGCCGTCGAGCGGGGCGCCGTCGGCGGGGCGGGAGATCCAGAGGGCGAGCGAGCCGTCCTCGACGGCGGGGCGCAGGGAGTCCCACCAGGAGGCGGCCTGGCGGTGGTCGAGGTCGGCGAGGAAACCGAGCGAGGAGCCGCCGCGTACCACCGCGAGCAGGAGGTCGGCCAGCTCGTCGCGGTGCGTGGTGAGCCCGGCGGTGTCGAGTCGGGTGATGACGGGAGCCATCCCCCGAGGATAAGGACCGGCCGCGCGCCCCCGGGGGCCGGGGCCGACGCCCCGGCCCCCACGGTCCCCTCAGGGCGCCGGGAGTTCCGCGAAGTCGGCCACCAGGGCGCGGTGGTGGCCGGCGGTGCCCAGGGCCAGGGAGTCGGCCTTGGCGCGCTTGAGGTACAGGTGCGCCGGGTGCTCCCAGGTCATGCCGATGCCGCCGTGCAGCTGTACGCACTCCTCGGCGGCGCGGACCGCCACGCCCGAGCAGTAGGCCTGGGCGACGGCCACCGTGAGCGGGGCGTCCGGAGCGCCGGTGGCGAGGGCGTCGGCCGCGGCGCGGGCGGCCGCCCGGGCGGAGGCCACGTCCAGCCAGAGCCGGGCGAGCCGGTGCTTGAGGGCCTGGAAGGAGCCGACGGGCCGGTTGAACTGGTGGCGGCCCCGGACGTGGGCCACCGTCTCCGTCAGGCACCACTCGGCGATTCCGAGTTGCTCGCCGGCCAGCAGTCCGGCCCCGGAGAGCAGTGCTCCGGCCACGGCCGCGCGCGCGGTGGCCGGGTCGGCGAGCCGGGTCCCGGCGGCCCCGTCCAGCGTGACGGTGGCGAGCGGCCGGGTCAGGTCCAGCGGGACCAGCGGCGTGCGGGTCACGGCGGCGGCCGGAACGGCGTACAGGCCGGTGTCCGCGAGCACGAGCAGGACGTCGGCGGCCAGCGCGTCCGCCACCGAGGTGACGGTGCCGGTCAGCTGCCCTCCCCCGGTGTCCCGGACGGCGGCCGGCAGCGGGGCCCCGGGCGCCAGGGTGAGCGGCACGGCCGGTACGCACACCTGCCGCCCGGAGGCCAACTCGCGCAGCAGGGCGGCCGTGTGGGCCGAACCGGCGGGATCGCAGCCGAGCAGGATCTCCGCCGCCAGCACCGCGCTCGTCAGGTAGGGGACCGGCGCCACGGCCCGCCCCAGCTCCTCCAGGACCACGGCCGCCTCGCGGTGGCCCGCGCCCTGGCCGCCGAACTTCTCCGGTACGAGCAGCCCGGCCGTGCCGATCTCCGCGGCGAGGGTGTGCCACAGAGCGGGGTCGTGCGGGCGGTCGCTCTCGGCCCGGGCCAGTACGGCCGACGGCGCGCACCGGTCGGCGAGCAGGGCCCGTACGGCGGACCGCAGTTCCTCCTCGGTCTCCGAGTACAGCAGGTCGTAGCCTTCGCGCGGGAACGTCATCGGGCCAGGTCCTTCCAGGCGAGGTCCTTGTCGTCGCGCGGTTCGGCGGGCAGGCCGAGGACGCGTTCGGCGACGATGTTGAGGAGGATTTCGCTGGTGCCGCCCTCGATGCTGTTGCCCTTGGCACGCAGATAGCGGTAACCGGCGTCCCGGCCGGTGAAGTCGACCAGCTCGGGCCGGCGCATCGTCCAGTCCTCGTACAGCAGCCCCTCCTCGCCGAGGAGTTCCACCTCCAGGCCGCTGATCTCCTGGTTGAGCCGGGCGAAGGTGAGCTTCATCCCCGATCCCTCGGGGCCGGGCTGCCCGGCGGCGAGCTGCTGGCGCAGCCGTTCGCCGGTGAGCCGGGCGACCTCGGCCTCGACCCAGAGGTCGAGCAGCCGCTGGTGGAGGGCGTGGGTGCGCAGTGCGGGGCGTTCGCGCCAGGCGGCGGCGAGGGGGGCGATCATCCCTCCCTCGCGGGGGATCCGCATGCCGCCGATGGAGACGCGTTCGTTCATGAGGGTGGTGCGGGCCACCTCCCAGCCCTGGCCGACGGCCCCCAGGCGGTGGGCGTCGGGGATCCGGACCCCGGTGAGGAAGACCTCGTTGAACTCGGCCTCGCCGGTGATCTGGCGCAGCGGCCGCACCTCGACGCCCGGGGCGTGCATGTCGCACAGGAAGTAGGTGATGCCCCGGTGCTTGGGCAGGGCGGGGTCGGTGCGGGCGATCAGGATGGCCCAGCGGGCGGTGTGGGCGCTGGAGGTCCACACCTTCTGGCCGTCCACCACCCATTCGCCGGCCGACTCGTCGAGGACGGCGCGGGTGGCGAGCGCGGCGAGGTCGGAGCCGGCGCCGGGCTCGCTGAACAGCTGGCACCAGACCTCCTCGCCGACCCACAGGGGGCGCAGGAAGCGCCGCTTCTGCTCGTCGGTGCCGTAGGCGAGGATCGTGGGCGCGGCCATGCCAAGGCCGATGCCGATCCGGCGCGGGTCGTTGTCGGGGGCGCCGGCGGCCTCCAGTTCGGCGTCGACGACGGCCTGGAGGGTGCGGGACGCGCCGAGTCCACCGAGGCCCTCGGGGTAGTGGACCCAGGCGAGGCCGGCGTCGAAGCGGGCGCGCAGGAAGTCCGTGCGGCCGGTGGTGGCGGGCGGGTGGACGGCGAGCAGGTCGCGGACGCGCAGGCGCAGGGTGTCGGCGGTGACGGCGGCGGTCATCGGGCGGCTCCCGCGGCGGGGGCGGTGGCGGTGGCGGCGGTCATCGGACGGCTCCTGCGGCGGGGGTGGGGGCGGTTGCGTCCAGGGCCGGTACGACGACCAGGCGGCCGGTGGTGCTCCCGTCGGCGAGGCGCTGGACGGCGTCGGCGGCTGCCGCGAGCGGGACGCGTTCGCTGACCAGGGGGCTGATGGCGCCCTGGGCGGCGAGGCGGGTGAGTTCGGTGTGGCAGGCGAGGATGGCGGCCGGGTCCTTGGTGGCGTAGAGGCCCCAGTGCAGGCCGAGGATCGCGTAGTTCTTGACCAGGGCGTGGTTGAGGGCGGGGGCGGGGATGGTGCCGCTCGCGAAGCCGACGACCACGATGCGGCCCTCGAAGGCCACGCACTTGGCGGAGGCGGTGTAGGCGTCGCCGCCGACCGGGTCGTAGACCACGTCGGCCCCGCGCCCGCCGGTGAACTCCTTGACCCGGGCGACCAGGTCCTCGCTCGTCCGGTCGATCACCAGGTCGCAGCCGAGCTCCTCGGCAGTGCGCGCCTTCGCCTTGCCCCCGACGACGCCGATGACGGTGGCGCCGGCGGCCTTGCCGAGCTGGACGGCGGCGCTGCCGACACCGCCGGCCGCGGCGTGCACGAGGAGGGTCTCGCCGGACTGGAGCCGGGCGCGGCGGTGCAGGCCGAACCAGCCCGTCTGGTAGCCGATGTGGAGGGCGGCCGCCTGGGCGTCGTCGAGGGTCTCGGGGGCCGGCAGCAGGGCGCGCGCGGGCGCGGTGACGTACTCGGCGAAGCCGCCGTGGGGAAGGCTCGGGTTGGCGATGACGCGGCGGCCGTCCTCGGTCTCGCCGCAGATCTCCACCCCGGGGGTGAAGGGCAGCGGCGGGCGGATCTGGTACTGCCCGCGGACGAGCAGGGCGTCGGGGAAGTTGACGTTCGCCGCGAGCACCTTGAGCTTCACCTCGCCCTCGCCGGGCACGGGTTCGGGGACCTCTTCGAGGCGCATCGCCTCTCGGGGCTCGCCGGGGGTGTGTACTCGCCATGCCTGCATCCGGGGCCTCCAGCCGCCGTCGAGGGGAACCACGCTCCGCGGGCATACTAAGCGGTCGCTTGCCGCTTTGGGAACCGTCGGTCCGCGGCCGGTGTCCGGTGCCGGACGGCCGTCGTCCGGTGCCGGACGGCCGTCGCCTTGGCGGCCGACGGCCGTCCGGGGGTGCGAATTCGAGCCCGTTCGGGGGGTGGTTTGGGCAAGATGGGGACGCACATGTCTTCTGCATGTGTGGCCGGCACGTGGGTTCTGCGCGTGTGATCTGCGCGTGTGCTGGCGCGTGGGTTCTGCGCGTGCCATGGCTTGACGGGGAACAGCACCTGTACGGGGGAGCACCAGATGAGAAGAAGCATGTCCGCGGCCGTGGCCGCCGTCGTCCTGGCGGGCCTGATGACGGCCGCGGGGCCGGCCGTGGCGGCGGGGACGACCGTGGTGGCGGGGACGACCGGGCCGGCGTGTACGCCGGACATCCTCAGGCTGCCGGCGCTCGGGGCCGGGCCCGCGACGGACAGCGCCGTGCGCGCCTTCGGGAGCGGTGGCCTGCTGGCGGGCGACAGCGCCGGACTGCCCGTGTACTGGACGGCCGACCACGCGGTCCACACCGTCCCGATGCCCGAGGGCTTCGTGTTCGGCGAGGTCCGCGCCGTGAACGCGAAGGGCCTGATGGTGGGCACCGTCCGGCGCGCCAACGACTACGGCAGCGCCGTCGGGTTCACGTACCAGCAGGGTGCGGCGGCGGTCCGGCTGGTCAGCGGCGGAACCACCGCGAGCGCGGTGACGGACGTCAACGACTCGGGCCGCTTCGTCGGCATGGAGGCGGGCGTCGCCAAGGAATGGCTGAACGGCGCCGTGGTGCGCGAGCTGCCCGTCCCCGCGGACGCCCACCCGAGCACGAAGATCGTTTCGGTGGACGGGATCAACGCGCGCGGCGACATCGTCGGAACGGCCCTGACCTCCTACGTGGAGGAGGACGAGCTCAGGAGCATGAGCTTCCCCGTCGTGTGGCCCGCGGGGGGCGGCTACCCGCCGTACAGCCTCCCCGTGTGGACCCAGGACGACCGGACGGTCCACACGTCCGCGGCCGGCATCGACGACCGCGGCCGGGTCGTCGGACACGAGGACCGCAGTTACCGCGACTGGCAGGAGCGCAAGCCGGCCATCTGGAAGAAGCCGTACGACGCCCTGCCGAACGATCCCGGCCGGGTCGCCGGCTATGAGCACCTCACCTTCGACGCCGTCAGCCCGAGCGCGAACGTGGCCGTCGGATCGGCCGTCACGTTCGTCGACGGGTACCCCAACTTCCTTCATGCCGCGTACTGGCCGGGCGTGGGGGCCCCGATGGCACTCCCGCACCCCACGGGCGCGAGCCCGGACTCGCGCAGCTCGGCCTTCGCGGCCTCGGACGACGACCGGGTGGGCGGCACCTTCTACGACTGGGAGGCCATGAAGAGCAGCGCCGTGGTGTGGAGCTGCGCGAGCAAGCAGGCCTACGTGCCGAAGTAGCAGGGTGCTGCGGCTTGATGACCGGGTGTGGGTGACCGGGTGCGTGGTGGCCGTGGACATGGTGACCGGGTGCGTGGTGATCCCTCGCGGGGTGACCGGGCGTATGGTGACCCGCGCGTGGCGATCGCGTGGGTGGTGACCGCGTAGGTGGTGACCGCTTAGTGGTCGGCTCCGGAAGTCCTTCGGGGGTTGATCAGGCTGCCGGAGCGACGGAGGATTCTTCTTATCGGTCGGCGGATGCATGTCGGTCGATCCGGGCCAGTAGATCGTCCAGGTCGGAGGTGGTGAACTTCCACTGGAACGGCTGCGCCGTGGCGTTGTAGCGGTCTTCGAAGGCTCGGAGCCGGTCCCTGACCTCGATGAGGTCGGTGAAGTCGTTGGGCGAGAGGGCCTTGCGCTGGACGGCGGAGAAGTAGATCTCGACTTGGTTGAGCCAGGAGGCGTGCACGGGGGTTGTGGACCATGACCGTGTTCGGGAACGCCGCGGTGAGCCGGTCGGCGGCCTTCTGGCCGCGGTGGGAGGAGCCGTCGTCGACGATCCAGAACACGCGCCTGGCGCTGGCGTAGCGTTCGACGCTCATTACCCGGGTGACCAGGTTCATGAACGGGACGATGCCGGTGCGCGGTTCGGTGCGGCCGCACATCGTCGCGGCGTGGACGTCGTAAGCGGCGAGGTAGGCCAAGCGCCGCCGCGGCCGTAAGTGTGGCTCACCCGCATCGCGCGGATCCGGCCGGGGGCGAGGGTGGGATGGCAGCGGCAGCGGGCCTGGATGGAGGTCTTCTCGTCCGCGCTGATTACGTACTCGCCCTTGCCGAGCGATTCGCCCTGCCAGGTACGGGCGTAGAGGTCCAACACCTGCTGGGCCTTGGCGCGGAAGTCCGGATCGGTGATGAAGATCCAGGAGCGGTACTGCCAGGGTTTGAGCGCGTCCTCGGCCAGCCAGCGAGGCCAGCGCCTTGACCTGGGCAGCCTGCAGCGCCGTGAACGAAGGAGGGCGGCCGGGGCGACTGCGGTCGGCCAGACCTGAAATGCCGTCCTCGGCGAACCGGCCCCGCCACTTCCGCACGGTGTCCAGGTGCAGGCCCGTCTCCCGGGCGATGCCCGCGTTGGGGCGGCCCCTGGCCGCATGCAACACAATCTGCGCACGTATCCGGGCCTGGTGGGGGTCTTGTGGCCATGGGCCATCTTCTTCAGCCGATGCCTTTGCGAGGCGGTCAGCGACATCGGGCAGGCGGAGGCAACGGGCAAGGCAGGCAGGCCGATCAGCAGAAGTAGATCTCCTGGAGGTGGGGGAAGAGACAGACCCGGTGGACTTGGCCCAGGTCTCCTCGTACCTGACCGGGCACTTCCAGCGGTTCTGTCGCTACTGCATCCGCGCCACCACTCCGGCCGGCGGTGGCCTGCGTCCACGGCCCGGCCACCGCCGCCGCCCATGAGAACGAGGAGGGGCGGGTCGCACAGGGCACGCATCAGGGAGCAGTGGATTGACCCGGAGGCGGGTCAGCGGGTATCGGTTCGCATCGTGGTGACTGCCACAGTGGTGTAGTGCATTGTGAAGCTGCCTCCTGCCGCGTCGATGGCGGCGCCGACGCCAGCCAGCACGTCCTCCAGCTTGGTCTGCGGGAGCCGGGTGAAGGCGCCCTGGGTGGGTAGCTGATCCAGCCACTCGTCCCGTGTGTAGGGCTGTTGCCAGTCGAATCGCCACTGCTCGGGGTCGGCGAACCCATCCACCTCCCGTATCCCGTCGGCTGCCTTGGTGGACAGTGCCGTGTACCCGACCACGGCCGGCACCGTCCATTGACGTGCGGCGAGCGAGTCGGGCATCACCCGGCGGTAAACCTCGGCGAAGGCCTTTGCCACTGCGGGCAAGGGCTGACCCGCGTTCCAGAAGAGGGCCAGCAGACCGCGGGGACGCAGAGCCTGTGCCGCCTGGGCAGCCCCAGCAACCGGGTCCACCCAGTGCCAGGTCTGTCCGGAAACGACGGCATCGAACTCTCGGCCCGCCGGATCCCAGGCTTCGAACGCCGCCACCTCGACGTCGAGTCCACGCTGGCGTGCCAGGTCGGCCATCCGAGCGTCGACGTCGACACCCAGCACCCGACATCCGGCCGCCTCGAACTGCCGGGCCACGATGCCAGTGCCACAGCCGACATCGAGGACATCGCGGCCAGGGCTGGCGGCAACGATCCGGTCCACCAGCGCTTGGGGGTAGCTGGGCCGAGCCCGGTCATAGCGTTCCGCGTCCGAACCGAACGACTCCGCCACCTGCCGGTTTTCATGGGATGCGTGTTCGGAGCGAGGAGTTCGCTCCGGCGGTAAAGTGGGCATGCGCCCACTATTAGTGGGCGCATGCCCACTCGTCAATCCAAACAGACCGATCAAGAAAACAAGGAGAGGCGCGATGCCTACGGGAGTAGCCATCCGCGACGTGCGCGGCCAGCTGTTCGACGCCGCCGAGCGCGTCCTGCTCCGGGACGGACCGAGCGCGCTCACCAGCCGGGCGGTCACCACGGAGGCGGGCTGCGCCAAGGGCGTCCTGCACCGGCACTTCGCCGATTTCGATGCCTTCCTCGCCGAGCTCGTACAGGACCGCATCGCCCGTATCGACGACCGGGCGGCCGCCCTGCGCAAGTCCGCCGGAACCGGCACCGTCGCCCACAACCTCACCCAGGCATTGCTGGACCTGTTCGAGCCGGTTGCGGTGGCTATCGTCAGCCTCGTCACCTCGCGGGACGGCCTGCGCGCCCAACTGCGCGAGGTCAGGCCCGCCGGCGTCCCGATCCTCACCGATGCCGCGACCGCCATCGTTTCCTACCTCACCGCCGAGCGCGAACTCGGCCGCATCAGCGCGGACGCTGACCTCGACACACTCGCACCCACTCTCATCGGAGCCGCGCACATGCTGTTCGCCGACCGACAAAGCATCCCGCCAGCGGCTGGAGACGTCCGCAAAGTCGTGAACGCAGTCATTGCCGGCGTTGAGCAAGAACCGCTGCGGTGAACGCCCCGACAGCAGGCGCATACCCAAGGTTCGGGCACCCGCACACGGAAGAGGCGGCCTTCACGTACTCGAGCCGGACTGTCGTCGTGCATGGCGATTCTCGTCAATGAGCGTCCGTGGCAGCCAACAAGCAGGGCATCCCGCCTCGCTGCCCCCGACATCCGGCCAGGCACCACCACGTACAACACGGGGCCCGAAGTCAACCCCCGAAAGACTTCCAGAACGGACCACTTAGGTGGTGACCGCGTGCGTGGTGTCCGTGCGTGGTGACCGCGGGCGTGGTGACTGCAGGCATGGTGATCTGAGCGCCCGCACGCTATCGATGGGCTCATGGAGAACCCCTCGCACCCTCCCGCGCCCGGTCTGCCCGCGCCTCCGCCGCCCGGTGCCGCCGCCCTGCCTCCCGGTACGTACGCCGGGCAGGTGGTCCTCGTGACCGGCGGGGGCACCGGGCTCGGCAAGGCGATCGCCGCCGAGTTCGCCCGGCTCGGCGCGGACCTGGTCATCGCCGGGCGGCGGCCCGAACTGCTCGCGGCGGCCCGGGAGGAGCTGGCGGCCGTCCCGGGCGCGGGCCGGGTGTCGGCGGCCGTCTGCGACATCCGGGACCCCGAGCGGGTCGCGGAGGTCTTCGACGCGGCGCAGACCGCGCTCGGGCCGCCGGACGTCCTGGTCAACAATGCGGCCGCCAATTTCCCCTGCCCGGCCGAGGACTTGTCCCCGAATGCCTGGCGGGCCGTCGTCGACACCACCCTGACCGGCACCTGGTTCATGACCCGCGAGTTCGGTCGCCGCCACCTGGCGGCCGGCACCCCCGGGTCGATCGTGAACATCGGAGCGTCCTACGCCTGGACGGGCGGCCCCGGCTTCGCCCACAGCGCCGCGGCCAAGGCGGGGGTGAAGAACCTGGTGGAGACGCTCGCCGTGGAGTGGGGCCCGTACGGCATCCAGATCAACGGCCTCGTCCCCGGCCTGTTCCCGCACACCGACATGACCGGGGACATCCGAAGCGGCCTCGACCGGGCGGCGCCCGGCGGTCAGGACGGCCGCCAGCCCGCCCTGCGGGTCGGCGCGCCGCGCGAGATCGGCTGGGCGGCCACCTTCCTGGCCTCCCCCTACGCCCGCTTCGTCACGGGCCACACCCTGGTGGTCGACGGCGCGAACTGGCAGCGCCGCTCCCTGGTCAACCCGGAGGTCACCCCGCTGCGCGAGCAACTGGGCCGCGGTCCGTTCGTCCCGTGAGGGCGGAGCCCCGCGTCCGGGATCGGTGGGTTCGGGGGCGTCCCGTCAGTCCACTGTCCTTCCGGGGCGGGCCGGTTTCCGTTGCCGTGTCTCCTTGCGGGGCCGAGTGTCTCCCCCTTCCGAGCCCAGGTCAGGTCAAGCCGCAGACGGCGACGATGAGATGGGCATCCGGAGGCGTTCCCTTCGCATCGGATCGCTACGCGCTTCGCCCGGCTCGGCGTCCGCGGTCCGTCTGGGTTGTCCGCGCTCAGCCTCCGGTGAAGCGGGGCGGGCGGCGGGTGGCCTTGGCCGTGTAGCCCTCGCGGCAGTCCTCCGAGGTGAGGGTGAGGGCCGCTGTCAGGGCCACGCGGTCCAGGGCCGGGGGCAGGGCGGCGTCGGCATAGGCGTCGATCGCGCGCTTGATGCCCTGGACGGCCAGGGGTGCGTTCGCCGCGATCTCCGTCGCCAGCTCGCGGGCTGCGGTGTCCAGGGCGTCGCGGGGTACGAGGAGTTGGACGAGTCCGAGGCGTTCGGCGGTTGCGGCGTCGATGCGGCGGCCGGTCAGGGCGAGGAGCTTGGCCCAGCCCGCACCCGCCTCGCGGGCGATGCGCAGATCGCCGCCTGCGTCCACCGCCACGCCGAGCTGCGCCTCCGGCAGGGCGAAGACGACGTCCTCGGCGGCGATGCGGATGTCGGCCATGAGGGCCAGCTCGAAGCCGAAGCCCAGGCAGTAGCCCTGGACGGCGGCGAGCACGGGTTGCGGTAGGCGTCCCAGGACGGCGAAGCGCTCGTGGGCCCAGCGGATCCCCTCGTAGTAGTTGCGGGTCCGCTCGGCGGGCGAGGCGCCTGTGATGGCGCTGCCGGGGGCCGTCACGTCGATGCCCGCGCAGAAGGCCCGGCCCTCCGCCCGCAGGAGGACCACGCGTACCGCCGGGTCGAAGCGGATGCGGTCCGCCAGCAGGCCCAGCTGGCGGGTGGACTCCCAGCTCCAGCCGTTGAGGGTGGCCGGGCGGCAGAGGGTGAGGAACGCGATGCCGTCCTCGACCTCCAGACGGATACGTTCCTCACCCTCTGCGATCTCCGTGCTCGTGGTGTCGATCAACGGCCCCCCAGCGACTGATGGGCCGTCAGCTTAAGGGGGCGGTGCTCAGCGCGGGAAGAGCTCGAACGCCACCGCAGGGCGGCCGCCGAAGCGGGCGGCGGCCTGTCGGGCGTTGTCCGTGAGGAAGCTGCGGCAGTACTCCTCCGGGTCCTGGTCGGTGAGGACTTCTATGTACGCCTTGTGCTCCATCAGGGACCTGATCGAACGCTCCAGGCCGGGGCCCGCGTCCACCGCGTGCGTCGGCGTGGACGAACCCGCCACGGCGACCCAGCGCACGCCGTTCCACGGCTCCAGGCCCTGTTCGGAGATGAGCTCCGGGAAGATCCACCGGTTGCCCGCGTCGGCGGCGGCGTCGAGGGCGGCCCGGCCGACGGCCTTGTGGTCGGGGGTGTTCCAGTAACCGCCGCCGCCCTGGCCGCCCCAGGTGTCCCGGTGGTTGAGCGTGACCAGCAGCTCGGGGCGGTACCGGCGGATCGCCGCCGCGATGTCCCGGCGCAGGTCCAGGCCGTACTCGACGACACCGTCGCGATAGTCGAGGAACTCCACCGTGGAGACCCCGACGACGGCGGCGCTGGCCCGCTGCTCGGCCTCGCGCAGCGGGGCGCACTCCTCGGGCGGGAGCGTGTCGATGCCCGCCTCGCCGCGGGTGGCCAGCAGATAGACGACCTCCCGGCCGCCGTCCGTCCAGTGTGCGATCGCGGCGGCGCCCCCGTATTCCAGGTCGTCGGGGTGGGCGACGACGGCGAGGGCGCGCTGCCAGTCGGCGGGCATGGGCTCCAGGGGCGCGAACTGATCCATTCCTTCGGTCATGCCCGCACCCTAGATGATCGATTCCCAGGGATCGGCTGCGCGTATGAGGCAGGGGAGCAGAGTTGGGCGCCCTCGCGACCGCGTACGGGTACTGTGCGAGCCACAGCCGCTTCTTCTGGGGCCTTCGGCTGCACCGGGTGTGCACCCTCCAGGGCCTGCCGGTCGCCTTCGCCCTCACCGGAGCGAAGGCAGACGAACGCGAGACCCTGCTGGACCTGCTCGCGGCCGAGCAGGGCATCCGGCTCCTGCGGCCGACCTGCAAGAGCGAGCCAGAGCAGCCCGGCGCACGACTGTTCGCGCTGGGCGGGTGCTCACTCGGGGATCTCTGCTCGGCGGCGCGGGGTGCGATGGCGGCGGTGGTAGGAGACGGTGACGACGGCGGTAAGTGGGCCCCAGAGGAACAGCGGCTGGTAAAGGATGCCGACGACGAGGTTGCCGGTCTGCGTCATGTCATCGTGAGGAAAGGTCCACCACCAGGGGACGGAGGACCAGAGCAGGGTCAGGGCCGCCGCGCCGAGGGCGGCAGGAACCACGGCGGCCATGGGGCGGACTGTTCGCCCTCCGATCAGCGGTATCCAGTGAGGCACGACCTCGCCCCACGGCCGTACCAGACCGATCGTGAGGAAGGCTGCGAGCTCGCAGAGCACGCTGAGTGACAGCATCCATACCTTCGCGCCGACCGTCTGGAAGCTCTCGAAGCCAACGTCGCTGTACCCGGCGGGGTATCCGAGCACCAGGACAATGCGCCACAGTCCGCTCGGCAGGACCACCCATGTCGTCAGATGCGCAGCCCATGCAGCCCAACGGGGCGGCGGCGCTCCGGAGATGACCGTCGAGTCGGTCGATTGAATGCTCGTGCCACACATGGTCACGCGCAGCCAGACAGGCTTCATCAGCCTGCGCGACCGACCCCTACGGCCCCGTGGAACGAGAGCGGGACGGTGGCCTCCCCCGCATGGGGAAGGCCACCGTCACCCTCCGAAGCCATGGCCTCCGCGAAGCCTGCCGCGCTTGGCTTCGCCCGGACCGGCCCGCGGGAGTCTGCTCCTGCGGGCCGGTGGAGGGTCAGAAGGTGACGACCGAGCGGAGGACTTCACCGCGGGACATGCGGGCGAACGCGTCTTCGACCCCGTCCAGCGGGATCGTCTCGGACACGAAGGCGTCGAGGTCGAGACGGCCCTGCAGGTAGAGGTCGATGAGCAGGGGGAAGTCCCGCTCCGGCAGGCAGTCCCCGTACCAGGAGGACTTCAGGGCGCCGCCGCGGCCGAATACGTCGAGGAGCGGGAGTTCGAGCTTCATGTCCGGTGTCGGGACGCCGACCAGGACGACCGTTCCGGCGAGGTCGCGGGCGTAGAAGGCCTGCTGGTACGTCTCGGGGCGGCCCACCGCCTCGATGACCACGTCCGCGCCGTTGCCGCCGGTGAGTTCCTGGACGGCCTTGACCACGTCCTGCGTGCGGGCGTTGACGGTGTGGGTGGCGCCGAGGCCCCGCGCCCACTCCAGCTTGCGGTCGTCGAGGTCGACCGCGATGATCCGTGCGGCGCCCGCCAGCCGCGCGCCGGCGACGGCCGCGTTGCCCACTCCCCCGCAGCCGATGACCGCGACGGAGTCGCCGCGTCCGACGTTGCCGGTGTTCAGGGCCGCGCCGAGGCCGGCCATCACCCCGCAGCCGAGGAGTCCGGCGGCGGCGGGCGAGGCGGCCGGGTCGACCTTGGTGCACTGCCCGGCCGCGACCAGCGTCTTCTCGGCGAACGCCCCGATGCCGAGCGCCGGGGAGAGCGGGGTGCCGTCCTCCAGGGTCATGGGCTGCGCGGCGTTGTGCGTGGCGAAGCAGTACCAGGGGCGGCCGCGCTTGCAGGCGCGACAGGTGCCGCACACGGCCCGCCAGTTGAGGACCACGAAGTCGCCGGGCGCGACGGAGGTGACGTCCGGGCCCACGGCTTCGACCACCCCGGCGGCCTCGTGGCCGAGGAGGAAGGGAAACTCGTCGTTGATGCCGCCCTCGCGGTAGTGCAGGTCGGTGTGGCATACCCCGCAGGCCTGGACCTTGACCAGTGCCTCGCCCGGTCCCGGGTCGGGCACGAGGATCGTCGTCGTCTCCACCGGTGCGCCCTTGCTCCGTGCGATGACTCCTCGTACGCGATGCGTCACGTCGTACCCCGCTCTGATCGGTTCTGTCTGGATCCACGAACGTACACGGACGGGGCGGCGCAGGGGAGTTGTGTCACGCCGCGGCGTCGGCGGTGGCGAGTTCCGGCGGTAGCGCGGCGCGAAGTGCCGCCCCGAAGGCGGCCACGGCCGGGTGGGCGGCGGCGCCGCTGCGGAAGGCGACCCTGGTGCGGCGTTCCATGCGGAGGCGGGTGAGGGCCACCGCCGGGTCCGCGGGTCCCATGACGCCGAGCTGCGGTACGACGGCCACGCCCTGGCCGGCCGCGACGAGCGCGAGCACGGTGGCGAACTCGTCGACGTGGTGGCGGATGCGCGGGCTGAAACCGGCGGCCTGGCAGGCCCGTACGGTCATGGCGTGGCAGAGGGTGCCCGGGGTGGCGACGATCCAGGGGGCGTCCGCGTGGCTCCGCAGGACCGCCCGCTGGTCCGCGGCGGCCTCGGCGGGGGCACCCGGAGCCTGGGGCGCGGCGAGGTACATGGCTTCGCCGTAGAGCGGCTCGGCGGTGATCCCCGGCTCCTGGGGCGCGGGCACGAAGTCGTACTCGTGGACCAGCGCCACGTCCAGGTCCCCGGCCCGCAGCGCGTGCGCGACCGCCGCCGGGTCGGTCTCGGAGACCATCGGCTCCAGCCCCGGGTGCAGCCGCGCCAGCGCGACCAGGGCGGCGGGCACGACGGCCCGGGTGGCGGTGGGGAAAGAGCCGATCCGCAGGGCACCGGCCAGTCCGCTGCGCGCTTCGGCGAGATCGGCCTCCGCCTGCTCCAGCCGCTCCAGTACGGCATCGGCGTGCCGGACGAGGTGCTGTGCGGCGGGGGTGAGGCGGACCCGGCGGCCGGTGCGCTCCAGGAGGGGCAGGCCGGCTTCGCGTTCCAGGACGCCGAGTTGCTGGGACACGGCCGAAGGGCTGAAGGCGAGGGCGTCGGCCACCGCCGCGATGGTCCCGCGGCGGGCGAGTTCGCGCAGCAGGCGCAGGCGTCGTACGTCGAGCATCGACTCAGCTTACGGTTGAGGTAAGGAATGCGAACTGGATTTGGCGCTACAGGGCCGCCAGGCTCGTCGGCATGGCACAAAACCTCTCCCTGTACGGGATTCACGTACCGCTCGTCACGCCCTTCACCACGGCCGGGGCCGTCGACCCCGGCGGCCTGGAGGCGCTCGCCCACCGGGTGCTGGACGAGGGGGCCGACGGGATCGTCGCCCTCGGCACCACCGGCGAGGCGGCCACCCTCGACGAGGCTGAGCGCGACCTCGTCGTCGACATCTGCGCTCGGGCCTGCCGGGAGCGCGGGGCGGTGCTGACCGTCGGCGCGGGGGCGAGCGGGACACGGGCGAGCGAGGCGGCGCTGGCCGGCCTGGCGCGGTGGCCCGAGGCGCGGGCGGCGCTGGTAACCGTGCCGTCGTTCCTGCGGCCCTCGGCAGCCGGGGTGTTGGCTCATTTCACCCGGCTGGCCGAGGTGAGCCCCGTGCCGCTGATCGTCTATCACATTCCGTACCGCACGGGGCAGCCGCTCGACGCGGCCGCGCTGCGGGCGCTCGGGGAACTGCCGGGGGTCGCCGGGGTGAAGTACGCGACCGGCGGCATCGACCAGGACACGGTGGCGCTGCTCGGTGACCTGCCGGACGGCTTCGCCGTGATGGCGGGGGACGATGCGTACGCGTCGCCGCTGCTGGCGCTCGGGGCTGCGGGCGGGATCCTGGCCTCGGCGCATCTGGCGACGGCCCGGTTCGTGGAGCTCGCGGCGGCTTGGCGGGCAGGTGAGGCCGCTCGGGCGCGGGAGCTGGGGCATGCGCTGGCCCGGCTGTCGGCGGCGGCCTTCGCCGAGCCCAACCCGGCGGTGATCAAGGGGGTCCTCCATGCGCAGGGCCACATCCCGACGCCGGACGTGCGCCTGCCCCTGCTGCCCGCGAGCGCGGCCGCGGTACGGGCCACGCTGGCGCAGCTGGCGCGCACGCCGTAGGGCCGGGCGGCCGGGGGCCGGAGTCCGAGGACACTGCCCGCGCCCCGGACCCCAGGGGACGGCGCCCGGGCCTCCGGGCCCCCGTGAGCGGGTCCGGGGCTCCGGATCACGGCGGGCGACAGGGCGGATCGCGCCGGAAAGGGCGTGCGATGAGGGATTCGCCTGCAACAGGTGGGACGCCCGAATCGGATACGGATAGAGGCGACTTGTCCGTTTTACCTTCGGGGTCCTTTAAACCGTGATGTGAGTCACTGCGCCGACCTCAACATCATTTGCCCGCCGGGGCACCATTCCCTTTTCCCGGAAAGGATTTCGGCTATTGGCCGGAGAAGTCCCCAAGGTCATTTTCCGGGCCGATACGGGGAAGTCGATCACCCGGTGGAATTCGAGCCTTGTTCCCGCCCGGCGGACTCGCTTACGGTCACGTCGTTCCCGGCGGGCAGCTGCCGAATCCGGCCGCCGCCAGGGCTCTCCCGTACCCCACACGTGAGGAATTCCGCCATGCCCGCACTGGGTAAGCACCGCCGCCCCAAGCAGAACCCGGTCGTCCGCAAGCTGGCCTTCGCCGGCACCGGCGGAGCGGCCCTGGCCCTCCCGCTGATCAGCGCCACCACCGCCGGGGCGGCTGTCACGCAGCCCGCCGCGGCGGCCGCGGCGAACACCGTGGCGCTGCCCGCGGCCAAGGTGACCGCCGAGAAGAAGGCCTCACCGGCGACCTACTCCGTGGCCGTCGGCGACACCCTGTCGAAGATCGCGGCGGAGCACTCGGTGAGCGGCGGCTGGCAGGCCCTCTACGCGGCCAACAAGACCGCCATCGGCAGCAACCCCTCGGTCATCCGCCCCGGCCTCAAGCTCAGCCTCGGCACCGCCGCGAAGGCGGCGGCCGCCAAGGCGAAGGCGACGCCCGCCGCCGCCAAGCCGGCCGCCACGTACGCCAACAACCTCGACGGGTGGATCCGCGAGTCGCTGAGCATCATGGCGAAGCACGGAATTCCCGGCAGCTACAACGGAATTTATCGCAATGTGATGCGCGAATCCTCGGGCAATCCGCTCGCCATCAACAACTGGGACTCCAACGCGGCGGCCGGCATTCCCTCCAAGGGTCTGCTCCAGGTCATCGACCCCACCTTCCGCGCCTACCACGTTCCCGGTACGTCGCTGGACTCGTACGACCCGGTCGCCAACATCACGGCCGCCTGCAACTACGCGGCCGCCCGCTACGGTTCGATCGACAACGTCAACGGCCCCTACTGACGCGGGCCCACCGGGTGCCCACCGGGCACCCGCGGGAAGACCGGCCCGCTCCGCGCGGCGTCAGAGCCAGCCCTGGCTGCGGGCCGCGCGGACGGCCTCCATGCGGTTGCGGGTGCCGGTCTTGCCGATGGCCGCGGACAAGTAGTTGCGCACCGTCGACTCCGACAGGTGCAGCCGCTCCGCGATGTCGGCGACGGTCGCCCCGTCCACGGCGGCGTTGAGCACATCGGCCTCACGCGCGGTCAGCGGGTTCGGGCCCGCGCTGAGGGCCGCTGCCGCGAGCGCGGGGTCGATCACCGTCTCCCCCGCGAGCACCCTGCGGACCGCGGCGGCCAGTTCCTCCACCGGCCCGTCCTTCACGAGGAACCCGGCGGCCCCCGCCTCCATCGCCCGGCGCAGATGGCCGGGCCGGCCGAAGGTGGTCAGGATCAGCACCCGGCAGTCGGGGCAGCGCGTGCGCAGCTCGGCTGCCGCGTCGAGGCCGCTGCGGCCCGGGAGTTCGATGTCGAGCAGGGCCACGTCGGGCTGGACGCGGAGCGCCGCGGGCACGATCTCGTCGCCGGCGCCGACCTGTGCGACCACGTCGATGTCCTCCTCCAGCCCGAGCAGCAGGGCCAGGGCGCTGCGCATCATGCCCTGGTCCTCCGCCAGCAGGACCCTGATCATCGACACTCCCCGTTCCCCCCTGCTTCGGCCGGCTCCGCCGGCAGCTCGGCGGTGACCCGGAAGCCGCGGTCCGGTGCCGGTCCGCTGCTCAGGGTGCCGCCGGCCGCGGCGAGGCGCTCGGTCAGGCCGGTCAGCCCGCTGCCCGCCGGTGTCGAGCCTACGCCGCTGCCGTCGTCGGTGATCACCAGGCGGACCCGTTCCACGGAGCTGCGGACCTCGATCTCGCACCGGGTGGCCCGGCTGTGCCGGATGGCGTTGGTGACGGCCTCGCGGACGACCCATCCCAGCAGCGCCGCCGACTGCGGGGGCAGCGGTGGTCCGGACTCCCGGATGAGGGGCTCGATGCCCGCGGCGGTCAGTACGCCCCGGGCCCGGTCGAGCTCCGCCGCGAGGCTGGCCTCGCGGTAGCCGGTGACCGCCTCCCGGATCTCGGTGAGCGCCTGGCGTCCCACGGACTCGATGTCCGAGACCTGGCCGAGGGCCGCTTCCATGTCGCGGGGTGCGATACGGCGGGCCGCCTCCGCCTTCACCACGATCACCGAGAGCGTGTGGCCGAGCAGGTCGTGCAGATCGCGGGAGAACCGGAGCCGCTCGTGGTCGACCGCGGCGCGCGCCAGCTCCTGACGGGTCTCGTGGAGCTCCTTCACCGCCTCGGACAGGGCGAGGATGGCCGCGGTGACCATGCCCGACAGGAACGTCCCGTAGACGATGCCGAGGGCGTCCCAGCCCTCGTCCCGCGCCGCGACCACCCCGGCGAGGGCGGTGATCACGACCATCACCGGGGCGAGCGCCCGGCCCCGGACCACCGCACCGGCGGCGAGCCCCCAGAGCGGGAAGAACAGCAGCCAGTTGTCGCCGTAGGCGAGGCCGAGGGCGCAGGTGACCGCGCCGAGCGCGGCCAGGCACCAGCGGGTACTGAGGTGCTCGCGCGCCCGCGTGACGAAGGCGCGGAACACCAGGGTGACGTAGAGGGAGTTGAAGACGAGCAGGCCGAGCCCGCCGATCCAGGGGTTGGGCGTCTCCCCCTGGATGATGTTGGAGATGGCCCCCATGCCCACGAGCAGCCAGGGCAGCAGGGTGTGGACGCCA
Source organism: Streptomyces sp. NPDC043680 (assembly GCF_056436685.1). NCBI lineage: Bacteria > Bacillati > Actinomycetota > Actinomycetes > Kitasatosporales > Streptomycetaceae > Streptomyces > Streptomyces sp. NPDC043680. The sequence goes on along the minus strand of NZ_JBWKCE010000004.1, from coordinate 124,013 downwards.
CGGATCTCCGATGTCCGCCTCATCGGGTGCTCCGTCCTCCTGCGGCTTCCCGGACGGCCGGCCAGGCCGTGGGGGGCTGTGGGCGTCGTGTGCGTCGTGTGCCTCGTCTGCGTCATGTACGCCACGGTAGGAACCGTGCCGGGGCCGGCGGCAGATGCATCCGTACGGAACCCGGTAGTACGGATGTCACTGGTCAGGGCTCGGAACGCGGGTCCCGCGGACCCGGCGGGCGCGGACCAGGGTGCGCACGGGGGCCTGCAGGCCGTAGCCGACGTTCTTGCGGAGGGCTCCGGCCCCGGCCCGTTCCACCGCGGTCAGCTGGTGGCCCATCAGCTCGGCCATCGCCGCGATCACCGGGCGCAGGCCCGGCTCGACGAGGTCGAGGATGCCCGCGGTGGCGGCCAGCGCGGTCCGGGCGCGTGCGCACTCGGCGCCGAGCAGCTCCCGCACGGCAGGGGTGTCACGGGCCCGTTCCAGGTCGGCCCGGGTCACGCCGTGCTCGGCGAGGTGGGCGCGCGGCAGGCAGAGCCGGCCTTCGGCCAGGTCCCCGGCGAGGTCGGCGAGGAAGTCCACGCGCTGGGCGGCGTCGACGAACCGCCGCCATCCGGCCGCCTGTTCCCCGTCGGGGCCGCCCTGGTACTGCAGGCCGGTGAAGACCAGCAGCCCCGGCCAGGCGTAGGCGTCGAGGTAGCCCTGGAAGTCCTCCTCCGTCGCGAAGCCGTCGAAGCGGGCCTCGGCCGTGGCCGCGCCTTCCAGGAACCGCTCGACCCAGTGCACGGGCAGACCCCGGGCGTCGACGGCGTGGGCGTACGCGCGCAGCAGCGGGTCGGGGCTGTCGCCGGTCTGCAGCGCCGCGTCCACCCGCTCGGCCAGCACGGCCAGACCGGCGGACCGTTCCTGCAGGGTGCCGGTCTCGGCCACGTCGTCGACCAGGTTCATGAATCCCACCCCTGCCGTCAGCCAGGGCACCAGCGGCGGCGCGGCGAGCAGCCGCAGCGTCAGGTACGGGGCGGGTTCGCGGCGCAGGACCCGGCGCGCCACGTGCGTGTAGTCGGCCCGCAGGGCAGGGCCGGCGATCCCGGCCGCCGTGAGAGTGGTGCGCCAGCTGGGCATGGGTGGTGAGCTCCTCGAACGGTGTGCGACCGTGCGCGCGTGCGTACGGGTAGGGGTACACGGTCTCAGGAGCGGTAGACCTTCTTCACCTTGCCCTGGGTGTCGGCGTAGAGGTAGCCGCCCTGCCCGTACTCGTCGCTCAGGTAGGGCCGCATCGAGGGGGTCTGGTCGAACAGCCAGGGCTCGACGATGACGTAGCGGGAGGTGGGGTTGGCCACGCCCAGCTCCTGCTTGGCCTTTTCGAGGAGGCCCGGGAGGGCGTCCCAGTTCACGGTGGCCATGTCGATCAGCGGCTCGTCCTCCTTGATGGTGCCGCCGGGGCCCGTGCGCCTGGCCTCGCCGTCGCGGTACTCGTAGCGGTCGTACGTCTTGGCTCCGGAGGCGGTGGGGATGGAGGCGAGCACGTACTCCTCGTAGACCACCATCTCCACGAAGGCGGTGGTACCGGTCTTCTGCTTGAACGCCTCGATGGCGGTACGGACCTTGGCCGGGGCGAGCAGGGAGCCCTTCGGGGCGGTCTTGCCCTTGGGGGTGGGGCTGGCCCCCCGGGTGGCCGGGCCGGCGGAGGGGGACGCGCCGGAGGAGGCGGTGGGGCCCTTCGCGGTGTTGCGGCCCGTGGAATTGCCGTCGGGCAGGAACTTGAACAGGACGACCGCGCCGACGGTCAGCACCAGCGCGAGCACCCCGCCGATCAGCGCGGCGCGCCGGCCCGCGGGGCGGGTCACCGGGACGGGACGGGTGGCCGCGTACGGGGAACCGCCGCCGGGGGTGAACGGAGCCGCGTAGGGCTGGGGGTGAGTGGACTGCGGACCCTGGGCCCGGGGAGGCGGGGTCGGCGCGCTGGGCGGTCCGTACTGGCCCAGGGACACCGGGGGTACGACCGGCGGGGCGGGCGCGGCGGGCGCAGCGGCACCCGGGAGAGCGGCGCTCGCGTTCCGGAGCAGCTGTTCCAGCTGCTCCGCGTCGGGCCGCACGGCCGTGTCCCGGACCAACAGCCGTTCCAGGACGGGGCCCAGCGGGCCGGACCGCACCGGCGCCGGGATCGGCTCGTCGAGCACGGCGACGACGGTGGCCAGGCTGGTCGCCCGGCGCAGCGGATGGACGCCCTCCGCCGCCACGTACAGCAGCATGCCGAGTGACCACAGGTCGGAGGCGGCGAGCCCCTCCTCGCCGCGCACCCGCTCCGGCGCGATGTACTCGGGCGAGCCGATGAGCACCCCGGTGGAGGTCAGCGCGGTCGAGTCGTGCAGCGCCGCGATCCCGAAGTCGGTCAGTACGGCGGACCCGTCCGGACGCAACAGCACGTTGGCCGGTTTCACATCGCGGTGCAGCACCCCTTCGGCGTGCGCGGCCCGCAGCGCGGACAGCACGTCGAGGCCGAGCCGCAGCACCTCCGCCACCGGCATCGGCCCGGACCCCAGCCGGTCGTGCAGGGAGCCGCCCTTGACGAGCTCCATCACGATCCACGGATGCCCGTCGGAGCCCTCCGCGGGTTCCACGATGTGGTGGATCGTCACCACGTGGGGGTGCGCGAGGCGGGCGAGCGCCCGCGCCTCGCGCACCGCCCGCTCGCGCAGCTGGACGGCAAGCCCGGGTTGGGCCGCGGCGGTCGCCGGGTCCGGTGGACGCACCTCCTTGAGCGCGACGTCGCGGTGCAATGCGATGTCGCGGGCACGCCAGACCGTGCCCATACCGCCGGCCCCCAGGGGCGCGATCAGTTCGAAGCGGCTGTCGACCAGCTGTCTGCCGGCCTCACTCGTGTCCATGGCCGGTCATCGTAGGCGCAGCCGGTGTCAACAGCGTCGCCGGTCCACGGTCACGGCGCCCTGAGCGGTGGCCACCGTGCGGTCGTAACAGCCGTGTCCCGGGTCAGCCCCGTACACCTGGTAGCGCTCCGAGCTGGTGCCGACCGCGTGCCGCTGCTCGCGCGGGACGTTGGCCGTGTAGCTCGCGTCGCCCGTGTACCGGTCGTCGAGCCAGGACCGGTCCACGCGGTGGCCGCCGCGCAGGGTGACCGTCTCGGCGCGGTCTCCGAGCGCGATGACGGTGCGCAGGCGGTCCGCCGCGCTGAGGGTGGTCTCGCCGTCCATCGTGTACGTGCGCGCGGTGCGGACGGTGGTGGGGCCGCGGGTCACGCTCTCCTCGTCGGTCCAGGTAGCGGTCAGCGCGTCCTGGTTCTCGTCCTGCGTCCAGCGGTGCACGGAGGTGGTGCGGACGGCGCGGGTGACGGTGGTGGTCACCCGGCCGTGGGAGGTGTCCAGGCGGCCCGCGACGGTCAGCCGGTGGCCGCCCTCGGTGTCGAGGCGGTGTTGCGTGGTGGGCGAACCGGGCGTCCAGTGGCTGGAGTTGGCCGGATCGCTCTCCTCGTGCCGGGTGAGGGTCCCGGTGACGACCTCCCGGTGCTCGTCCTGCCACAGCAGCAGGTTCACCGGGGTGCTCCAGCCGCTCTGGCCGGCCGGCACCCCTGCGACGGCCACCTCGATCCGGTGCGGGCGGCCGTCGTTGAGGAGGGCGGCGTACGGGGTCAGGTCGTAGACGATCGGCTGGACGTCGAAGGCGCGGGGCGCGGGCGTGACGTACCAGAGGAAGGGGTTCGACCAGCCGCCGGTCCACACGGTCGGGAAGGGTGCGGCGATGCCCGCGAGTTGCCCGTCGACCAGGATGCGGACCTCGCGGTAGGGGCCGTCGGCGGCCTTGCAGGAGTACGGGGCCGCGTCGGGGGTGGTCATGTACCAGTACTCCTCGCAGCCGCCGCCCGAGCCGGTGGCGTACACCTCGGCGAGGAGCCGCTCGGTGTTGCGCGGGGTGGTGAGGGCGGGGGCGGTGAGCGGAAGGACGCGGTCGGGGGTGTCGGGCGCCGGGTTCCGCCCCTCGGCGGCGTAGAAGGTGAGGGTCACCTTGACGTCGATGACACCGGTGTAGGTCTCGTTGACGACGTTGCCGATGAGCATTTCGACGGGCTGGGGGCGGCTGAGCGTGTCGCGGTAGCGGGTGACGTCCTTCTCGACGGACCAGGTGATGCCGTCGGGCGAGGGCTCGGGGGTGGAGGTCCGCAGGATTTCCACGCCGCCGAGGGAGAGGTGGCCGAGGCGGTCGTACTGGCGGCCCTTGACCTTCCCGTCGAGGCGCAGGACCACCTTGGACCAGCGGGCTCCGCCGCCGGCGCCTCCCCCGCAGCCGGTCGGCGGCACGTAGCTGCCCACGTAGGGGGTGAAGTCGCGGAACTGGGCCTCGGCCAGGGTCAGCTCGCAGGAGGCGGTGGCGGGCCGGGACACCGGCGGTGCGGCGGTGAGCGGGTCGTGCCAGTCGGTCCCGAACTCCGCGGGCGGCTCGGTCGCGGGGGCGGGCTGCCCCGCGCCCCCGGAGCCGGGTACGGCACCGGCGGGCACGGTGGGTCGGCCGGGGGCGGCGCCCGCAGGTCCCGCGGCGGCGGCCAGGGTGCCTGCGGCGAGCACGAGCGCGCCGAGCAGCCCCATGATCCTGTGTCGTGTCATGGCCCCGCAGTGAATAGCGCCCGGACCCGCCGGCACCAGGCCCACTGCCCTGCCCCTGGCCGAATCTCGCCCCCGCCGTGCGCTACGCCGGCGCGGGCAGGACGGCAATGCCGTCGTCGTCCGCGTGGAAGTGTCGCCGGGACGGAAGGTGACGGTGCCGATGGTGATCGGGGCGTCCACCGTGCCCACGCCCGTTTTGCCGCTCTTGCGGGGGACCGTACCCAGGGCCTTGATGCCGAGGTCGAGGCCCGCCAGGGCAACGCTGTCGCGGACCGCGCCGTTGACGATCAGGCCGGCCCAGCCGCTGCGCTGCGCCGCCCCGGCGATCAGGTCGCCGTTGAGGGCCCTGCGCAGGGAACCGCGGCCGTCCACCACGAGGACGGCGCCCTCGCCGGGCGAATGGAGCAGCTCCCGCAGCAGGGCGTTGTCCTCGTGGCAGGAAAGCGTCCGCACCGGGCCGGCGAACAGCCTGCGCCCGCCGAACTGGCGGAAGGCGGTGGTGCAGATGAGCAGGGCTTCGCCGTGCGCGTCGTACAGGTCGCTGGTGGGGACGGGTGTCACGCTCATGTTGCTCCGGGCTCCTCACAGCCGGTACGTCGCGCCGTGCGGCCCAGCGTAGGCCCCGGCGTCAGTCCCGGGAGTGGCCGAACAGCAGCCGGTAGCCGATGAGCAGCACCAGCGAGCCGGCGATCGCGGAGCCCCAGGTGGCGGGGTCGTAGAACTCGTTCGCGATCGGCTTGTCCAGGAACTTCGCGGAGAGCCAGCCGCCGGTGAAGGCGCCCGCGATGCCGATGAGGGTGGTGCCGATCAGGCCGCCGGGATCACGTCCGGGCAGCAGAAGCTTGGCGACGGCTCCGGCGAGCAGCCCCAGGACGATCCAGCTGATGATCCCCATGCCGTGTTCACTCCGCTTCGTCGGTGCAGGTGAGTACGTGGATGCACTCTCCGGCAAGGACGCGCGTCCGACCGGTCCGGTTCTCCCGTCAGGCCGCCACCCGCTGGGTCAGCGGCACCGCGGCGGCGGGCTGCGGGCTCGGCTGCGGACCGGGCTCCGGGCTCGGCTGCGGACCGGGCTGCGGGCTCGGCGCCGCGCGGGTCAGCAGCAGCACCCCGCGGGCCGCGGCCAGCGCACCGGCGACCGCCAGCAGCAGGCCCGGCGCGCCCCCCTGCAGCCGCTCCCCCAGCAGGACCATGCCGATGGCGGCCGCGGCGAGCGGATTGGCCAGGTTCACCACGGCGAGCGGGGCGCCGAGCCCGCCCCGGTAGGCGCGCTGCGACAGCAGCATCCCGCCGACCGCGAACAGCATCACGAGCAGGGCCACCGACACGACCCGGACGCTGAGCAGGGCGCCGCCCCGGCCGGCCGCCACCGCTACCGTCTGGGTCAGGGCGGAGGCCACGGCCGAGGCCAGCCCCGACGCGGTGGCGTGCCGCAGTCCCGAACGCACGTCGCGGCGCGCGGTGAGCAGCAGGATCACGGCGGTGGTCGCCCCAGAGACGGCGAGGGCCTCGGCGAGGGTGAGGGTGTCGTCGGGGGCCGGGCCGGAGGCCGGGAGCAGCAGCAGGCCGAGCCCGGCGACCGTGGCCAGGGTGCCCCGCCATTCGGTGGCGGCGACCCGCCGGCCGGCCCGGTGCGCCCCCAGCGGGACGGCGGCCACGAGGGTGAGCGCGCCCAGCGGCTGGACCAGGGTCAGCGGCCCGTACCGCAGGGCGGCGGCGTGCAGCAGCGCTGCGGCGGCGTTGAGCCCGGCGGACCACCACCAGGCGCCGTTGCCGAGCAGGTCCCGGGCGCTGCGGGCCACGGCGGCGCGGGCCAGCCGCTCCTGGGCCACGGCGGCGGCCGCGTAGGCCACCGCGGAGGCGAGGCAGAGCAGGACGGCGAGGACGGTGGCGTTCACCGGCCCACCCCCGCAGCCGCGGCCCGCGCCCCGGTGTCCCCGGCCCCGGCCAGGGCGGCGGGCCGCGCCCGGGGCAGGTGGCGTACGACCGGCACGGACCGGGACGCGGTACGGGCGACCGGGCGCGGCACCATCAGCAGCGCCGCCCCGAGCAGCACGGTGGCGACGATCGCGTCGAGCCAGTAGTGGTTGGCCGTACCGACGATCACGAGCAGGGTCACCAGCGGATGCAGCAGCCACAGGGCGCGCAGGCGGGAGGTGGTGGCGGCCATCATGCCGAGCGCCAGCATCAGGGCCCAGCCGAAGTGCAGCGAGGGCATCGCGGCGAACTGGTTGGCCATGGTGTCGGCGGCGGGCGCGGCCCGGTAGACGGCGGGCCCGTAGACCTGCGCCGTGTCCACCAGGTGTGTGGCGGCGAGCATCCGCGGCGGCGCGAGCGGGAAGGCCAGGTGCAGACCGAGGGCGGCGCCGGTCAGGACGGCCAGCACGCGGCGCACCCACAGGTAGTGGCCGGGTCTGCGCAGGTACAGCCAGACCAGGAAGACCACGGTGGCGGGAAAGTGCACCGCCGCGTAGTACGTGTTCGCGGTGTGGACGAGCAGGTCCCCGCCGGCCCCCGGGGCCGCCTCGCCACCGTGCAGCAGCAGGCGCTGGACCACGCCCTCGCCCGGCAGGTGCAAGGCGCGCTCGGCGTCCCAGATCCGGGCGGCGTTGCGGAAGGCCTCGTCCGTGCGGTCGGTGGCCAGCAGCCGACCGGCCTTGTAGACGGCGAACAGGCCCGCGACGAGGAGCAGCTCGCGTATGAGGCGGCGCCGCTGCCCGGTGCCCGGGCCGGCGGCGGGCCCGTCGGGTGTCGTGTGGGAGGTCATTCCCCCGGTCTCTCTTCCTGTACTCGCGCTGTACTCGCGCGCCGCTCGTCAGGCCGATGGGGCACCGGTGCACGGCGGCCGGTTCCGGCCACCCGCTCCATCGACACGCCAGTGTATCGATACATTCGCGTATCGATACGCGGGTGTACCGATACGCTGCCGTTTCCCGTACACTTTTTGCAGGAACCCGCCTCAACCCGCCGCGGACCCCCCGAGGAGAACCGCCCACCATGACGTCGACGCCGCCCGCCGCGCGCCGCTCCAAGATCACCCCGGAACGGGTGCAGGAGTTCTACGACGCCGTCCTGGATCAGCTGCGCGAGCACGGCTACGAGGCGTTGACCATGGAAGGTGTGGCCGCCCGGGCCTGCTGCGGGAAGTCCACGCTCTACCGGCAGTGGAAGACCAAGCCGCAGCTCGTGGCGGCCGCGCTGCGCGCGAACCGGCAGGGCACGCTCGTCGCCGTGGACACCGGGACGCTCGCCGGAGACCTGCGCGAGGCCGCCCGGATCGCGGCGGGCAACTCGGGCCGCGACACCCGGCTCACCGAGGCCCTCGCCCACGCGGTGCTGAGCGACAAGGAACTGCAGGCGGCGCTGCGCGAGGCCCTGATCGAGCCCGAACTGGCCGCGTTCGACGCGATGGTGGCCCGGGCGGTGGAGCGCCGCGAGATCGCCCCGGACCACCCGGCCGTGGAGTTCCTCCCGGCCCAGCTGATGGGCGTCCTGCGGATCCGGCCGGTGCTGGAGGGGCGGTACGCCGACGCCGACTACCTGGTCCGCTTCGTGGAGGCGGCCCTGCTCCCCGCCCTGGGTCTGGCTCCGCTCCTGGCCCCGGCCGTGACCCCGGAGCCGGCCGTGACCCCGGACCCCGGCCGGACTCCGGCCCCCTGAACCGGCGGGCCGCCGTCACCGATGACCGGACGGCGGCCCGCCCGCGCTGCCTCGTGGGGACGGCGGCAGCGCGCCACCCGGACGGGGTGGCGGTCGCTCACTCGACGAGGGAGCGACCGCCGCCCGGTCTGAGCGGCCCCGGCCGCATCCCGGCCCGTCCCGTGCCCCTTGGCCGGCGCCGCCGTCAGGGACGCGCGGCCCCCATGGCCCGGACGAACTCCCCCGGATCGGCTTCGAATCCCCGCACGGCCGCGTCCAGCGACCAGCCGCCCGCCGCGTCCCGCGTGAACTGCGCGACGGTGGCGGCGGTGGCGGTCGGCACGCCCGCGAAATCGCCCACGGCGAGATCCGTGTAGCCCTCGCGGATCCGGATCCCCGTGCCGCCTATGGCGGCGAAGGTCTTCGTCCGGGCGCCGCGCGGACCGGTGTCCTGGATCACCACGCCCACCACCACGCGCGCCAGCTCCGGTGCCATCCGGTTCAGTTCGAGGGTCATCACCTCGTCGTAGCCGAAGCCCTGACCGGTCTGGCTGTCCCGGTTCAAGGTGATCGTGCCGTCCGGGGACCGGCTGCCGAAGTGCACGAGGTGGGCGGGCTCCCCGTGGGGGTCCGCCGCGGTGTAGACCGCGGCGATGATGTCCAGGTCGTGCGCCGGCGTGCCCGCGGGGCTCGGATCCCACCGCAGTGCGATCTCCACCTTGGCCAGGCTCTTGCGCACCCCGCTCACCGAATCGCTCACCGAACTGCTCACCGAACTCCCCCTCCGCTTGCCGGGTGTTGCCCGGCCATGCTGTCATGCGGCGGCCGCGACGGCCCGTACGACCGTACGTTCCCGGCCAGTTCGGCAGCGGGCGGTCGAGGAGGCCGTCACTGTCCCGGGGCCACCCGTACGGTCTCCACCCAGGCCGGCGGCTGTGGCGCACCGGCCCCGATCAGCGCCGCGATCAGCCGGCAGGACGGGCTCTCGTCCGGCCACGGCGTGTATCCGTCGGTCAGCACGACGACGATGTTCGGCCGGTCGGGCATGGCCAGCGCGGCGCGGATCCCGACCCGCATGTCGGTGCCGCCGCCCCCGGCCAGGGTGACCTGCTCGGTGCTCGTCACCCGGTTCACGGTGTGCACGTCCGCATCGCAGGCCAGGACCGCGACCCGGTTGCCCCGGACCCCCACCTCGCGCAGGACTCCGGTCACCTCGCCGAGCGCGGCCGCGAGTTCCTCCTCGCCCATCGAGCCCGAGGTGTCGATGACGACTGCGACCCGCGGCAGCGGCCGGCGCAGGCTGGGCAGCACCACCCGGCCGCCGAGGGCGGGGGTGCGGCGCGAGGGGCGGCGGTACGTGTAGTCCACCGCGCCGCCCGCCCACGCGGCGGCCTCCCGTACGGCGCCGGACAGCGCGCGGCGCCAGTCGACGGTGGGCTCCAGCAGCTCCCGGGTCCAGCGCTGCCAGCCCGCCGGGAGGCTGCCCCGGGTGCGCTGGTGGGCCCGCATCGCCTGGGCCGTCTGGCGGCGCAGCGCCTCCGCCTCGACCGGGCCGATCCGGGCGGGCGACGCGCCTTCGCCCAGGTCCCAGGGCATCGGCGTCCCGTGGGCGCCCGAACCGCACTCCGCCGCGTGCGGCGGGGAGGGTGGAACCGCCGGCAGGTACGACTCGAACATCCCCCCGGTGGGCAGGCCGAAGAGCTTCGGCTCCATCCGGCCCTCGGGCAGTGCCAGGCCGTCGGCCAGGAGGTCGTCGTTGATCTCGCAGTCCTGGGCGATGTTGATCCGCTGCCGGTCGCCCTGGTCGGCGGCCGGCAGCCGGTCCGCCCTGCCGTGGTGGTCGCGCAGCAGGTGGGCCACCTCGTGGATCCACACCCCGGCCAGTTCCGGCACGGGCGTCGCGTCGACGAAGGCGGGCGCGACGTAGCAGCGCCAGTGCCGGTCCACGCCCATCGTGGGGATCGCAGCCGAGGGGACGACGGTGAGCGCGTACAGGGCGGAGGCCAGGTACGGCCGCGCCTCGGCCGCCTTGAACCGGGCGGCGAGCAGTTTCGCCCGGTCCAGCCGGGCGTGCGCCGCCGCGCCTTCCGGGTCCTCCTGGGGCAGGCCGTTCGCCGACACGGTCATGCGCCGGTCAGCCGCCGCCCGGCAGCGCGCCGGAGAGCTGGAGCAGTTCGATGAACGCGTCGATGCCGGCGGGCACGGGCCAGTCCAGGTCCCGCATCGCCGCGAGGTCGGTGGCGGCGCGCGCGGCGACGTCGGGCACGCCGGCGTCCACGGCCTTGGCGAGTACGGCCCAGCCGGCCTCCCAGCGGGGACGGGTCGGCTCGGCCTGGACGGCCGCCACCACGGCGATGAGGAAGGCCAGCTGGCGGTCACCGCGTTCGGGCAGGGCGAAGGCGTCCGGGTCGGCCAGGACCCGGTCGGGGTCGGGCAGGTCCAGGTGCTCCATGTACGAGAGCAGCTCGATCCCGGCGGCCTCCCCGACGGCGCCGGTCAGCGCCGCGGCCAGGGCCTCCCGGCCCGCGCCGGTCGCGTACCCGGTGGCCAGCAGGCGCAGCGCCATCTCCCAGGTGCGCGGGGAGGGCCAGGCCCGGCCGCGGCCCTCGGCCTCGTCGGGCATGTGGTGGACGAGCCCGGGGCGGGCGGTGAGGAAGCCGGAGATGACGCCGCGGGCCCGTGCCACGGCCCCGGGGACCCGAGCGGGGTCGACCGTGGGAAGGGCCACCTCCGGCCAGGTGCCGGCCATGCCGCGGGCCACGGTGCGCGGGTCGTGGGTCCAGTCGAGGTGGACGAAGCGGTTGGCGAGCGGCGGGCTGAGGTGCCAGCCGTCCGCCGCGCTGGACGGCGGGTTGGCGGCGGCCACGATCCGGACCGGCTCCGGCAGGACGAGGCTGCCGACCCGGCGTTCCAGGACCACGCGCAGCAGGGCCGCCTGCACGGCCGGCGGAGCGGAGGACAGCTCGTCGAAGAACAGCAGTCCGTGGCCGGTGCGGGCCAGGCGTACCGCCCAGTCCGGCGGGGCCATGGGGACGCCGGTGGTGGCGGGGTCGTCGCCGACGACGGGCAGCCCCGCGAAGTCCGAGGGCTCGTGGACGCTCGCGATGACCGTATCCAGCCCGACGTCGAGAGCGGTGGCGAGCCGGTCCATGCCGGCGGACTTCCCGATGCCCGGCTCGCCCCACAGCAGCACCGGCTGATTGGCCGTCACGGCCAGGGCTAATGCCTCCAGTTGGGGGTTGGAGGCGGGTTCGGTGCGGGTGGCGCGAAGCCGGGCGCCCAGGGCGTCGGCGGCCGCGAGGGCCGGCGGCGGCGTGCTCATGCGTCTTCTCTCTCGTCGGCTCAGTAGCCTTCGGCCATGTAGTCGTCGAACCACTCGGAGCCGATGTCGGGGAACTCCTCCTCGACGCGGCTGCGCAGGAAGTCGAGGTCGGTGCGCTTGAACTGGCGGATCAGCTGGGCGAGCGACAGTTCCTGGTCGTCGACGACGTCGATGCGGGACCCGGCGGCCAGGAGCGCGCGGACGAGCCCGGCCGACCCCCCGTACCGGACGGCCACCAGCAAGGGGGTGAGGTCCGTCTTGGAGCGGGCTTCGAGGTCCAGGCCGGCCGCCAGCAGCCGGGGCAGCAGGACTTCGTGGTCGAGGAGGTGGAGCACGTGCAGCAGCGTGTACCCGCGGGCGTCGCGGACGTGGGGGTCGGTGCCCGCGTCGAGCAGCGCGGTGACACCCGGGGTGTCGCCGTGCTGGACCCGCAGGAACAGGTCCCGCCGCTCGTCCCGCAGGGCGCGCGGCAGCCGCCCCTCGCCGCTGGTCCAGGACTGCTGGACGGCGAAGCAGCCGGCCACCGCGCCGCCGAACGCCCGCATGGCCCGCTCGCGCTGCTGCTCCTCCGCGCTGTGCGGGAGCAGGTCGAGTACGCCGCCCTGGGAGCGGACCTCGTGCCACGCGCCGCGGCAGCGCACCCGTACGGCCTTCGGTTCGGGCGGCTCGGGCGGTCCCGCCGCGGGAGCGGCCTGCGGGAAGAGGGCGGCGCAGACGAGGGGGTGCAGTTCGGCGGGGGTGATCCGGCCGGTGCGCAGGAGTTCCAGGTCGGGTGAGCGCTGCCAGGCGTACTGCGGCAGCCGGGGGACCCCCTCGTGGCCGCGGTTCTCGCCGACCCGGATGCGCACACGGGCGTCCGCGCCGGTGCCGGCCGGCTCCAGCAGGAGCGGGTGGCCGTGGGGGATCCGGAAGGTGTCCCCCGCTCCGGCCGCCGTGAGGCGCCGTACCTCGGCCACCAGTCGGGCCAGGTCGATGCGGGCGCCCGCCAGGACCCGCTCCGGATCGAGGGGCCGGCCGTACGTCGGGGGCCTGGGCACGGTCAGGTCACGTTCCAGGCCGGCGGCTGCGTAGGCCTCTTCGGCGCGGCCGCCCTGGTGCAGGAGGGCGACCCATTCGGTGTGTCCGGCCGGGTCGGCTCCGCCTGGGTCGGCGGTGGGCAGCTCGTCCGGGCCGAGCGGGGTCCCGTCCGGGCGGAGGAACGGCAGCCGGCCCGGGAGGCCGCCGAGGAGCTCGGGCAGCGCGGCGGTGTGCCGGGCGTCCCACAGGGGGCGGGCCGCGGTCCAGTCCTCGCCCTGGAAAGCCACCGCGTAAAGATGCTCCGGGTGGACGAGGTCCGGGGCGGTGAGCGGGGCGCAGTGCAGCCGGAGCCGCTGGGGGCCCTCCATCATCGGGCCGGTGGTGACGGACAGGACGGGGGCCTCGGCGGAGGTGCCGTAGCGCGCCAGCAGGACGCGTACGTCCGGCATGAGGGTGGTGCGGCCGCCCAGCAGGCGGGGCAGGTGCCAGCGCAGCAGGTCGGGTGCGAGGTGGCGCAGGTCCGCCTCGACCCCTTCGGCGACCGGGGCCCCGTGGCGGGCCGCGACTCCGGGCAGGTCGAAGGCGACGTCGACGGCGGCCGCCGCGCAGGCGGCCCGCCAGTCGCCGGCCAGGCGGTGCTCGGTGGCGCGGCGGATCATCCAGCCGGGTACCGCGTGGCGGCGGATCCGCTGCCAGACCGGGCCGTCCTCGGGGAGGAGGCCCCCGGGCGGTGTGGCGGCCGCGCTCACCGGTACACGCTCGTGATCGCGGCGAGGTCGGGGTGGGCCGGCCGGGCGGGCCGCAGCCGGGTGGTGAAGGAACGCTTCACCTTGCGGGGCAGGCCGGGGCCGAGGCCGACGTACTCCAGCGGGGAGCCGTCGGGCACGGCGGCCAGCAGGCCCTTCGCGCCGCGTCCGGTGAGCCCGGTGTGGCGCAGCTCCAGGCGCCGCAGCGGGCTGCCGGGAAGGGCGGCGGCGAGGGCGTACGCCCCCTCGTCGCCGGTGGTGTTCCCGGCGGAGCCGAGGCTGCGCTCGGACATCGCCCGCCCCAGGTCGAGGGCTTCGATGCCGCCGAGGGCGTCGGCGAGGGCGCGGGCGCCGGCGGGGCCGATGCCGTTGCCGCCGAGCCCGAGGCGGACCGGCCGCGCGGGGTCGGATGCCGCGGCCTCGGCCAGGACCGCAGCGCCCTCGTCGCCGAGGTGGTTGGCGGGGAGGTACAGCTCGCGCACCCCGGCCTCCCGGATGAGGTCGGCGAGCAGCGGCGCGGCCTCGGCGGTGAGGCCGTTGCCGCCGAGGAAGAGCCGTTCGAGCGGGGTCCCGCGCTCGCGGAGGGCGTCGAGGAGAAGGCGTACTCCCCCGTCTTCGATGCCGGTGTTGACCAGGTCGAGGGTGCGCAGGGTGCGGTTGCGGCGCAGCAGCGCGGCGAGCGTGCGGGCGCCGTCCTCGCGCAGCGGGTTCCGCTTGAGCCACAGGGCCCGGACGGTGGTGTCGTCCGCGAGGGCACCGGCGAGCGCCGCCACCCCGTCGGGGCCGATGCGGTTGCAGCCGAGGTAGAGGGTGTGCAGCCTGTGACCGGCCGGGGTTCCGGCGTCCGGTCCTCCCGACTGCCCCTCGCGGAGGGCGTCCGCGAGGGTGCGGGCGCCCTCGTCGCCGATGGAGTTGGTGCCGAGGAGGAGGTGCCGGGCGTGCGGGGAGTGGGCGGCCGCGGACACGACGCGGGCCGCGCCGGCGGGCCCGAGGCCCTGCTTGCACAGGTCGACGCGGCCGTCCGCACGGAGGGTCCCGACGGGGAACGCCTCGTCCGCCTCGACGGCGCCGCCCGCGGCGAGGCGGGCGAGCAGCGGGTCGAGTCCCGCGGGGTCGGCGAGCGGCAGGTCGGGGTGCTCGATCGCGGGGCACCGTACGGGTGTCGGCTGTGTCATCACCACTCCACCGGTTCTTCGCCGGTGACCGGCGTCCACAACGACATGACGACCTCACGAACACGTGAAGAAGGCGCAAGACCGGTCGGATTCGAACCGACGTCCTCCAGCTCGATGCGTGGGCGCGACGACCTCTGCGCTACGGCCTTGCTGGCGGAGATCATACCGCCTCGCCGGCCGAACTCGATCACCAGTTTGAAATGCCATCCGGCCACCGCCGGACCGTCAGCCGTCCCGTCCTGTACCGATGCGCCCGGCCCCGGAGCGTTTCCGAGCGGCGTGATCCGGCCGGCGCTCGCCGGAGACGGAAATGCCCGCATGCGGGTGATTCGTACGCCTTCGTCGACGAGAAGAGTGTTTCCACCCCTTTCGCACCGAACCGACCGTCGCAGCAGCCCCCTTCATCCCGTTCGGGCCCGAATCCGCCGGAGAAATACCCGTCGAGCCGGATCGTTACCTCAAGTTTTGCTCAGATCCAGTGACATGCCGCGTGCCACCTTCCTAGCTTCCTCGTACACGCGTCTCGACGCTTCTCACGTCTCCGCGGCTCCACGCGTACCGGCGATCCCGCTCCGCGTCCCGCGACCCCAGGAAAGAGTGCAGCAATGAAGGTTCCCAAGGCCGGTGCTTTGGCCGCAGTGATCGGCCTCGCCCTGACCGCCTCCGGCTGCGGCGGCGACGACGGCCCCCAGGGGAACCTCTCCATCGGCATCAAGTTCGACCAGCCGGGCGTCGGCCTGCGCGAGACGGGGGGCACCTTCTCCGGCTTCGACGTGGACGTCTCCACGTACATCGCCAAGGAGCTGGGCTACAAGCCGGAGAACATCGAGTTCAAGCGCGTCGACAGCTCCGACCGCGAGCTGCTGCTCCAGTACAACGAGGTCAAGTTCGTCGCGGCGAGCTACTCGATCAACGACAAGCGCAAGGAGAAGGTCGACTTCGCCGGCCCCTACTTCCTCGCGCACCAGGACCTGATGGTCCGGGCCGGTGACACGTCGATCACCAAGCCCGAGGACCTCAACAACAAGAACCTGTGCTCGGTCACCGGCTCCACCTCGGCAGAGAACATCAAGAGCAAGCTGGCCCCCAAGGCGAGCCTCCTGGAGCTCGAAAGCTACTCGGAGTGCGTCTTCGCCCTCGCCGACGGCCGCGTCGACGCCATGACCACGGACAACTCCATCCTGGCCGGGTACGCCGCCCAGAAGGAGAACGCCGGCAAGTTCAAGCTGATCGGGCTGAGCCTGAGCAACGAGAACTACGGCATCGGCGTCAAGAAGGGCAACAAGGAGCTCCAGGGCAAGATCAATGCCGCCCTCAAGAAGATGGTCGAGGACGGCTCCTGGGAGGCGGCGGTGAAGAAGAACTTCGGTTCGGCCAACTACAAGAGCGAGCCGGCTCCGCCGATCACAACGGGCAGCTGACGATCGCCGACGCGGTGGCCGGGTCCGACCAGTCGGCGTCGAAGGCCGCGTTGACGACGTAGAGGCGTCCGCCGTGGACCGCGGCCGTCGTCGGCTCGTCGAAGCGCGGGTCGGTGATCCGCTTGACGAACGCGGCCCGGCGCCCGTCCGCGCTGAGCGTGAACACGTCGACGGCGTAGGCCCAGTTGCGTACGACGTACAGGGTGCGGCCGTGCAGGACGAGTCCGTCGCCGTTGCCGACCGCCCCGCCGTCGAGCGGGATCCGGGCGGCGGCGCCGGTGCGCGGGTCGACGCGGAAGAGCGCCTGGGCGTTGTCGTTGACCACCACGAGGGCGCGGCCGTCCGGCGTGCGCTCGATGCCGTTGGAGCCCCAGACCTGGCCACCCGGCGGGGTGGGCAGCCATTCACCGCCCAGCGGCAGCGGGCGCGGCGTCGCGCCGGCGCCCGGAGGCAGGAAGTACAGGGCGTCGTTGAAGGAGTCGGTGAACCAGGCCCCGCCGCAGCCGATGACCACGTCGTTGACGAAGGCGGTGCCGGTCGCCGCCCGGTGAGTGGCCAGGATCCGGCCGTCGGCGGCCCGTACGACGCGGATCTCGCCGCTGTCGCCGCCCGCGACGAGCAGTCTCCCGTACCCGTCGAGCTTGAGGCCGACCGCCATCGGGCCCGTTCCGCACACGAGGATCCGGCCCCTGCCCGTGGCGAGATCCGCGCGGTAGATCGACCCGTCCAGCAGCGACCCGGTGTAGGCGGTGCCGCCGGGTGAGACGGTGATGCCTTCCGGCTGGAAGCCGGGAGGGGTGGCGATGGTGTCCGGGCGGCCGCCCGCGGCCGCGGTCCCGGCGCCGGTCCGGTCCTGGGCCCGGGCGGGCGGGGCGAACGGGGCGAGCGGCCCCGCGACGGCCGCGCCGCCGAGCGCTGCGGCCGCGCCGAGGAGGAACCTGCGCCGACCCAACCGTATGGCCATGTGATGTCCTTTCAACTGCCTTGAGAACAGCGGTGGTTGCTGCTTCACGGACTGACCCCGCAACCTCAGCACATCACTGCCGTCCGGAAAAGGGATGCCGAGGGGCAGAATCCGGACTCCTGAAACATGGCGTTTACCTGTTGGGCACATGACAATGTGAGCCTCGCTCTGCCACTGACGCCCCGCCAACTGCACCGGCGGGGGCGGTGTACGTGAAGAGGTGCCCCCACACCATGAGACTTTTCCGCCACACACCCTGGGCAGCCGGGCTCGCCGCCGGCGCCCTCCTGCTCGTGCCGGCCACCGCGTCGGCCGGCTCGCAGCGTTCGGCGGCTCCCCACGCCGACGCCGCGGCCGCGGTCACCACCGCGACCACCGTGGACGCGTACTACGCCACGGCCGAGGGCAAGACCGGTGCCGCGCTGAAGACCGCGCTCCACAACATCATCAAGAACCAGTCCAAGGTCACCTACGACGGCGTGTGGAACGCGCTGAAGGTGACCGACCAGGACCCGGCGAACCCGAACAACGTCATCCTGGTCTACTCCGGCCGCTCGCAGTCCAAGTCCACCAACGGCGGCGGCGTCAACGACTGGAACCGCGAGCACGTCTGGGCCAAGAGCCACGGCGACTTCGGCACCGTCACGGGCCCCGGTACCGACCTGCACCACCTGCGCCCCGAGGACGTCACGGTCAACAGCACGCGCGGCAACAAGGACTTCGACATGGGCGGTAGCCCGGTCGCCGAGGCCCCCGGCAGCTACACCGACGCCGACTCCTTCGAGCCGCGCGACGCGGTCAAGGGCGATGTCGCGCGCATGCTGCTCTACATGGCCGTCCGCTACGAGGGCGAGGACGGCTTCCCGAACCTGGAGATGAACGACCGGGTCAACAACGGCACGGCCCCCTACTTCGGCCGGCTCGCCCTGCTCAAGCAGTGGAACCAGCAGGACCCGCCGGACGCCTTCGAGCAGCGCCGCAACCAGGTCATATTCGGCACGTTCCAGCACAACCGGAACCCGTTCATCGACCACCCGGAGTGGGTCAACTCCATCTGGTGACCCCCGCCCCGCCCGGGATTGGCCCGCTCCCGGGCGGGTATGCGCAGGTCAGAGCTGCTGTCCGCGCCCGGCGGCGGCAGCAAGTGGAGGTTGCCATGGACGGAGGGGGACTGTCCGACCGCGAGCGGCACGCGCTGTCCGCGATCGAGGCCCAACTCAAGGCCGACCGTTCGCTCGACCGGATCCTTCGCTCTGCACACCTGCGTCACCGCATGCTGGCGGCCTGTGGCCTCGCCGCGGTGACGCTGGCGCTGCTGATCGCCGCTTCGGTCACCGTCTCACTGCCGCTGATCTGGGCTTTCGCCGGCGCCTGGGTGCTCACCGTGATCACCGCCCTCCCGCTGGCCGCCCAGTGGGTCCGGCGCCGGTGGCAACGCCGCGACCGGACCGGAACGGGTACGACGAGTACCCCTGCGTGAACAGGAATCCGGGGCCGGGCCGGTTCAACCGCCCGGTCCCCGGAGCCGGTCCGCGAGGGCCTTGAACTCGGCCCAGGCGGGCTTCGGCGTCCGCGCGTCCCACACCTTCTGCGACAGCGCGGCCAGCGGCAGCCGTATCCCCTCGGCCACCTGGGCCGGGGTCTGCGCGCCGGACAGGTCGCACCAGACGGCGAGGCGCGCGCCCAGCACCTGGCCCCCGTAGCCCGCCGGCACCGCGGTCGTGCCGCGCAGCACCAGCGGGGTCCACTGCTCGTAGATCCGCCGACCGGTCGGATAGGTGAACTGGTTGGGCTCGCCGAGCACGTAGTAGAGGAACTCGTCGTTGAGGTTGACGAGCCTGCGCCCCTGCCGCAGGTACTCCAGCGGAGGCCGGGCCCCGTTCTCCTTGCCCGTCCAGTACTCCACCTGGATGTCCTTGGCGGCCTGGACGACGCCCCCGGCGAAGAACCCGTCGTTCCACGCCTTGGGTGCCTTGCCCGCCGGACGGACCACGGCGGCCCGGTCGTTCAGCCAGCCCGTCGCCAGGTCCTGCACCCGGGCGGAAGCACCGTAGCGCTGCTGCGCGGCCCGCGCGAGCTGCGGGAAGGAGGCCTGCGGGTTCTTGTAGACGAGGGCCTGGTACTCGTCGGCGCCGAGGTGCCAGTACCCGCCGGGGAACAGCGGGAGGTACTCGCGCAGCAGTTCGTCCACGAGCTTGGCGGCCGCGGGGTTCGATATGTCCACGGCGCCCTTCACCGCCCTGCCCTGGACGTCGCGCAACTGGAGCCCGGGGTGGGCGCGCAGCACCGCGCCGAGGTGGCCGGGCGAGTCGATCTCGGGGACGACGGTGATGTGCAGGCGGGCGGCGAGCGCGGTGATCCTGCGGACCTCGGCCTTGCTGAGGTGCGGGGTGGAGACGATCTCGGGGTGGGTGTCGGACTCGATCCGGAAGGCCTGGTCGTCGGAGAAGTGCAGGCCGAGCTGGTTGAGCTTGAGGTCGGCGAGCTCGTGCAGCCGGTCCTCTATCCAGCCGGGCGTGAAGTACTTGCGCGCGATGTCGAGGTTCAGGCCGCGCTGGGGCTTGGCCGGTGCGTCGCGCACGGTCCCCTCCGGGGCCGAACCGCCCGACTTCACCTCCTGTTTGAGGGTGCGGGTGCCGTAGAACACCCCGGCCTCGTCGGGGCCGGTGACGCGCACCCGGCCGTCGCGCACGATGAGGGTGTACGACTCGGGGGTCCCGGAGCCCTTCGCACCGAGGGCGAGTTCGACATCCCCGCGGTTCACGGTCGCGGACTCGGCGTATCCCAGGTGCAGTTCGCCCGCGAGCAGCCTGCCCTCGTCGGCCAGGGCCTTGCCGTCGACCGGTGCCACGACCACCCGGGCGCCCGCGGCGGGCTTCCAGCCGGGGCCGCGGGCCGGCGTGTGCTCCCGTACGGCCGGAATGGTGCGGGGGGCGGCGGACAGGGGGTACGCCGGGGTCGGCTCGGGGTTGGGCGAAGCACTGGGCGCCGTGGTGGCGGCCGGGGTGGCGGGGGCCGGGGAGGCCGCACCCGGCGCGCGGTCCTCGTGGGCGGTGGCGCAGCCGGGGACGGCAAGGGAGACCAGCGCGGCTGCCGTGGCCGTCGCGATGGCGTGGACCCTCCTGTACTGCCTGGAATTCCGCATCATGCACCCATGTCCCCCGTACCAACGTGGCACGGGGGACGCGGGCGCGCGACCGGGGGCGTCAGGCCAGGGCGGTCAGGGCGGCGGTGGCGAAGGCAGGGTCCTGCTCGGGTGCTCCGCCGCCCACGCCGATCGCGCCGATCAGCCGGCGTTCGCGGTGCACGGGGAGCCCGCCCGCGATGAACAGCAGCGGCCGGTCGAGGGCCGTGGGCAGGGTGTGGAAGGGCCCGCCCGACTGGACGGCCTGGACGAGGTCGGCGGTCGGGGCGTTCAGCTGGAGGGCGGTGAAGGCCTTCCGGGTGCTGGTCTCGCCGGAGACCAGCATGGCCCGGTCGTCCCGGCGGAAGGCGAGCAGGTGGCCGCCCGCGTCGAGGACGGTGACGCTGACCGTGGCGCCGGCCTGCTCGGCGGCGTCGCGGGCGGCGGCGAGGAGCAGTTCGGCGTCCTCGGTGGTCAGCGGGGCGACGGCGGTGCGGGGGGTGGTGGTGCGGGACATGCGGGGTGCTCCAAGGTGTGCGGACGTACGACGGGTCGTGGATCAGTGGTGGACGGCGACGGGGGCGGAGGCGGTTCCGGCGGAGGCGACGATGCGGCCGGGGCGGGAGGAGGCCGTACGCCGCTCCAGGGCGCCGGAGACGAGGGCGAGGGCCAGCGCGGAGGCGGCCAGCGCGGCGCCGACCCAGTTCGGGGCGGTCCAGCCGAGCCCGGCGGCGATGACCAGCCCGCCGATCCAGGCGGCGAGCGCGTTGCCGAGGTTGAAGGCGCCGATGTTGACGGCGGACGCAAGGGTCGGGGCGCCGGCGGCCTGGTCGAGGACCCGCTTCTGCAGCGGCGGTACGGTCGCGAAGCCGAGCGCCCCGATGAGGACGACGGTGATCGCGGCGCCGGCCTTGGTGTGGGCGGTGACCGTGAAGACGGCCAGGACGACGGCGAGGGCGCCGAGGGACACGTACAGCATCGGCATCAGCGCCCGGTCGGCGAACCGGCCGCCGACGAGGTTGCCGCCCACCATGCCCAGCCCGAAGAGGACGAGGAGCCAGGTGACGGAGGTGTCGGCGAAACCGGCGACGTTCGTCATCATGGGCGTGATGTAGGTGATCGCGGCGAAGACGCCGCCGAAGCCGAGCACGGTCATCGCCATCGCGAGCAGCACCTGCACGTTGCGGAAGGCGGCCAGCTCGTGGCGGATCCGGACGCCCTCGGGGCGGGGCAGCTCGGGCACCAGCCGGGCGATGCCGAGCAGGCCGAGCACGCCCAGGGCGGCGACGATCAGGAAGGTGACGCGCCAGCCGAGGGTCTGGCCGACCAGGGTGCCGAGGGGGACGCCGACCACGTTGGCCACGGTCAGGCCGGTGAACATCATCGCGATCGCGCCCGCCTTCTTCTCGGGGGCGACGAGCCCCGCGGCGACGACCGAGCCGATGCCGAAGAAGGCGCCGTGGGCGAGGGAGGCGACGACGCGGCCGACGAGCATCACGCCGAAGGCCGGGGCGAGCGCGGAGAGCACGTTGCCGACGACGAAGAGGCCCATGAGCAGCATCAGCATGCGCTTGCGCGGGATGCGGGTGCCGAGGACGGTCATCAGCGGGGCGCCGAGCACGACGCCGAGGGCGTAGCCGGTGACCAGCAGGCCGGCGGTGGGGATGGAGACGCCGTAGTCGCCGGCGACCTCCGGGAGCAGGCCCATGATCACGAATTCGGTGGTGCCGATCCCGAAGGCCCCGATGGCGAGGGCGAGCAGTGCGAGAGGCATGAGGGGAGGTGCCCTTCAGGGGAGGTGGGGGTGCCGCAGGGCGCGTATGTTGCCTACGCCGCTTACGTGCGTCCACATTAATTGCAGACGCGGGATATTTGCAAGCGCGGGCTATTGCGGAGGTGTCCTATCCTGGGGTCCTGGGGCCGCAAGGACGCCCTGACGACGCTCCCGAGGAGGAGTCCATGACGGCGACGGACAGCGCGCTCACCGCCCTCTCCCAGGGCTGGTGCGCCCTCTCGCTGCTCCACGGGCGGATCGAGGCGCACATCGAGCGGGCCCTGCAGGCCGGCCACGGACTGAGCGTGCGGGAGTACTCCCTGCTGGACGTCCTGAGCCGCCAGCACAGCGGCCCCGGCGGCCACCTGCGAATGCACCAGGTCGCCGACTCGGTGGTGCTCAGCCAGAGCGCGACCACCCGCCTCGTCAGCCGGCTGGAGGACCGCGGCCTGCTGAACCGCTACATCTGCGACACCGACCGCCGGGGCATCTACACCGACGTGAGCGAAGCGGGCCTGGCCCTGCTGGCCGCCGCCCGACCGACCAACGACACCGCCCTGCGCGAGGCGCTGGACGAGGCCGCACAGAACCCGGAGCTCGCCCCCCTGGTCGCGGCGGTGGAGAACACCCGCCCCACGACGCGGTAGGGACCGCCCGGCGCATCCTGGCCGGACACCACCGGCCCTTCCTCCCTCACCCCTGGGAGGGACTGGCGCTGGGCGGGGACGACGGCTGGGGCTGCGGGGGTGAGGAGACCGGCGCCGACGGGGTCAGGGAGCGCGAAGGGGGCTTCGGGCCCGAGGGCGTCGGGCCGGGGCTTCGGGGTGGGGTGGAGGAGGTCCGGGGCGTCGGCGGGCGCGGCGTGGACGGCTCCGGAGAGGCGTGCGGGGTGCCGGGCTCCGTTGTACGGGGGGACGCCGGGATCTCGGGCGGTGAGGCCGGCGGCACGGGCCGCGGCGGCGCCTGCTCCGGCCCCAGGACGAGGTAGCCCGCCACGGCGGCCGCAGCCGCCGCGAGTCCCGCGAGCGGCAGGGCGAAGCGCCGCAGCCACAGCCGTCCTGCCGACCGGTGCCGCGCGTGCGCTCCCGGCGGATCCGCGGGGCGCAGGTCGCGGAGGGTGATCTCGTCCGCGCGGGCGTCGAGGGCCTGGCGCAGCCTGCGCTCGACGGCGCTTTCGGCCTGCGTCATATCCGTCCCTCCAGAATCCGCTCCAGCGCGTCCAGGGCCCGGCTCGCGTTCGATTTGACCGCGCCCCGGCTGATCCCGAGGGTCGTCGCGATCTCCGCCTCGCTGAGGTCCGCCCAGTACCGCAGGACGAGGACCTCGCGACGGCGCGGGGTCAGCCGGCCGAGGGCGGCGAGCACCTCGCGGTGTGCCTCGCCGAGCACCACGTACTCCTCCGCGGACGGTATGTCGGCCGGGGCGGGCGGGGTCCACGCGCGGGCGGTGCGCCTGCGGCGCAGGACGGAGCGGGAGGTGTTGACCACGGCCGTGCGCAGGTAGCCGAGGGCGTTGTCGACCTCGCCGATGTGCTCGCCGTGACGCCGGTACAGGGCCGTGAAGGCGTCCTGGACCACGTCTTCGGCGGTGGCCAGGTCGTCGACGAGCAGCAGCGCCAGCCGGACCATGCCCAGCCGGTGTGCGTGGTAGAGCTCGGTCACGGTGGGGCGCGATGCGTCCCCGCGCGGTGCGGTCTCGTACGGTGCGGCCTCGTACGGTGCGTCCGCGTACGGTGCGTCCGCGTACGGTGCGTCCGCGTACGGGTACCTGGGCGCGGGCACCGGCCCGTACGGCCGCGCGGACTTCGGCGGAGTGAGGTGCTCGCGGCGCAGCAGCCACGCCCGAAGGCCCCGCCACGCCCGGCCGAAGCCGGGCACGAGGGGGCCTGCGGGGCATGCCGGTGATGCCGTCGGTGCGAGGTGGAGCACGGGGTCCTCAGCCGTTGGCGCGGCGCCGTACGGCGTACAGGGTCCCCGCCCCGGCGGCCAGGAGCACGGCGGCTCCGGCTCCCAGGGCGGTGGTGGTCGCGGAGGAGCCAGTATGCGCGAGCTCGTTCCCGGCCTGGTCGGCGGGGGCGGGCGCGGGGGCGGTGGGCACGGCGCTCGGCCGGGCGGCGGGGTCGGTCGTGGGCGGCACGCTGCGCGACGGCGTCGGAGCGGCGCTCGGGGCAGCGGTGGGCGGCATGCTGCGCGACGGCGACGGCGCGCTGCTCGGAACGGCGCTCGGCGCCACGCTGGGCACGGGCGACGGCGTGGCCGAAGCGCCCTGCGCCGCGAAGGCCGGACCGGCGAGGGCAACGGCCGCCGCGGCGGCGGCAGCGGTGACGGCCGCCCGGCGCACGGGCAGGGGAACGCGCTTCAGGTTGTTCACAGGAGACTCTCCACGATCGGCTGGGGGCGCGGAACTGCGCCCTTCACCCCCCACGACGCGCGACCCCGGGGGAGGTTGCCGCCTTCGCCGGAAAACTTTCCGCGCACCGCCGCGCCGTTTCACGCCGAGCTGCTTCCCGCCGAGCCGCTTGGGGCCGAGCCGTTGCATCGGCCGGTCGGTTCACCCCGTCGGCAGGGGGAGCCTGCGGACCACTTCGAAGCTCAGGTTCCCGTAGGCGGTGAAGAAGGGGGCCGCCGCCACTTCGGTGGCGCCGCCCGCGTCGCGGGCGAGGACGCGCGCCCGGCGTGCCGTGCGGTCCAGGTCCGGGGCGTGCCGGCGGCCCAGCCGGACGGTCCGGGTGACGCCGTCCGCCCTGACGTTCAGGAAGCAGTCCCAGGTGCCCGGCGCGAGCGGTTCCCCCGCGGCGAGGGTCGCGAGGTCCGCGTCCGCCGAGAAGCCGGCCATGGCCAGTTCCGGGTCCCTCTCCGTCAGTTCCGGCGTCGGTCGGGCCAGGACGGGGACGGTGTGCTCCTGGCCCGTCTCCCGTGCCCGCAGGACGAGTTCGCTCTCCATCCGGCCGGTCCCCAGACCTTGGATGTACGCGTGCCCGGTCAGCCGCAGCCGGCCGCCCTGCCAGGACATCGACGCCAGGTGGTGCCGGGCCTTGAGCCGGTCGGTCACGTCGAAGAGGACGTCCGGCAGAGCCGCCGCCGGATCCCGGAAGAGCGGGTAGCAGCGGTACACCCGTCCGTTGTCCACGAGTTCCGCCGGCTCCGGCTCCTTCGCCGGGTCGTACTCGACCAGCTGCTCGAAGGCCGTGAGCGGCCCGCAGGCGAAGGCGTACAGCCGTATCCAGTCGATCCGGGCCAGCTCCCCGCCCATGTCCGGCGTCCAGTACGTCTCGACGAGCGCCCGCGCCCGCCCGTACACCTCGGCGGTGTAGCCGGGGTCCGTGTGGCGGGCCAGGACGGCGGGGCGCAGCGCCGTGCTCAGCAGGCTGCGGAAGTGCCGGCCGAGCATGCGGCGCCGGCCCACCGGGTCCTGCACGCGCTCGGCCACCAGCGCCATGACGCGCTCGATGTGCGCCACCGTCTCCTCGGCGCTCCGGGGCCGGGAGGTGATGTTGCGTCCGTCGTCGCGGCGGCGCAGGAAGTAGCAGTCGTAGTCGCCGACCACCGATATCTTGCCCGCGGCCAGGAACACGGAGGTCATGAAGATCTGGTCCTCGCCGTACCAGAGGTCCTCCGGGTAGCGCAGGTGCCCGTCCTCAAGGACCTGCCGGCGCATCAGCTTGGCCGAGTGCAGGGAGCGGTAGACCTCGGAGGTGTAGAGGTCGGCCTCCTCGGCATGCCGGTACGCCTTCTCCGACACGGTCCGGCCCAGGCCCACCTGCCGGGCGAGCACCAGGTCGCTGCCCTGTGCCTCGGCCATCGCCACCAGCCGTTCCAGGGCCTCGGGTCCGAGGTAGTCGTCGGCGTCGAGGACGAAGACGTACCGGCCGCGGGCCAGGTCGAGGGCCCGGTTGCGCGGGGCGCCCGGCCCTCCGGAGTTCGGTTGGTGCAGCACCCGCAGCTGCGGGTACCGGGCGGCGTAGCGCTCCAGCTCGGCGCCGCTGCCGTCGGTGGAACCGTCGTCGACGGCGATGACCTCCAGGCGCTCCATCCCGATGCTCTGCTGCACGACGGATTCGAGGCAGTCGCTGAGGTACGGCAGCGCGTCGTAGACGGCGATGATCACGGATACGTCGGGAGTGGGCTGGCGGTGCATGCCCCGAGCATAAGGTTCCTCATCCGGCGCCCCGGGGGACGGTCCGGCGCAGCGCCTCGCCGAGCAGGCCGATGCCCTCCTCCAGTTCGCTCGGCGGGCCCGCCGCATAGCCCAGGACCAGGCCGGGGGCGCCCGGGCGGATGCGGTGCCAGGACAACGGGTGCGCCTTGACGCCCAGGGCCAGGGCCTCCGCCGCGAGCACGGTGTCCTCGAAGACGGCCCCGTCGAAGGTGACCATCAGGTGCAGACCCGCCGCCGCGCCGTGGACCCGGGCTCCGGGCAGGTGCGCGGCCACCGCGCGCAGGGTGGCGTCCCGGCGGTTGCGGTGGCGGCGCCGGACGAAGCGGAGGTGGCGCTCCAGCTCGCCGGAGTCCATCAGCCGCGCCAGCACGAGCTGGGCGAGGACGGGGCTGCCCAGGTCCGCGTAGCGCTTCGCGGCGACCACGGCGTCCCGCAGCCTCGGGGGGACCAGCAGCCAGCCCAGCCGCAGGGCGGGCGCGAGGAGCTTGGACACGCTCCCGGCGTAGCAGACGCCCTCGGGCAGCAGGGAGCGCAGCGCCGGAACGGGAGCGCGGTCGTAGCGGTGCTCGGCGTCGTAGTCGTCTTCGATCACCACTCCCCCGGCCGCCGCCCAGCCGAGCAGCTCGCGGCGGCGCTCCCCGTCGAGTACGACTCCGGTGGGGAACTGGTGCGCCGGGGTCAGCAGCACCGCCTGGGCACGGCTCGTCCGGAGCGCGGCGGTGTCGAGCCCGGCCTCGTCCACCGCCACGGGCACCGTCGCCAGCCGCCCGTACTCCAGCTGTTGCCGGGCCCCGAGGGAGCCGGGGTCCTCCACCGCCACCCGCCGTACGCCGTCCTCCCGCAGCACGTGCGCGAGCAGACCGAGCGCTTGGGCGACCCCGGAGACGACGACCACCTCGTCGGGATCGGCCCGGATGCCGCGGTTGCGGGCCAGCCAGCCGGCGACCGCCGCCCGCAGCGCGGGGGCGCCCTGCGGGTTGCCGTAGCCGAAGTCCGCGGGGGTCAGCCCGGCCAGGACCCGGCGCTCGGCCTGGAGCCAGGCGGTGCGCGGAAAGGCGGTGAGGTCGGGGACGCCGGGCGAGAGGTCGATCCGGCAGGGCACGGCGCGCAGCGCGTCCACGAGCGCCTCCGCTTCCCGCGGTGCGAACGGGTCGGCCGGGGGCCGGCCGGCGCTCCCGGACGCGGGCGGGGTGGCGGTCGCCGGGGGCGCGGCGATGACGGGCGCGGCGACGACGACCGTCCCTGCGCGGCCGCGGCCGACCACCTGCCCGGAGTCCGCGAGGCGCCGGTAGACCTCGGTGACCAGGCCCCGGGAGACGCGGAGCTCCGCGGCGAGCACCCGGCCCGCCGGGAGCCTGCTGCCGACCGGGAGGGTGCCGTCGGCGATGGCCGCGCGGATGCGGTCCGCCAGCCACTCGGTCCGCCCGCCCGCCGGCGCCCGGCCGATGTCGAGCTGCAGGAAGTCGGACCCGGCGCCGTCGGGCCGCGCACGGCCACCGCGCGGGGGACCCGCCGTTTTGGACCCCTGAGACCTGCTCCGTTCGGCACTGTCCACGGGTCCAATGCTGGCAGAGCCTGGACCGTATGAACACCTCCCCGCCCTCGCCGCGCCGTGCGCTCCGCGACCTCACCCCCGGCACCCTCGGCATGGTGCTGGTGGGCAGCAGCGTCACCGTCTCCCGCTCCCTGGTGCATGCCCCGCTGTTCGCCACCCAGGCCGTCCGGTACCTGGCGGCCACCCTGCTGCTGCTCGCGTTCGCCCGGGCGGCCCGCGTCCCGGTCCTGCGGCCGCGCGGGCGCGAGTGGCTGTGGCTGGCCGGGATCGCCGCCACCGGCCTGGTCCTGTTCAACGTGGCCGTCGTCCGCGGGGTGGGGCATGCCGAACCGGCCGTCATCGCCGTCGCGGTGGCCTCCGTACCCGTCCTCCTCGGGGTGGTCGGGCCGCTGCTGGAGGGGCGGAGGCCGAGCCGTCGGATCCTGGTGGCCGCGGTGCTGGTGGTGGCCGGGGCCGTGCTGGTCGAGGGCACGGGGCGGACCGATGCGGCCGGGGTGGCCTGGGCCGGGCTGGCGCTGGCCTGCGAGGCGGGGTTCACCCTGCTCGCGGTGCCGGTGCTGCGCCGTCACGGCCCGTGGGGGGTGTCGGTGCACGCGGTGTGGCTGGGGGCGGTGATGCTGACGGTGGTGGCCCTGCTCACCGGGAGTCCGGCCAGTCTGCTCACCCTCGGCCCGGCCCAGTGGGCGGCCGCCGGGTACCTCGCGGTCATGGTGACCGCGGTGGCCTTCCTCCTCTGGTACCGCACGGTGGCCGCGGTCGGTGCGGGACGCGCCGGGCTGCTGACCGGCGTCGCGCCCCTGTCGGCGGCGGCCGTCGGAGCCCTCTCGGGCGGCGGGATGCCCGGACCGCCGGTCTGGCTGGGCTTGGCCGTGGTGGTCACCGGGCTGGCCGCGGGGCTGCGCCCGCAGCGGGCCGCTGCCCTGCGCCCGGAGCCGGGCGCACAGGACCGGGCTCCCACGCCCCCTTGAGGGGCACGGCCGGTGGGATCACCATCCGCAGATGGCGACGCCCGCGTACAGCGCTTCCCGCTTCAACGGTTGCCCCTACGGCGTTTCCCCGTACGGCAGTTCCCGTACACCAGGTGGATGCGGTACTTCTCCCCCACCGCCAACCACCTTCCGGGCCCGGCAGGCGGTGAGGCACGGGCCGGCAGGACGCCGCGCTCAGGGCCGCCGCGCGTAGCAGAAGAGGTGCTCCTCGGGGTCGGCGAGGCCGCCTTCGGGCCGGAACAGGCGCGTGTGCCGGTGCAGCAGCTCCAGGCCGGCCGCCTCGATCCGCTGCACGTACTCCTGCGCGGACAGGCTGCTGACGGTGACCTGGTGGCCCATCCACTCGATGGCGAGGTCGCGGATGTCCCCCGGCACCGTGGCCACGAGAAGATGGCCGCCCGGCGCGACCCACGAGGCCATCCGCTCCAACGACGCGGCCACCTCTTGCTGTTCCATCATCAGCAGCGGGAAGAAGGCGCACACCGCGTCGAAGGCCTCCGCAGGGGTGTACGTGCGGACGTCCGCCTGCTCGAAACGGGCCTGCGGGACCCGCTCGCGGGCGAGGGCGACCATCGCGGCCGAGACGTCGATCCCGGTGACCGAGTGGCCGGCCGCGGCCAGCGTCTCGGCGGTGGGGCGGCCGGTTCCGCTGCCCACGTCCAGCACCCGGGCGCCGCGGGGCAGCCGGGCGGTGAGCCAGTCGAGGGCCTCCTGCTGGGCGGGGATCCGCCCGAAGGCCTCCTCGTAGCGCTCCGCCAGTGCGTCGAACACCTCTGCCGCCGACTTCCCACCACTCATCGCGCTGCCTCGTTCCTTCTCATGTCCAAGGCGGGCAGCCGGCGTTGAGCTCGGCCGCCGAGGTCCAGGGGTTGCCGTTCACCTCGCTCGTGGCCCTGAGTCTGACGTACCGGGCGGCCCTCGGCGAGAAGGAGGCGTCCTGCTGGGCGGGGTGTCCGCGAAGCTGCCGGTCGTGGCGGCCGTCCCGTTGACGAGGAGCACGCCGATGGGGTCCTCGTTGCCGGGCAGCACGTCCCCGGTGGCGCGCCGCGTGTAGTCGATGACGCGGAGGGCCGCGCTGTCCACGCGGACGGAGAGCTCGGGCGAGCTGATCGTCACGGGCACGGCGGCCGCCGCGGTCCCGGGCGGGAGCAGGTGTCAGGTCGAGGCGGGCGCGAGGACGACGGCCGTCCCGTACGCGCACACCTCGGTGCCGACGTCGGCGGCGTCGGTCACGTCGAAGCGCATCATCAGCACGGCGTTGGCGCCGCGGGCCTTGGCGTGCTCGATGAGGCGTTCCATGGCCTGGTTGCGGGTCTCCACCAGGGTCTTGGTCAGCCCTCTGAGCTCGCCGCCGATCATGGATTTGAGGCCCGCGCCGATCTGGCTGCCCAGGTGGCGGGAGCGCACGGTGAGGCCGAACACCTCCCCGATGACCTGTTCGACCCGGTAGCCGGGTGCGTCGTTGGTCGTGACGACCAGTACGCCGGTCTGCTGGGCCCCGGGGCCGCCGCCGAAGTCTTCGATACCCATGGGGCCACTGTGGCCGCGTACGGGGACCCGCGCATCCGCAGGAGGGGCGGTCACGGCCGATCGGGCACCGAGGCCGACGGGTCCCTCGGCCGGCGGGACGTCACGGGCGGCGACACGGCACGGGCGGCGCGGGCCGCGAGCCCGGCTTCATGGGTGAGGACGACGGCCTGGGCGCGGCTGGACAGCTTGAGTTTGCCCGGACAGCGGCGCACGTGCGTCTCGACCGTGGCGGCGCTGAGGACGAGCCGCTGCGCGATGTCCGTGACGCGCACCCCGACCTCGTCCGCGTCGTAGTGGACGCGGACGGTGGTCCGCGCGGCCGGGGCGTGCTTGATCACATTGGTGAGAGCCTGCTGCACCACGCGGTACCCCCAGAGGTCGATCCCGGCCGGAAGGGGATACGGCGTCCCCGTGGTCCGCACCTCGACGGGTACGCCGGGCTCCCCCACCCGCTTGACCAGCTCGTCCAGGCGCCCCAGCCCGGACACCGGGTGGTCGCCCTCCGGCCCGGGTCCGGGCCCCTCCTCGCGGAGCACCAGCAGCATGCACCGCATCTCTGCCAGGGCCTCGTGGGCGCTGTCGCCGATGGCGTCGAGGGCCCGGCGGGCGTCGGCGGGTCGGAGGAGAAGACGTATCCGGCGAGCCCGGTCCGGACGGAGATCACCGAGACGTGGTGGGCGATGACGTCGTGCAGCTCGCGGGCGATCTGGATGCGTTCCTCCCGCACGGCCCTGCGCACCTTCTCCTCCTGTTCCAGGCGGTGTTGCAAGGTGAGCTCGCTCAGCCGCCGGGAGCCGTCACCCGTCGCCCGTCGCCAGCAGACGAGGGTCGTGACGGTCACGAACCCGACGCTGAGCGGGCCGCGCCGTGCTGATCAGGACGGCGACGGGGAAGCGCCGGCGCAGCACGAGCGGAAGGTACACGGCGGCCGGCAGGAGGTAGGCGAGTGCGCCGGTGTCCCGCCAGTAACCATGCGGATCAGGCCAGTTGCGCAGCATGGTGGCCGAGATCCGGACTGAGCCGAGGGCGTACACGATCTCGGCGACGGCCGGAAGCAGGGCGCGGAGCCGGACCACGGCCGGATGTGCGGACACCTGCCCGCCAACCCCCTTGTGTATCCCCTAGGTTGTACAGGGTCACCTCCTCCGGGGGTAGGCGGGTTCCACGCTGCGGATGGGCGACATCCCCGGCGTCCGCTGCTTGGACTTTCCTCGTCCGACCGGGAGTCGGCCACGCCCTGGCCCCTGGGCCCAGCGGGGCCGCGCCCGTTCGAGGGCGGGCACGGCCCCGCCCCCCGGCCCCCGCCGCCTCCCGTCGATTCTGGCCGAAACCCGTGCACGAGAGATTGGCACGCCCCGCCCGACTCCCTACGATGGGCCGCCACCCCGGCCGCAGGGCCTTCGACGAGGTCCACCAGGAGGGCACATGGAGTCAGGGCAGACCCCCGGGACACCCTCACCGCTCATCGACATGCACACCCCGAGCGTCGCCAGGATGTACGACTGGCTCCTGGGCGGGGTGGAGAATTACGCCAGCGACCGCGAGGCCTGCGCCCGGCTCCTGGAGATCGCCCCCAGCACCCAGCTGCTGGCCCGCAACAACCGGGCGTTCCTGCGGCGTGTCGTCCGCATCCTCGTCGAGGAGTACGGGATCAGGCAGTTCCTCGACCACGGGTCCGGTCTGCCCACCCAGGACAACGTGCACGAGGTGGCCCAGCGGGCCGACCCCCGGTGCCGGGTGGCGTACATCGACAACGACCCGATGGTCCTCGCGCACGCACAGACCACGCTGCACGAGGACGGCCGCACCCTGGTCCTGTCGAAGGACATGCGTCGGACCGCGGAGATCCGGCAGGAGACGGACGGCTTCCTCGACTGGGACCAGCCGATCGCCGCCCTGTTCGTCTCCGTGCTGCACTGCCTGAAGGACACGGACGACGAGAACGACCCGGCCGCGGTCGTCCGCAACACGGCGGCCCTGCTGCCGCCGGGCAGCTTCATGGTGATCTGCCAACTGGTCAGCGAGGACCCCGTCGTCCGCGACGAGGTGACCCGCCTGATGGACGTCACCACGCACGGCACGTGGGGCCGGGTCCGCGAACCCCACGAGGTACGCCGGTACTTCGACGGCCTGGACATCCTGGCCCCCGGCCTGGTGGACGTGGTCGACTGGCGTCCCGACGCCGCACCCCCGCCCCCGGCCCACCGCCCCCGGGACTGGGTCGAGTGGGGCGGGGTCGGCCGGCTCCGGGCCTTCTAGGACTCCGCGTCGCCGAAACGGTGCTGGGCCTGGAGGATCAGGTCGATGCTCTCGTCCTTGGACGCCGCCGCGTTGCGGAGGTTGCTCAGGGCGTTGCGGTAGTCGTCGAGGGCCCGCGGCTTGGTGACGTAGTTCGCGCCGTTGATGTGTTCCACGTAGGCGAGCTCCGACTGCTCGCCGTTGCTGAACTTGAGATGCGTGATCGGGTACGGGGGTGTGACACCCCACTCCCGCGACATCTTCAGGATGCGGATGCTGACCTTGTCGGTGTCGCCGGCGTGCAGCAGGTGCTTCAGCTGCTCCTGCATCACCTCGGCGTCACCGCACCGGCGGTGCAGGATGCTCTCCTCCAGCAGGGCGACCACCCGGGGCAGCGGGCCGTCCAGCAGGCGCAGCTGCCGCTCCGCCCGCAGCTCGACCACCCGCTCGACCTCCTCCGGCTCGGCGCTCGGCATGACGGCGCGGACCATGTGGCGGGCGTAGGCGCGGGTCTGGAGGATTCCGGGGACGACCAGGTTCTCGTAGACGCAGATCTCCTCGGCGTCACCCTCCAGCTGGATGAGGCGCTTGAGGAAGCCGGGGGTGACGTCGCTGAACTGCTCGTACCATTCCGCGTCCTGGGCATGCTCCAGGAGCCGCTCGATCACCCGCATCTCCTGCGCGTCGACCTCGTAGAACCTGGCCAGGGCGAGCACGTCCCGCGGCCGGGGAGGGCTCTCGCCCCGCTCCAGGCGGCTGATCTTCGAGACCGACCCGCGGATGACCGGGGCAACCTGCCTCAGGGTGAGGCCTCGGGCCTCACGGCACCTCCTGAGCTCCTGCCCGAGCAGGCGGTCGGTCGCCGCCCGTCCCGGATCCTGGCCCAGCGGCACGACGGGGGCGACCGAGTCGGGCAGCGGCTCGGGGAGGGCAGTCATAAGAACTCCCATATGACCGGGGTGGACGTCCGTCCCAGAATGAGGCTCACCCGCCTGCCGCTCCAAGCCTTGGCCCAAGCCTTGGGCTCATTCAGGTCAACCGGTCGAATTCCGAGCGCTTGGCACCTTCGATGAAGGCCGCGATCTCGGCGGCCGTGAAGACCAGCGCCGGACCGTCGGGGAAACGGGAATTCCGCACCGCCACGGCGCCCCCGCCCAGCACCGCGAGCTCCACGCAGTTCCCGTTGCCCACACTGGCACTGCTCTTCACCCAGACCGCACCGGGAATCCCGCTCGCCACCACGCCATTGCCCACCTGCATGATTCGACCCCTCCTCGCCGGACGTGCATGATCATGCAATCCCATATGGGATTGCATGAAAAAGCGCTCATGGAAATGCTAGCCAGCCTCCGGGGGTGCGGGAGTCCCCCGATGGGGTGCACCGACCCCCCATTCTTCATATGATCTGACACCCAATCACTGCTACGTATATATTGGGCATTTCGGGTTAAACGGCGGTGCGTCACCCGGGCACCACGACCCGTCCTCGCCATAGTCGTCCCTGGCAGCCGCCCGGCTGCCGCCCCGCGCCGCGGACGGACCGCGGGCGGGCGGATGTCTTCGTAGAGGAGCCTGCACATGCAGAAGCCCACCAGGAACATCCTCGCTCTCACCGCCGGAAGCCTGGTGCTCGGCTTGATCGGCGCGGGCGCCGCCGTCGCTGACGACCACGACACAAGGGGCGACTCGGATTCACAAGAGATCGTTCTTTTCAAGCCGTCCGGCGACAAGTCCGGCAACCACTCCGGCCGCGACTACACGGTCGGCAGGGTCGTCTCGCGCATTCCGCTGACGGTCCGCAGCAAGCCGACCACCCGCTCGTCCGCCGTGGGCCACCTGAAGCCGCAGGACAAGGTCGGCCTCGTGTGCAAGCAGCACGGTGAAGAGGTCGACGGCAACAGCCTGTGGTACCGCCTCTACCTCAAGCACGACGACGAGGGCAGGCCCGGGGACGACGAGGCCCGGGACGACGAGGCCCGGGACGACGAGGCCGGGGACGAGGAATCCGGCGACGAGGAATCCGGTGACGACGAGTCGAAGGAGAAATCGTCCAGGGACAAGGGGTCCAAGGAGGACTCGTCAGAGGAGGACGGCGGGAAGCACAACGAGGGCAAGCACGCCGAGGGCGGCGGCAAGCACGAGGGAGGCAAGCCCAACGGCGGCAAGCACGACGGCGGCAGGCACGACGGCGGCAAGGGCAAGCAGGACGAGTCCAGGGAGGACGAGTCCGGCGAAGACGGGGCGCAGGAGGGCGGCCGCGAGGACGAGAACGCGGACGGCACCGAACAGGAGGGCACGGAGGCCCGCGCCCTCGGCGAGCACAAGAAGGCCTGGGCCTCCGCCCGTTACGTCAAGAACCTGGAGAGCGTGAAGTGGTGCGACTGACCGGCTGAACGCCTTCAGTCCCCCGGGCGTACGGTACGCGGCCCCACGCATTCCGCACCGTACGCCCGAACCCGCTCACGCAGTTCCCGGTCGGCCGTGACCACCACGCAGCCTCGGTCCGCGAAGGACGCGGCCAGTTCCACGATCCGGTCGTCGCCGCTGCCGGGCGCCGGGTCCACCCGTACGCCGGGGACGGACTCGACGCCCCGGGCGGCGCCTTCGACGACGAGCACGATCTCCTCGCTCCCGCCCTTCCCGGGCCAGGAGCCCCGGGACGCCGCCCGTTCCGCCAGCCGGTCGCGCAGCCGCTCGGCCGCACCGCGCCGGTCCCGCCACCAGCCGTCCGGCACGGACCCGACGACATTGGCAGCGTCCACGATCAACACCTTCATGCCCCCAGTATGGGCGGCGCACTCGGCGGCGCTCCCGGCGGCGGCCCCGCGGCTAGAAGGCGCCGTAGTTGACCTGCCAGGTGGGCAGCCCCATCCGGCGCCACACCGCGACCACCCGGTCGCGGTCGTCCAGCGACACCCGCACCGCGTACCGGTGGCGCACATGCGCGTCGAACAGTTCTGCCTTGACCACGTCGTCGCGCCGGGTGTCGCCGAGCGGACGCATCCACAGCTCGTCGTACGGCACCGCGTGCCGCCGCAGCCATGCCTCCGTCTGCGGACGGTGCTCCTCCCCGCGCCCGGACAGCAGCACGATCGTGTCGCCGTCGGCGCGCCGGAAGGCGTCCAGCGCGTAGCGCACCGGTTCGTTCAGCGCGTCGATCTCGCAGCGCGTGAAGTCGTACGGGCTGCGGTCGCCGGTGAGCGCCAGCGTGCCGTCGATGTCGCACATCACCGCCGAGGGCAGTGCCGGGTCCGCCACGTACGGTTCGACGGTCGGCTGGTCGTTGAACCACTCCGCGGTGAGCCGCCAGCCGCCCTTCTTGGCGCTGGCGTGCTTGGAGGCCAGGATGCGGATGACCTCCTCACCGACCGGCCGCTCGCGGGCGGCGTCCCGGCGCAGGCACTCCTCCAGCGGCACGTCCGTGAAGTCGTGCACGACGAAGGTGGCGAGTCCGCCGACCGCGGCCTTCAGCCGCTTGGGGATCCGCGAGGTCAGGTGCGTGTTGTCCACGACCACGTCGAAGCCGTCCTCGACGGCCGCGCGCACCGCCGCGTCCTGGACGGCCAGCACGGTCTGCTCGTGCCGGTGGGAACGGCCCCGTTCGGGGTCGGGTACGTCGAGCATGGCCCTGAGGTCGTCCAGGTTGACGCGGCGCATCCGGCCGCCGGCCTCGGCCTGCAGGGCGCGCGCCGCGGTCGTCTTACCGGAGGCGGGCAGCCCCGTCATGACATGGACGACGGGGCGGGCGGGCTCTTCGGACACGGGTCAGTTCTCCTCATCGGTCGTGAACGGGTTGGACGCCTCAGGCCGCAGCTGCCGCCATACGAGGAGCTCGGTCGGCCGGCCGTCCAGCCGCAGGAACATCGCGGCGCGGATGTCCCGGTCGGGCAGGGCCTGCACGGCGCGCGCGAACGCGGCGCGGTCGCCGGCCAGGTGCGCCAGTTCCCCGAAGGCCGCGTCGATGGCGCGCCCGCGGCGGGCCGCTGCGTCCTCCAGTCGGGCGATGACCTCGCGCACCCAGGTGTCGAACTCGTCCGGGACCTGCTCCAGCAGGGCGTCGAGCGGCTTGCCGCCGCCCGCCTCGATCTCCTCGGGCGAGCAGCCGAGGGCCTGCCGGAGCGCCTTGGCCGGCAGGCCGGCGAAACGCTGGATGCCGTGGGCGCGCCAGATGTCCCGCTCGGTCACGCCGGTGAGCACCTTGTGCAGGCGTACGTACTCGGACAGCTTGGCCTTCGCGCGCACCCCGGAGGCGAACCGGAGTACGAAGCCTTCGGCGTCGGTGCCGGTGGTGCTCCGGCCGCCGGGCAGGGTGTTGGACTCGGTCAGTGCGATCAGCTCGTCGAGCGGCATGGCCGGCCAGACGGTGACGACGGATCCGATGCCCTCCCAATGGGCTGC
Source organism: Streptomyces sp. NPDC043680 (assembly GCF_056436685.1). Classification (NCBI taxonomy): domain Bacteria; kingdom Bacillati; phylum Actinomycetota; class Actinomycetes; order Kitasatosporales; family Streptomycetaceae; genus Streptomyces; species Streptomyces sp. NPDC043680. The sequence goes on along the minus strand of NZ_JBWKCE010000004.1, from coordinate 87,356 downwards.
GGCCTCGGTGAGCTCCACCTCGGTGCCGTCCGGCCCGAAGGCGGCGAGGAGCACCAGGTCGCGGCGGTCGCCGTAGTCGACGACGATGCGGTTCTGCGGGTACAGGATCTCCGCGAGGTAGGTCACTCCGGGGACGAGGGCCGTGGTGTCCCGGCTGTCGAGCCGGCGCTGCGCCCAGGCCGCCTGCGTGCTGGTGAAGGACCCCCGGGTGGCGGCCCGCCAGCGGCCCGCGTAGTGGAAGACCACCGCGAGGCTGCCGTCGACCTTGTCGTACACCTCGAAGGGCTCGTCGGGCAGGGCCGGGGCGTAGGGCCGGCCGGACTCGTGCTCGCCGACGTTGAAGAACTTCGGCAGCGGGAGGGCGACGACGGCGCCGGTGGTGTCCTCGGCGACCAGTCCGCGACAGCGCATGGTCGCCCGGTTCCAGGCGTGTTCGTACTGGGCCGTCCTCGTGTACGAGTAGAGGGACAGCGGCAGTTCGGGGTGCGGCTTGCGGATCACGTGCCCGGCCTCGATGGCAGCCGCGAGGTCCTGCGGCGGTATGAGGTCGTGCAGCGTCAGGTAGGCCTGGGGGCCCATGGGTTCCTCCCGGTTCGAGATGCTCCATTCTCACGTGCAGGAGGACGGGCCCGGTACCGAATTATGCCTGGTCCGGGTGGGTGTGGGGTGGACCGCCGCCGGGGCCCCGGACAGGGTCTAGGAGGAGACGCAGAGTTCGTTGCCCTCGGGGTCGGTGAGGGTGGTCCAGGTGTGGGGGCCCTGACGGCCGTCGTGGAGGCGCTTGGCGCCCTTGGAGATCAGGCGTTCGACCACCTCGTCCGGGTCGTCGGGGCCGGTGCGCACGTCGAGGTGGACGCGGTTCTTGACGGCCTTGGGCTCGGGAACGAGCTGGAACAGGAGGCGCGGCGCGCGTTCGAGGCCCTCGGGGTGGCGGATGGCGGCTCCGGTCTTCCAGACGAGGGTGCCGCGGTGGGTGGTGGTGTCGTCCTCGTCGGCGTGCCCGGCGGCGATCAGGCCGCGGATGAAGCCTTCGTCGCTGGGCTCCACTTCCCAGCCGAGGGCCTCGGCCCACCAGTCGGCGAGGGAGTGCGGGTCGGCACAGTCGATGGTCACCTGGAACGTGTAGGCCATGGCGGGACCCTACTCCGGGCCCGGCGCGTGCGCGCCCCGAGGAGGCGTTGAGATGCGATCCACCCGGCGCGGGCTCCTGCGGACGCTGGCCGCGCAGTTGTTCCCGCCCGGACCGGAGGGCGCGGAGGGACCGCACGGGGTGCTGCCGCCCCTGCTGGTCGTGCTCACCTTCGTGAGCGGGCTGGTCGACGCCGTGAGCTATCTGGCCATGGACCACGTGTTCGTCGCCAATATGACCGGCAACGTGGCGTTCCTCGGCTTCGCGCTCGCCGGCGAGCGCGAACTGTCCATCGCCGCCTCGCTGCTGGCGCTCCTCGCCTTCCTGGCCGGGGCGGCCGCGGCCCGGCGGCTGCCGGGCGACGGTGCGGCGCCCCGGATGTTCGGCCCGCTGGTGGCGGCCCAGGCGGGGCTGGTGGCCGTGGCCCTCGCCGTGACGACGGGCGGGGCGGGGCGGCTCGCGGTCGTACTGCTGCTCGCGCTCGGCATGGGGCTGCAGAACGCGGTCGCGTACCGCAACGCGGTACCGGACCTGACCACCACGGTCGTCACCCGGACGCTGACGGGCCTGGCCGTCGCTCCGTGGGGGCGGGCCTCGCTCCGGCGGGTCGTGTCGGTGGCCGCCCTGTTCCTCGGCGCCCTGACGGGCGGCCTGCTGACCCTGCATCGCGGGCCCCGGTGGACGCTGGCGGTGGCGGTGGTCCTGCTGCTCGGGGTGGCCGCTGCGGCGTACCGGCACCGCCGGCGGAGAGGGCCCGCGTAGCGCTGCACCGGCCCGGCCTGGTGCTGTGGCCGGGAAGGTTTGCCGGGTCGCGTTGTCCGGTGCGGTGCATCGCAAGGCGGAGGCCCGCGGCTCGTACTGGACGTACTTGCGCGGTCCGACAACGCAGCGAGGTGCCGTGCCGGGCGGCGCGACCCGGTGGACCTGTCCGGTCACAGCACTAGCCGTGCCGGCGCGCTGCCCGGCGGGCGCCGAGGAAGGCCGCGAAGGTCAGCAGCCAGGCCCCGACCGCGATCCAGAGCAGTACCTCGCCCAGCCGGCCGAGCCAGCCCACCCCGGTCGGCCCGGCTGCCGAGAGGCAGGCCGTGGCCGTCATGCCGAGCGGGAAGACCGTCGCCCAGCGGCGGATGTCGTAGTGCGGGCGCCATAGGTGCAGTTCGGCGGCGAGGAGGAGCACGTACCAGGCGAGGGACAGGGTCAGCGTCACCAGCGTGGCGGTACGCAGGGCCGTGTGGACCGCACCGGTCCACACCGGGGAGGCGGTGAGCCTGGATGCCGTCAGGGCGCAGATGGCCAGCGCGCCGCCCGCCACCCACTGGTCGCCCGCGCCCCGGACCACCTCGCGGACGTCGAAGCGGGCGAGGGCCACGACGTAGAGCACCAGGCCGAGGCAGAAGGCGGCCAGGGCGGCCCGGGCGAGCCAGTCGAGGTGGAGGGCGGCGGCCAGGACCGCCGCCAGGACGGCGAGGCCCTGGGTGGCCACGCAGACGAGGAACACCGCCCCCGGCATCCGCCGCTTCCATCGGCGTACGACGTTGAGCAGCAGCACGGGCCACAGCGCCGCGGCCAACGCCAGCAGCGCGGCGGCGGCCGTCTGCCGGCCGAGCAGGGAGACCCGGGCTCCGAGCACCGTGGTCGCGGCGACCGCGGTGAGGGCGGCCGGGGTGTCGGCCTCGACGCGGAAGCGGCCCCGGTCGCGCACCAGCCGGGCCGCGAAGGTGCCGGCGAGGACGAGCCACAGCACGGCGGCGATGGCCAGGGCCGCCGCCGACAGCACTTCGTGCCCGGTCAGGTGCAGTCCGACGGAGAGGATTCCCGCGGCCATGACCGCGGCGCCCGCCGCCGGGGGGAGTCCGGTCCACCGGTGGCGGGTGGGGCGCGCGGTCGCGTGGGTCACGCTCCGAGCGGACACCGCACGGGTGCGACCCGCGAGCGCGGTGGTCCACCCGGGCCAGGGTTCAGTCCGAGCGGACGGCCGTGAGGATGAACATGGCCCCTTCGGGGTCGCGGAGGGTGACGCAGCGCTCGGTGGGGCTCGGGATGATGGTCGAGAGGGTGGTTCCGCCGGCTGCGACGGCCGCGGCGATCGCCTCGTCGAGGTCGGCGACGCGGAAGTGCACGTGCCAGCGGGGGCGGGTCTCCTGGCCGCAGACCGGGCTCTCCTCGCTCCCGCCGTTGAGGCGGGCGACGGGTTCGCCCGCCTGCCGCAGGACGACCTGGGCGTCCTCGTAAGAAACCTCGCAGCAGCCGGGGCGGCCGGTGGCCCATTCGAGCACCTCGCCGTAGAAGATCGCGGCCTCGAAGGCGTCCCTCGTCCGCAGCTCCAGCCAGGCGGGCGCGGGTCCGACACCCACCCTCCAGTCCGCCGAGACCCCGCCCTCCCAGATCCCGAAGGCCGCACCGTCCCGGTCGGCCACCAGCGCACCCCGGCCGCCCGTGGGGAAGGAGACCGGGCCGACGGCAATGGTGCCGCTGCGCTCGCGGATCCGGTCGACCGCCACATCGGCGTCGTCGACGGCGAAGTAAGGGGTCCAGGCGGCCGCCACCGCCAGGTCCTCCGCCAGGGCCCCGATGCCGGCCACCGGCACCCCCTCGACCACGGCGACCGTGAAGTTCTCCCCCAGGCGGGCCGGCCGGAACTTCCAGCCGAGGACCGCTCCGTAGAACTGCTGTGCTCCCAGGAGATCGCGCGCCATCAGGCTGACCCAGCACGGGGCGCCGAAGACCTCCCTCGTAGAAATCTCCACCACTCACGCTCCGTCCATCGACCGGCCCGTGCCCGGGTTCCCGCGGCGGGTGCATTTCCATGATGCGCCACAGGTGATGTGCACCGTGTCTGCATTGATCCGCAATTATCACTTTAGGTAGCGTTGCCCACACTCCGGGCGACTCGCTCGACCTCCCGCCACGCATGGCGAGGGCTCAGACAGGAGGTGCACGCGGGTGCTGGGGTGGCCACACAAGACGGGCCCGAAGGCCAGGACGCGGCGAGCGGCGCTGCGGAGCGGGGCGTGGCTCGACGACCGCCTGCCGCTCGTGGAGACGACCCGGGGCGTGCTGCGGAAGGTGTTCCCGGACCACTGGTCCTTCCTGCTCGGCGAGCTGGCGCTCTACTCCTTCGTCGTCCTGTTGCTGACGGGCGTGTTCCTGACGTTCTTCTTCGAGCCCTCGATGGCGGAGTCGGTGTACCGCGGCTCGTACGCGGAGCTGCGCGGGGTGCGGATGTCCCGGGCGTACCTGTCCACGCTGAGCATCAGCTTCGACGTGCGCGGCGGGCTCTTGATCCGGCAGATCCACCACTGGGCGGCGATCCTGTTCGTCGCGGCCATCGGGGCGCACATGCTGCGCGTGTTCTTCACCGGTGCCTTCCGTCGCCCGCGTGAGGCCAACTGGACGATCGGGGTCACCCTGTTCATGCTGGCGCTGCTGGAGGGGTTCGCCGGCTACTCGCTGCCGGACGACCTGCTGTCCGGGACGGGCCTGCGGATCGCCCAGGGGATCATGCTCTCGCTGCCGGTGGCCGGGACGTACGTGAGCATGTTCGCCTTCGGCGGCGAGTTCCCCGGGCAGGACATCGTGTCCCGGCTGTACCCGGTGCACATCCTGCTCGTCCCGGGTCTGCTGCTGGCGCTGATCACCGTGCACGTCCTGCTGGTGTTCATGCTGAAGCACACCCAGTGGCCCGGGCGCGGCAGGACCGGCCGCAATGTCGTCGGGCTCCCGTTCTTCCCCCAGTACGTGGCCAAGTCGGGCGGGCTCTTCTTCAGCGTCTTCGCCGTGTTGGCGCTCCTGGGTGGCGTGGCGCAGGTCAATCCCATCTGGGTGTACGGCCCCTACCGGCCCGACCTGGTCTCCACCGGGTCCCAGCCGGACTGGTACATCGGTTTCCTGGAGGGGGCGCTGCGGCTGATGCCCGGTGTGGAGACCCGTGCGGGGGGCCACACGGTGAGCTGGAACCCGCTGGTGACGGGTGTGCTGTTGCCCGGCCTGCTCTTCATGGTGCTGTACGCCTATCCGTTCTTCGAGCGCTGGATCACGCGCGGCGCCGGCGAGCGGCACGTGTGCGACCGGCCGCGCGACCGGCCGGTGCGGACGGGGCTGGGGGTCGCGGCGCTCTCCTCGTACGGCGTGCTGCTCGTCGCCGGCGGGCAGGACATCGTCGCGTTCGTCTTCGACGTGCCGGTGGGCGCGGTGACCTGGGTGTTGCGCGTGGCGTTCCTCGCCGTGCCGGTGCTGGCGTTCTGGCTGACGAGACGGCTGTGCCTGGCGTTGCAGGCGCAGGAGCGGGAGCGGCTGGTCGAGGGGGACGAGTCGGGGCTGGTGCGCCAGGGCGTCGAGGGCGGTTTCCACCCGGAGCACCTGGCCCTGCCGGCCGAGGAGGCCTACGCCCTGCTCGTACGGGAACGGCCGCGGCCCGTGGAGCCGCCGCCTGCGGCCGGCGGCGGTCGGTTGCGGGCGCTGCCCGGCCGGGCGCGGGCGGCGATCAGCTCCTGGTACTACCGCGACCGGGTCCCCTCCCCCGCGGCCGCCGAGCAGCAGCAGCGGATCGCAGCCCTCATCACGGGCCCGGACCGGCCCGAGCCGCCGCCCGGACAGGAGGACTGAGCGGGGCGGAGCCGGGGCAGCCGGGGCGCGGCCGAGCGGGGCGCCTACTCCGGGTGGTCGAGGTTCTGGAAGGAGAAGCCGAGGACGGCGGGCAGCAGGACACCGAGTCCGATGAGGCAGATCCACAGCCCCTGCACCACGCCCAGGCCGATCAGCGCGCTCCCCGCGGCGGCCATCACCGGGAAGTAACTGCGGGCCGGGAAGAAGCCCCGCCGGCCGCCCGCGTCCCGGACCTCCGCCGCCTTGCGGTCCTCCGGCCGCTCACCGCCGCGCCCGTACTGCCGCCAGAAGAAGGCGGCGACCAGGCTCGACATGAGGAAGGAGACGCCCAGGGCCGCGGTCCCGGCGGGTTCCAGGGAGAACGAGGCGTAGACGAGCGTGGTGGCCGCGAAGAACAGGGCCGTACCGGTGAAGAGCCAGGCTTCACCCTTCACGGGTCACCTCCGGGTGGTGCAGGTCGAAGGCCGGGGACTCGGAGCGGATCCGGGGCAGGGCGTGGAAGTTGTGCCGGGGCGGCGGGCAGCCGGTCGCCCATTCGAGCGAGCGGCCCCAGCCCCAGGGGTCGTCGGCGGTGACGCGCTGGCCGTACCGCGCGGTCTTCCAGACGTTGTAGAGGAAGGGCAGCGTCGACAGGCCCAGCAGGAACGCCCCGATGCTGGAGACGGAGTTGAGGGTCGTGAAGCCGTCCGCGGCCAGGTAGTCGGCGTACCGGCGGGGCATGCCCGCCTCGCCGAGCCAGTGCTGGACGAGGAAGGTGGTCTGGAAGCCGATGAACAGCGTCCAGAAGTGGATCTTCCCCAGGCGTTCGTCGAGCATCCGGCCGGTGAGCTTGGGCCACCAGAAGTAGAAGCCGGCGAAGGTGGCGAAGACGATCGTGCCGAAGAGGACGTAGTGCAGGTGGGCGACGACGAAATAGCTGTCCGTCAGATGGAAGTCCATCGGCGGGGAGGCCACGACGACGCCCGTCAGACCGCCGAGGAGGAAGGTGACGAGGAAGCCGAGGGACCACAGCATCGGGGTCTCGAAGGAGATCGACCCCTTCCACATCGTGCCGATCCAGTTGAAGAACTTCACCCCGGTCGGGACGGCGATCAGGAAGGACAGGAGCGAGAAGAACGGCAGCAGCACGGCTCCCGTCGCGAACATGTGGTGGGCCCATACAGCGGCGGACAGGCCGGTGATGGCGATCGTCGCGCCGATCAGGGCGGCGTAGCCGAACAGGGGCTTGCGGCTGAAGACCGGGAGGATCTCGCTGACGATCCCGAAGAACGGCAGCGCCACGATGTAGACCTCCGGATGCCCGAAGAACCAGAACAGGTGCTGCCACAGCAGGGCGCCCCCATTGGCGGGGTCGAACACGTGGGCGCCCAGCTTGCGGTCCGCCTCCAGGGCGAGCAGGGCGGCCGTGAGGACGGGGAAGGCCAGGAGCGCCAGGATGGAGGTGAAGAGCACGTTCCAGGTGAAGATGGGCATGCGGAAGAGGGTCATGCCCGGTGCGCGCAGGCAGACGATGGTCGTGATGAAGTTGACCGCGCCGAGGATGGTGCTCAGGCCGGACACCGCCAGTCCCATGACCCACAGGTCGGATCCGGAGTTCGGGGAGTGCACGGCGTCGTTCAGCGGGGCGTACGCGAACCACCCGAAGGGCGCCGCCCCGTCGGGGGTCAGGAACCCCGAGACCACCAGGAGCCCACCGAAGAGGTACACCCAGTAGGTGAAGGCGTTGAGCCGGGGGAAGGCGACGTCGGGCGATCCGATCTGCAGGGGCATGATCGCGTTGGCGAACCCCGTGAAGGTCGGGGTGGCGAACAGCAGCATCATGACCGTCCCGTGGACGGTGAACAGCTCGTTGTACTGCTGGTTGGACAGGAGCTGCGTCCCCGGGCGGGCCAGTTCGGCCCGCATGAGCAGGGCCAGCACCCCGCCGAAGAGGAAGAAGGCGAACGCCGTCACGAGGTAGAGGTTGCCGATCACTTTGTGGTCGGTGGTCGAGAGCCAGCGCAGCACCGCCGAGCCCTGGCCGACCCGCCGCTCGCTGCGCCGTTCGGCCCGTTCGGCGGCCGGCGCCTGCTGCGGTGAGCGGTCCACTGACGTCATCCGTCCTCCAGAACCTCGCCTGTACCCCCTCCCCTACAGGCTGGGGCGGCTCACCACCGGGCGGCGCGCCGCTGAGGGCTCCGGCCGGGCCCGTACGCCGGATCCCGGGGCCCTGCCGGAGGAGCGGGGCGGGACGGTCGGATTCCGGGCCGTTCAGGCGTCGCGGCGCCGGTCGTCGCTGCCGCGGCGGTGGGTGTGGCGGCTCATCGCGTCGATGCGGTCCGCGAGCTCCGCGTGCTCGGCCCGCAGATGGGGGCGGGTGTCGGTGATGCGCTGTTCGCCGGTGGTGTCGGCCGCGCGGGGGTGCAGCCGCAGATGGCGCCGCTCGGCGGCCTGCCGGCTGGCTACGCCGAGGGGCGCCGCGAGCTGGGCCCAGCCGGCCCCCTCCGGGCCGCCTCGATCAGGCCGCTCTCCCAGCGGCGAGTTGTTCCCGGAGGTGCCGCAGGGAGCAGGAGCGAGGCGAGCGCCTGCTCCGGGCCGGCCGCGGATGCCGCCGCCGGGCTCGGTCGGGTCGGGGGCCTGTGCCGCCGAGACCGCCTGCTCGATGGCGGCGAGGGCCGCCGCGACGGCGAGCGGGGAGGCGGGTCCGGCCGGCGGCCCGTCCTGGTCCTGTGGCATGGGGCCGGCCCCTCCGCTCCGGTCACCCCCGGGGCGACGCTTCGATTGTCGACCCGGGGTTGACGCGTGCCAAGAGGAGGGGCGTACCCGTCAGCGCGCGGCCGCCTCCGACGTGATCAGGCTGCACAGGCCGGGCATCCCCCCGTCCGCCAGAGCGCGGCGCTGGCGGTCCGCCGGGGTGCCCTGCTGGAGGAGCTGGTGGAGCAGGGCGCCCACCTCGCGCTGGTCCCCCGCTTCCTCCAGGGCGGGCCCGATGTGCCGCATCAGCATGCACAGGACGTCTCCGGCGCTGCGGCTGCGACCTTCGGGGTCCACGAGGGTGCTGTTGAGGCCGTGCCGGGCGGCGTGCCAGTTCGCCGCCTGGAGCAGTTCGGGGCTGCACACGGCCGGCGGGGCCCCGGCCTTCTCCTCGGCGATCGCGGTGCTGACCAGCGCGCGGGCGATTCCGGCGAGCAGGACCGCATCGGTCGCCTCCAGCTGCACGTCGAGGCAGCGCACCTCGACCGTCGGATACCGCTCCGACAGCCGTGCCTGCCAGTACAGCTGCCCCCGGTCGGCGATCACCCCGGACTCCAGCAGCGCGTCGACGCGCTGCTCGTAGTCGGCGAGGGCGGTGAAGCACGGGGGCGGGCCGCTGACCGGCCAGCGTCCGAAGACGATCGTGCGCCAGCTCGCGAATCCGGTGTCACGCCCGTCCCACAGGGGCGAGTTCGCCGACATGGCCAGCAGCGTCGGGAGCCAGACGCGCAGCCGGTTCAGGACCGCCACGCCCATTTCCCGGTCGGGTACGGCCACGTGCACGTGCATGCCGTTGATCAGTTGTTCGTCGACCAGCCGGCGGGCCTCCTCGCGCATCTTCAGGTAGCGCAGCTTCTGCGTGACCGGGACCGGCTCCACGTCCTTCAGCGGGGCCGTGGCGGAGGCCGCGATCCGGCATCCGCTGTCCTCGGCCGCTGCTCCGACGGCGTGCCGCAGCCGCAGCAGGTGGCCGCCGACCTCTTCCAGGTCGGTGCAGATGGGGGTGGCGACCTCGACCTGGGCCTGCAGGAGTTCGTTCTGCACTTCCCCCTCGTCCGCCCAGGAGCCGAGGCCGGCCGCGGCCCGTACCTCCTCCGCCCGCGGGAGGGGCAGGAAGGTGGTGGGGTCCAGCAGCACGTACTCTTCCTCAACCCCGACAGTGATCATGTCCGACGGCTCCTTATGCCGCTGGGCGTGTGACCGTGCCGCAGCCCGGTCAGCCGCCGAACTCCTTGACGAACGCCTTGCAGAAGGCGTCCAGGTCGTCCGGCTTGCGGCTGGTGACCAGGGTGGAGGGCCCTTCGTGGCTCACGTGCACCTGCTCGTCCACCCAGGTGCCGCCCGCGTTGCGGATGTCGGTGCGCAGGCTGGGCCAGGAGGTCAGCGTCCGGCCGCGTACGACGTCGGCCTCGACCAGCGTCCACGGGGCGTGGCAGATCGCCGCGACGGGTTTGCCCGCCTCGAAGAAGGACCGGACGAACCCGACGGCCTGCTCGTCCATCCGCAGGGCGTCCGGGTTGGCGACGCCGCCGGGCAGGACGAGGGCGTCGAAGGCATCCGCCGTGTCCCCGGCCAGGACGTGGTCGACGGTGAAGCGCCCCGCCTTGTCGAGGTGGTGGAAGGCCTGCACCTGGCCCGCCCGGGTCGAGACGAGCTGAGGGTTCCATCCGGCCTCGGTCGCGGCCTTCCAGGGTTCGGTGAGTTCGATCTCCTCGACGCCTTCCGGCGCCGTCAGGAACGCGATGCGCACCAGGGTCACTTCCTTCCGGAGTGGGGACGTGGTCACGTACGGGTTGTCCGTAGGCCCTGCGCCTGCCCGGAGAGGTTCGCCTCAAGCAGGCCGCGGGCCGCGCGCGTACTGCACGAGGGAGAGATGCCCGAGTAGAATCACTTTCAAAGCATTTGACCGTTTTTATAATCTCTTTATGGCCTTGAGTCGGGGCCGTTCAGGGCTCCCGGCCTCCCTCCCGGAGGCGACATGGACGAGCCCGTCGGCGTGCCGGACCCTGGGTCCGCGACCGATTCCGCAGCCCTCCTGCGTGCGGTGCGCGCCCTGACCGCGGAGATCGCAGAGCTCCAGGCCGAGTGCGCCGACCGGCATCTGCTGGATCTGGCGACCGGCGTCCTGGTCGCCCAGCTCTCCGTGCCCCCGGCCGACGCCGCCGACCATCTGCGCCGCCTCGTCGCGCAGACGGGCCTGGGCACCCCCGACGTCGCCGCGGACATCGTGAACGCCGCCGCCGGAACCGCGGCCGCCGCCGGGGCGGATCCGGCCGCGCCGCGCCGCTTGCGGCGTACCGACGCCGCCGTGGCCGCGGCCGCGACCACGGGGCAGGCCGCCGCGGCCCTGCTGGACGCCGGGCTCGGCCACCTCGGCGCACAGGAGGTGTGGCTGTGGCGGCGGACCGCGACCGACTGCCTCCAGCTCGCCGCCCAGGCCGGAGGCAGCACCCTGGCGTCCTCGCACTGGCAGTGGCTGCTGCCCCAGCTCGGCGGCGCCCTGCGGGCCGCCCTCGACCACGGGGAAGCCCGGTGGCTGCCCGCCGGGCCGCCGCCCGACCACCCCCTGCCAGGCCCTTCCCCCGAGGCCGGGCGGGCCGTCCTGCCGCTGCGCCACAAGGGCTCGGTCGCGGGGGTGCTGCTGGTGTGCTGGCCCGGACCGGTGGTCTTCGATCCGCCGGTGGTGCGGGCGGTGGAGGCCGTCGGCGACACCGCGGCCATGGTGCTGGACGCGGACCCGGATCCGGAGGGCCCCGGCAGCGCGAGCGCGCTCGGCGCCCTGCTGGACTGCCTGGGCGATGCGGCGCTCGTCCTGCTCCGTCCCGAGGGGGCGCCCGACTGGTCCGTCGGCCATGCCAATCCGATGGCGGCCCGGACGCTCGCCGAGGTGCCGCGGCCCGTCGGACGGGTGCTGGCCGAGGTGCTGCCCGCGCACTGCGCGGAGCTGGCCCGGCTCGTCGAGCAGGCCCGGGCGGCCGCGGCTCCGCGCCGGGCGGACCGGCTGCCCGGCCGCGACGGGGCCGCGCTGGTCGACGTACGGGCGCTGCCGCTCGGGCCCGGGAGGTGCGTCGTCCTGTGGCATCCCTCGGACGACGCGTCCCGGCTGCTGCCCCGTGTCCTCGACCGGCTCGACCGGCTGGCGCTGTTCGAGGAGGACCTCGTCTCCGGGGTGTCGCGCTGGAGCGAGCGGGCGTACGAGGTCTTCGGCGTGGAACGGGACGCACCGCCCGTCCCGCTGTGGGACCTGATGCCCCGTATCCACCCCGACGACAAGGACGGCATGGCCCGGCTCCTGGAACGGCTGACCGTGCATCAGGAAGGGGCGCAGGCCCTGGTCCGGGTCGTACGCGAGGACGGCGGGCTGCGCCACGTGCGGATCAGCGCCGAGCCCCTGCTCCGGGGGGCGGTCACGGTCGCGGTGACCGGCGTCTTCCAGGACGTCTCCGACCGTTACCGCACCGAGCTGGCCCTCGGGGCCAGCTTCGACCAGCTGACGGCCATGGAGGCACAGGCGGCGGTGCGCCGGCAGTTCGTCCGCCAGCTCCAGCAGGCCATCGTGCCCGAGGTGCCGGACGCGCTCAGCCTGCCCGGGCTGCTGGCCAGCGCCCGCTATCGGCCCGCTGCACAGGACTACAAGGTGGGCGGCGACTGGTACGACGTACTGCCCCTGGGCGGCGGCCGGGTGATGCTGGCGGTCGGTGACATCGCGGGACACGGCATCGAGTCGGCGACGGCCATGGTGGCGCTGCGCAACGCGCTGCGGGGGCTGGCGTACACCGGCGCCGCGGCGGGTCAGCTGATGGGCTGGCTCAACGACGTGGCGCTGGCCGCGCCCGGCCACCCGACGGCGACCGCCGTCTGCGCCCTGTACGAGCCGCGCGAGCGGGTACTGCGCTGGGCCAGCGCCGGACACCCGCCGCTGGTCCTGCTGCGGGAGGGCCGGGCGTCCCGGTTGGAGCCGCCGCACGACATCCTGCTCGGGGCGGTGCCGTCGGTGTCGTACACGGAGACGGCGACCGCCCTGCGCCCCGGCGACCTGCTGGTGCTGTACACGGACGGGCTCGTCGAGCGCCGCCACAGCCCGCTGGACGAGGGCGTGTCGCTGCTGATGACGGCGGTGGAGCAGCTCGCGGACGCCGGGATCGAGGAACAGGCCGACCGGCTGCTCACAGGGGCGCGGGAGAACACGGACGACGACACGAGCCTGGTGCTCGTCCGGGTGGTGCAGTGACCCCGGGCGACCGGCCCCTGCCCGTGCTCGCCCGCCCCGGGACCGTGCGCGCCGGTCTCACCCCAGCCAGGTGCGGATGCGGGCGGCCAGGTCGTCGGCGTCGACCGGCTTGGTGACGTAGTCGTCCGCACCGGCCGCGAGGGCCTTCTCGCGGTCGCCCGGCATGGCCTGGGCGGTGACGGCGATGACCGGGACACGGGTGTAGCCGGGCAGGGCCCGGATGGCCGCGGTGGCGGCGTAGCCGTCCATTCCCGCCATCATGACGTCCATCAGGACCAGGTCGACGTCGTCGTGTTCGGACAGCAGCTCCAGGCCGGACCGGCCGTCCTCGGCCCGCAGGACGTGCATCCCCTCCCGCTCCAGGATCTCGGTCAGGGCGAAGACGTTGCGTGCGTCGTCGTCCACGATGAGCACGGTGGGCCCGGCCGGCGGTGCCTCCACCGGGGTGCCGGCAGCCCGGGCGTCCGGGCCCGGGGCTTCGGACACCGGCGGGAGGGACGGCTCCGGCCCGGTGGCCGCCGCCGCCCGCTCCGCGGTCCCCAGCGGCAGGAAGAGGGTGAAGACGCTGCCCTCGCCGGGAGTCGAACGGACTTCGATCGCGCCGCCCATGAGATGGGCCACCTCCCGGCTGATGGACAGGCCCAGCCCGGTGCCCCCGTAACGGCGGCTGGTGGTGCCGTCGCCCTGCTGGAAGGCGCCGAAGACGATCTCCAGGCGGTCCTCGGGAATGCCGATGCCGGTGTCGGCCACCCGGAAGGCGAGAACGCCCGCCCGGCCCGGCCGGACGGTGGCCGGGAGCTCGTGCTCCGCCGCCGGGCCCACGCGCAGCTCGACGTGTCCCTGCTCGGTGAACTTCAGGGCGTTGGCGATCAGGTTGCGCAGCACCTGGCGCAGCCGCGCCTGGTCGGTGAACAGCATCTCGGGCAGATCACCGCCGGTGAGGACCCGGAACTCCAGTCCTCGGGCGGCCGCGACCGGCTGGAAGGTGGAGTCGAGGGACTCCAGGAGCCGGTGGAGCGCGAAGGACTCGGGGTGCAGGTCCATCTTGCCCGCCTCGACCTTGGACAGGTCGAGGATGTCGTTGATCAGCTGGAGCAGGTCGGAACCGGCGGAGTGGATCACCTCGGCGTAGTCCACCTGCTTGTCGGTGAGGTTGCCGTCGGGGTTGCGGGCGAGCAACTGGGCGAGGATCAGCAGGCTGTTGAGCGGGGTGCGCAGCTCGTGGCTCATGTTGGCCAGGAACTCGGACTTGTACATGGACGTACGGGACAGCTGCTGGGCCCGGACCTCCAGCTCCTGCCGGGCCTGCTCGATCTCCAGGTTCTTGCGCTCGATGTCCCGGTTGCGGTCGGCCAGCTGGGCCGCCTTCTCCTCCAGTTCGGCGTTGGAACGCTGCAACTCCTCCTGGCGGGCCTGGAGTTCGCGGGAGCGGGTGCGCAGTTCGGTGGTCAGGCTCTGCGAGCGCTCCAGCAGCTCGTCGGTACGGGCGTTGGCGATCAGGGCGCTCACGCTGACGCCGACGGCCTCGATGAACTGGTCGAGGAAGTCGCGGTGGATCGCGGTGAAGGGGCTGAGCGCGGCCAGTTCGACGGCGCCGAGTACCTGGTCCTCCACCACGATCGGCAGCACGAGGAGCACGGCCGGTTCGGCGGCCCCGGCGCCCGAGGCGATCGTGGCGTACCCGGGCGGCAGCCGGTCGACCTCCAGGGGGCGTCGGGTGCCGGCCGCCTGGCCGACCAGGGACTGGCCGAAGCGGAACCGGCGGGGCGGCGAGGCCGGGTCGTCGGGAGTCCCGTACGAGGCCGTCATCACCAGGTAGCCGCCCGCCTCGTCGTGTTCCGCGAGGAAGAACGCGCCGTACTGGGCGGCCACCAGCGGCGGCACCTCCGTCATGACGAGCCGGGTGAGGGCGGTCAGGTCCCGGGGGCTCTGGAGCAGGCCCGACACCCGGGCGAGATTGGTCTTGAGCCAGTCCTGCTCCTGGTTGGCGCGGGTGGTCACGCGCAGGGACTCGACCATCGCGTTGATGTTGTCCTTGAGGTCGCCGACCTCGCCCGGCGCCTCCACCGTGATGGAGCGGGTGAGATCGCCCTCGGCGACGGCGCTGGTGACGGCGGCGATCGCCCGCACCTGGCGGGTGAGGTTGCCGGCGAGCTCGTTGACGTTCTGGGTGAGCCGCTTCCAGGTGCCGGAGACACCCTCGACCTCGGCCTGGCCGCCGAGCCTGCCCTCGCTGCCGACCTCGCGCGCGACCCGGGTGACCTCGGCCGCGAAGGAGGAGAGCTGGTCGACCATCGTGTTGATGGTGGTCTTCAGCTCCAGGATCTCCCCCCGGGCGGAGACGTCGATCTTGCGGGTCAGGTCACCGCCGGCCACGGCCGTGGTGACCTGCGCGATGTTGCGCACCTGGTTGGTCAGGTTGTCGGCCATGGAGTTGACGTTGTCGGTGAGGTCCTTCCAGGTGCCGGAGACGCCCTGGACGGTGGCCTGGCCGCCGAGCTTCCCCTCGGTGCCGACCTCGCGCGCGACGCGGGTCACCTCCTCGGCGAAGGAGGACAGGCGGTCGACCATGGTGTTGATCGTCTCGCTCAGTTCGAGGATCTCACCGCGGGCGTCGACCCGGATCTTGCGGGTGAGGTCGCCGTTGGCCACGGCCGCGGCGACCTGGGAGATCGAACGGACCTGCGAGGTGAGGTTGTCGGCCATCGTGTTGACACCGGTGGCGAGCTCCTGCCAGATGCCGCTCACCCGGTGCACGCGGGCGTGGCCGCCGAGCAGGCCCTGGCCGCCGACCTCGCGGGCGACCCGGGTGACCTCGGCGGTCACCAGCGACAGCTGGTCGACCATGCCGTTGTAGACCGCGGCGATCTCGCCGAGGAGACCTTCGGGGCCTTCCGGCAGGCGGGTGGTGAAGTCTCCGTCGCGAACTGCCGTCAGGCCGTCCAGCAGCCGCCTCAGCCCCTCCTCGCTGAGTCCGGGGCCCTGTCGCGCTTCGTCCATGGAGCCTCCGTGTCCACTCTGGCACCACTCTGGCACGGGCCGCGGAACGGGACACCTTCGGGCGAATCCGGCACCGGGTGCGTGGTGCGGGCAGCCCTGCGTGGGACCTCGTAGGGAAGTACTCCCCTCCATCGGGACTCCCGTCCACCGGGCCGGTGGCCATCGGCAGAGGCGGCACCACATGACCAGGCGATCCGCGAGGCGGCCGGGCCCCCGCCCTGCGCGCCGGGCGGGGGCCCGGCCTGCCCGCGCGGTCCGCCGCGCGGGCGGACGGCCGGTGAGGCGGCCGGACAGGCCGTCCGTGTCGCCACTGCTGCGCACGGTGTCGGACTACGCGTGGCGGCTGCTGGTGGTCGGCGCCGTCGTCTACACGGTGTTCATCGTCCTCGGCCGGTTCCACGAGGTCGGGGTGGCGGTCTTCCTCGGTCTCGTCTTCACGGCCCTGCTGCGCCCGCTGACCGGTCTGCTGGCGCGGTGGATCCCGCGGGGGCTCGCCGTGGCCTGCGCGCTGCTGGGCAGCATCGTGGTGCTGCTGGGCGCGCTGGCCTTCGTCGGCGAGACGGTGGCCGCCGAGTGGAATTCGCTGGTGACGGAGTTCCGGGCGGGGCTGGAGCGCCTGGAGCCGCTGCTGGAGCGGCCACCCCTGCGGCTGAGCCCGAACGCGCTCCATGACGTGCAGGCCCGGATCGGGGACTACCTCTCCAGTCACCGCGCGGCGCTGCTCAGTACCGCGGTGAGCGGAGCGGGGCGGCTGGTGCAGGCCCTCACGGTCGCCGTGCTGGCCCTGTTCTGCTCGGTGTTCTTCATCCATTCGGGTGAGCGGCAGTGGGGCTGGGTCTGCTCCCAGTTCCCCCGGAGCCTGCAGGGCAGGCTGGCGGTCGCCGGGCGGGCGGCCTGGCGGACCTTCACGGGGTACACGCACGGCATCGTGCTCGTCGCCGGCACCAACGCGATCCTCGTCGGGATCGCCCTGTTCGCTCTGGGGGTGCCGCTGGCGGTGCCGCTCGCCCTGCTGGAGTTCTTCGCCGCGTTCGTCCCGCTCATCGGCTCCCCGGTGGCCCTCGCCGTGGCCGTGCTGGTCGCGCTGGCGGCCAAGGGTCCGCTGATCGCCGGGCTCGTGGTGGTGCTGATCGTGGTGATCGGCCAGATCGAGGGCCACCTGCTGCACCCGCTGCTGATGAGCTGGGCGGTGCGGCTGCATCCCGTGGTGGTCGCCCTGTCGGTGGTGGCAGGGGCGATCGCCGCGGGCGTGCTGGGCGCGGTGGTGGCGGTGCCGCTGGTGTCGGTGCTCTGGTCGGTACGGCAGGCTCTGCGCTCTCCGCCGCTGCCTTGACGTGGCCCTGAGCTGCGGCTCCGCGCCGCCGCCCGGCCGCCGCCCCGAGCTTGTCGCACACCGGTCCGCTTCGTATCCGGTCCGGGCGGGTATATCTGTCAGGACAGCTCACGAGACGGCCGTGCCCGCACACCTGCGGCGCGACCATCCGTCGGAGGAGCCGACATGCTGCACACAGAGGTCACCGAGGGCATTCCGCAGGACACGCTCAGCGTGAGTACGGACGAGGCCCGGTTGCTGTCGGGGTCGCTGTTCCACCGGCTGCGGGCACTGGACGAGGGCAGCGCCGAGTACTCGTACGTCCGCAACACCCTCGTCGAGCTCAACCTCAGCCTGGTGAAGTATGCCGCCCGCCGCTTCCGCGGCCGCAGCGAGCCGATGGAGGACATCGTCCAGGTCGGGACGATCGGCCTGATCAAGGCCATCAACCGGTTCGACCCGGGGCGCGGTGTCGAGTTCACCACCTTCGCCATGCCGACGATCGTCGGCGAGATCAAGCGGTTCTTCCGTGACACCAGCTGGGCCGTGAAGGTCCCGCGCCGGCTCCAGGAGCTGCGGATCGACGCGGCGAAGGCCCACGACGCCCTGGAGCAGGACCTGGGCCGCGAGCCGACGGACGCCGAGCTCGCCGGGCACCTGCAGGTCACGGCCGAGGAGCTCGCGGAGGGGCAGAAGGCCGCGCACGCCTACTCGGCGCGCTCCCTGGACGCTCCGGCGCAGGAGGAGGGCGACCGCGGCGCGTACGCCGACCGGCCTTCGCTCGGCGAGGAGGAGACCGCGTACGACCGGATCGAGTGCCTGGAGTCCCTCAAGCCGATCCTGGCGGGGCTGCCCGAGCGCGAGCGGACCCTGCTGTCCCTGCGCTTCGGTCAGGAGCTGACCCAGTCCGAGATCGGTGACCGGCTCGGGCTGTCCCAGATGCACGTCTCGCGGCTGCTCAGCCGGACGCTGGCCGGCCTGCGGACGAGCCTTCTCGAAGACCAGTGACCGGAGGCGGCTCCGGGGGGCCCGCCCGGGTGGGCGGGGTGGGCACTTCGGCCCAGACCTTCTTGCCGGCCCTGCCGTCGGCGTAGGGCTCCCATCCCCAGGTGCGGGAGAGCCGCGCCAGGACCACCAGACCGTGCCCTCCCGGCAGGGCGGGGTCGGCGGGCGACTTGAGCCGGGGGCCGACGGGGCTGGTGTCCCCG
This sequence comes from Streptomyces sp. NPDC043680, assembly GCF_056436685.1. NCBI lineage: Bacteria > Bacillati > Actinomycetota > Actinomycetes > Kitasatosporales > Streptomycetaceae > Streptomyces > Streptomyces sp. NPDC043680. The sequence continues at coordinate 69,138 of NZ_JBWKCE010000004.1, read as the reverse complement.
ACCTCCATGCGCAGCCGGCCGGAGTCGTGGTGCAGGACCAGTTCGCGGGGGCCGCCCGCGTGCAGACAGGCGTTGCTGACGAGCTCGGAGACCATGAGCAGGACGTCCTCGGCGGCCTCGGCGCCTTCGCGCCCGGCGTCTGCGCCCCGGGCGTCGCCGTGGGTCTCGGGGCTCCCGGATTCGGGAGCTGCGGCCACGCGGGCGGGGTCGGCGCTGTCCGCGCTTGCGGGGAGCCAGTGCCAGTCCGTGAGGGCCCGGCGGGTGAAGTCGCGGCAGCGGGTGACGACGCCTGGGCTCCCGGCGTCGAGGAGCAGTCTGCGGGTCTCCTCGCTCATGGCTTCTCGCCCGCCCGAACCGAGAAACGTCGCACCATCGTCATCGTTCCCGTCTCCTGCCTGCCCCGACATCTGCACGGCGCCTACCCCGCGGTGGGGGCGGCGATTCACCGGCCGGGGCGCGTCGGCGCCATGCAACCGGCCTCCGCCCCCGGATGGGGCGGAGGCCGGTCGCGCGCAGGCCCTGAGGGCGGACTACCAGCGATACCAGCGGCCGCCGCCGCCCGACGGGCGGGCAATGAAGCCGATGAGCCACAACACCAGGACGGCGATCGCGATCCACCAAAAGATCTTGACCGCGAAGCCGGCGCCGAAAAGGATCAGTACCAGAAGCAGAACAAGTAGCAGGGGAACCATGGCTATCAACCTCCACAGCGCCGTCTGCCCACCCCGAAGGGCGGCAATCCCCCCGATCCGCTGTTTCTCCGCAGGTGCGTCTGCGTAGGCGGTGCGTCTGCGCAGGCGGTGCGTCACGACCCGATGGACTGCCCGAAGGTGAAGAAGCCGTCGGGGTCGACCCGTTTCTTGATCTCGACCAGCCTCGGGTAGTTGGCACCGTAGTACGCGGTGCGCCAGTCGGGCAGGTCCGGGTCGATGAAGTTCTGGTAGGCGCCTTCGCCCGTGTACGGGGCCATCGCCTCGCGCAGTCCCGCGAGCCAGCGGAGGTTGGCCTCCATGGTGGCGGGGCTGTCGTGCTCGGCCCAGGAGGTGTCCAGGCTGACCAGGCCGAGCGCGTCCCGGTGGACGAAGGCGGTGGCCCCCGGGGCGACCCGGTTGATGGCGCCGCCCCAGGTGTACAGGGCCAGCCCGCAGCCGTCCGGGTTGCCGCTGCCCGGCCGGCGCTCCAGCCAGGCCAGGACGGTGGCGACCGCCTCGGCGGGCAGGGGCCGGGTGGTGAAGCCCGTGCGCACGGCGAACGCGCCGGCCGACGTCTCGTGCAGGAGGTAGTCCTTGGCCTCCCAGAACGTACGGTCGGCGATGTCCTGGCGGATCGGGCGGGTCGCCGCGAGGAGCGGGGCGAGGAGTTCGCGCAGTTCGCTCGCGGGGCCGAGGTGCAGGCCGACGGCCGAGACCACCGGGTCCGACCCGGCGGCGCTGATCCCGAGCCGGACCGAGAGTTCGTCCGGGGCGTGCCGGGTGATCTCCTGCATCAGGGAGAACACCTGGGGGGCGTCCGCGCCGTCCCACAGCAGCAGGCAGGTGGAGACGTCCGTCACCGGGGTCGCCCGGAAGGTGAAGGACAGGTTGATGCCGAAGTTCCCGCCGCCGCCGCCGCGGCAGGCCCAGTACAGGTCGGGGTTCTCTTCGGCGTCGCAGGTCAGCAGCTGCCCGTCGACCGTCATGAGGGTGGTGCGTACGAGGGCGTCGGCGGTCAGTCCGAGCTTGCGGGAGGTGGAGGAGGAGCCGCCGCCGAGGGTGAGGCCGGCGATGCCGACCGAGGCCCCGTTCCCGAGGGCGAAGGCCATCTCGTGGGGCTGGAGGGCGGCGTAGAGGTCGGCCATGCGGGCGCCGCCGGCGGCCGTGACCAGGCCGGTGGAGCCGTCTGCGGTCACGGAGTTCAGCGCGCTGAGGTCGAGGACCAGACCGGTGCCGGCGGAATAGCCCGCGTAGCTGTGCCCGCCGCTGCGTGCGACGAGTCCGGTGCCCGTGTCGCGGGCCCATGCGAGGGCGCGGCGTACGTCGGCGGTGTCGGCCGCGCGGAGCACGCCGCTCGGGGTGGTGGTGAAGCGTTTGTTGAACGGCGCGGTGGATGCGTGGAATCCCGGGGCGCCGGGCCGAAGGACCCGGCCCGTCACGGTCTTCTCCAGACGCTGCCAGTCGGACTCGGATGGGCGGTTCACTGGACCTCTTCCATGGGGGAGATCTCTTCTATGTAGGAGATCCCGGTCGCGGCGTGCGGGCCGTAGCGCTCCCAGACCTCGCGCAGCCGCAGGCGGCCGTCCTCGGCGAGCTCGGGCGTGTTGACCGTGCGTCCGCAGACCACCTCGCCGGTCGAGAACACGAGGGTGTATCCCATCCGCAGGGTGCCGTCCGGCTCGCAGGTGCCGACGGTCCACCCGCGGCGCACGTCACCGCCGGCGACCTCGCCCCAGACGAGGTCGTCCTGCTGGTGGTAGACGGCGACGGTGCGGACGTCGCCCTGGGGTTTGCGGAAGGTGCGGCCGTCGTAGTTGATCACGTGGCCGATTCCGCTCCGGTCGGTTCCCCGCCGTCGCGGCGCAACTCCTCGGCGAGGAAGTCGGCCGACATGTCCCGGCCCCACCAGATGGCGTAGTAGGAGAAGTCCTCGCCGTGCTCGTTGACGACGTGGTGCTCCGTCCCGGCCTTCATCAGCGCGATGTCGCCGGCCGCCAGGGCGTGCCGGCGGCCGTTGCAGACGATCTCGGCCCGGCCGGACAGGGCGATGAACATTTCGCGTTCGTGATGGGAGTGCGCATCGGACACGTCGCCGGGACGCAGAATGCACCAGGCACCTCGGAAAGGGGCGTTCAGGCCCGGCCACGGCTGGAGGAGTGCGAGATCCAGGCCGTGTTCACGGACCGCATTGTCCGGCTCCGCCTTGCGAATGGCCACGTCGGCCTGTTCCAGGTCCGTCAACGTTCCCCTCCGATCGACGTCGTGCAATTCCCGTACGGGCGACGTCGATCAGGCTAGGAGCCGACGGCTCCCTTTCGACAGGGGAACTATTCCCTGTCGAAAGGGAATCTGCCGCCGATCCGGGTGCGGGGCGAATCGGCGGTCAGCCGTGTCCGAGACCCGCGTCGCGTGCCATGACGATGGCCTGCGCGCGGTCCGCCACGCCGAGTTTCCCGAATATCACGGACACCCGGTTGCTGATGGTCTTGGACGCGAGGACGAGCTCCCGGGCGATGGCCGCATTCGACTTTCCGGCGGCGATGCGTTCGAGGACTTCCCGTTCCCGGTCGGTGAGCTGCGGGAACGGGTAGCCGTACCGCCCGGCCGCCCGGGACATGAGCGTGCCGAGCCGGCTGGCGATCGACTTGTCGACGATGGCTTCGCCGGCCGCGACGGCCTGGATGCCGCGCAGGATCTGCTCCGCGTCGGCCCGTTTGAACAGATAGCCGCGTGCGCCGGCCTGGAGTGCGGAGGTGACGGCTTCGTCGTCGTCGGCCGCGCTGAAGACGAGGACACCGGTCTCGGGTCTGAGTCTCAGCACCTGGCTGATCACCCGCGTTCCGGAGCACTCGTCCATCAGCGGGTCCACGACCAGCACGTGCGGTCCGCAGCGGGACGTCTGCGCGATCACCTCGTCCGCCGTGCCGGCTTCACCGACGACCGATATGCCCCCCGTCCGTTCCAGGACGGAACGGACACCGTGCCGAATCGCGGGCTGGGCGTCGGCGAGTACGACGGTTACCGTGGTGCGGGGTCTGCGCAGTCCCGGCAGCTCGGCGTCGATCCAGCGGCTCGTGTTGTCTCTTCGCCCATCGAAATGTGACGAGAGTGGCCAGAGTAACCCCTTGATGTCCGCTTTCTGATTCATACCTTCCCCCCAACTCGGCCATTCACCTGGTCAGACCGACCTGTAACAGAATGGTGCAGGGGTCAGCTGGACCGCAACGGGCAGGGAGGCACCGCACGCTCCGATAATTATGTCCGCGGCGGCATCGGCATTCGAGGCGTCTTCGACACGCCTCAGGGGCGTGTCAAGAATTGAATTCAGGTCAGATCACGCTCCGACCGTGCCGACCACGCCGCGGTCTTTCGCCTGGCGCAGGATGGCTTCCCGCTCACGCCAATGCGCCCAGAAAGCTCCGGTATATCCCAGTCCACTCAGGCTGGTCAGGAAGGGATTGTCCGCATAGTTGTTGTCGTGCTCGCTGGAGCCCGCCAGCGTCGGCAGCATCACCCGGTGGTGGTCGGCGGGGTCCACCAGGTCCCAGAGGAGCTCCACCGACCGGCTCCAGCGCCCGGACGGATCGGTGAGCGTGCCCGCGTCCTCCAGCAGGTCCGGGGAGAAGTAGCAGACCAGGCGGAAGTTGCCCGACTCGTCGAACATGAACTGCCGTTCGTACTCGACCGGGCCGGAGCACTTGGCCGGCGGTTTGAGCACGATCGGCTCGGTCGCGGTGTTGGACTGGAGCCCCGGCACCGTGCGCACCCCGTCGCACTGCCGGGCGAGCGACATGCCGAGCTGGGTGTGGGGGAAGAGCCTCAGCCCCAGCGAGAACCCGGTCACGGTGGCGTCCAGCGCCATGAACGCCTCGACGCACTCCCGCATGGTCTGCGGCGTCTCGCCGGGCATGCCGAACAGGGCCTCGACCATGGTCAGCATGCCGTGGTCGTGGCAGAGCCGGACCAGCTTCTCGGTGTCGGCGAAGGTGTAGTACGGGGTGCCCTTCCCGGTGACCTTCCAGTCGCGCAGCATGTCGGCGCGCAGGTGGTCCGATCCGACGTTCACCCCGCGGCAGCCCGCCGCGGCGAGCAGCTCGGCGAACTCCTCGTCGAACGGCGAGGGCTGGCAGTAGACCCACAGGCGCAGGGCGTTCAGCGGGTTACCCGGGTCTGCGTGCCTGCGCCGGACGATCTCGCGCAGCAGCTGCTTCGCGTGCGATATGGAGAGGTTGAACTCGCTGTCGGTGGTGTGCTGGTCGAGGATCCCCTGCGCCGCCAGGGACTGCATCTCGTCGACCACGGCACGGACGTCGCGCCGGCCGAAACGCGTCCCCTTCGCGTCGGGCTCCACGCAGTGCGAACAGCGGTAGGCGCAGCCGTTCTTGGTGAGGATGCCCGCGAGCCCGCCGCGCTGGTAGTAGAGGAGGTTGTCCACCTTGTGGGGGGTGCCGGAGCGGCGCACGTAGGTGCCGGAGCGGTCCACCTGCCAGACACGGTCCTCGAACTGGCCGGCCGGCAGCGGCACCGGGGTGGGCCGCGCGGAGACGGTCAGCGCCGGGGGCGGCACCCGGACGACGCCCTGCGGGGTGTTGCGCAGCAGGCCGGAGACCGTACCCGGGTCGCGGCCCGTGGCAAGCGCGTCGGCGAGGTCGCAAAGGATCTGCTCACCGGGGCCTTTGACGCCGTAGTCGATGCCGAAGTAGTCGACCAGGGCGAAGGGCATCGAGGAGAATCCGATGCCGCCGCCGACGATCGGCGCGTCCGTGAGCCGCCTGATCTCGGTGATGATCTCCTTGTGCTCCCCGACGAAAGGGCGCTGCTCGAAGGCGTAGACGGTGTCGGTATTGCGGATGGTGACCCCGACGAGCAGGGGACTGCGCCCCGCGAAGTACTCGCAGAGGTACGACTTCCAGTCCTCCCGGTGAAACGTGAGGTCGACGACCTCCACCTCGAAGTCGGCGGCTTCCAACGAGGTGGTGAGCACGTCGAGCGCATAGGGCGCGATCGGCGGGTGCACCTTGTTGGGATTGACCAGTAGTACGAGTCCTCTGCCCATCGGATCTTCTCCCCCGTGGCCGGTTCTTGTCCTGTTGCCTTGTGCCTTACTTGACGATGCCGAGGCAGATCCCGAACTCGGGCTTGGAGTCCAGCAGGTAGGCGCCGGCCGACTGGAGGATGCGGTCCTGGGCCGTGGCGTGCTGGCACATGACCGTGGCGTCGCGCATCCAGCGGTCCATCGGCGAGGACCGGTTGATCGACCAGGTCTGGAGCAGGTCGTAGAGCCGGTTCACGATGGCCCGCGAGGTCCGGAAGGCGTGCACCCAGGCCAGCGGTGATGCGGCCCGCTCCACGGGGGTGAGGTCGTCGGGTGTGCCGCCCGCGGCCAGGACCTCCCACTGCCGTCCCATGCTGGAGTAGACGCCGCTGCGGGTGGCGTTGAAGTCCGCCTCGCACTCCGCGAGCGCGACCTGCACCCGGAACATGTCCGCCCACGCGGTGTCGGTCATCCGGTCCGTACGGCCCAGCACCGTCTCCCGAGTGTGGTCCAGCGCCGCGCGGGCCACCCCGAGTGCCACCCCGCACATGCTGCGGGTGAAGGAGTCGGGCTGGGCGAGCGGGCTCGGGCGGCCCTTGACCTTGCCGAAGGTGAAGGTGTGCTCCTCCGGTACGAACACGTCGCTGATCGTGTAGTCGCAGCTGCCCGTGCCGCACATGCCGGTGGTGTACCAGTTGTCGACGACCTCTACCTGCTCGCGGGGCACGAGGAACTGGCGCGAGGCGTGCGCGTTGCTGCCGTCCGGGCTCGCGTACGGCTTGCCGTCCTCGTAGAGGAACGCCCCGGAGGTCACCCAGTCGGCATGGGTGATCCCGCTGCCGAACGACCACCGGCCGCTGAGCCGGAAACCGCCGGGCACCCGCTCGGCCCGGCCGGTGGGCTGGAGCAGTCCGGCGGTGACCAGGTCCGGGGTGGGGAACATCTCCTTGGCGACCGCCGGTTCCAGGAACGCGCTGTAGACACCGGTGCTCGCACCCATCACCGCGCACCAGGCGGCGGAGGCGTCCCCGTACGCGAGCGCCTCGACGACCTCGGTCTGCTCCATGGAGGTCAGCTCCAGGCCGCCCCACTCACGGCCGAAGGCCATCCGGAACACCCCGGCCCCGCGCAGCAGGTCCACGACGTCGGCGGGCAGCCGCCGCGCCTGCTCGATCTCGTCGGACCGCTCCCGCAGCAGCGGCGCCAATGCCTGCGCGCGCACGAGGAGCTCCGCCGCCGTTTCCGGCATCTGGGCGACCGGAGTCCGGACCGTGTTCATATGTGCTTCCCCCCAGCTGATTGGTCTCGCAGGTCGTTCGGGTACGGGTGGTGCGCTGTTACTTGACGAGGCCGAGGCTCATGCGGAACTTGGGCGGACGGCCCAGCAGGTAGGCGCCGGCCGATTCGAGGATGAGGTCCGAGGCGGCGACGTGCTGGCACATGGTCGCGGTGTCGCGCATCCAGCGGTCCATCGGCGAGGACCGGTTGATCGACCAGGTCTGGAGCAGGTCGTAGAGCCGGTTCACGATCGCCCGCGAGGTCCGGAAGGCGTGCACCCACGCCAGGGAGGAGGCGGCCCGCTCGACGGGGGTGAGATCGTCCAGGGTGCCACCGGAGGCCAGGACCTCCCAGTGCCGCTGCGAGCTGGAGTAGACGCCGCTGCGGGTGGCGTTGAACTCCGCCTCGCACTCCGCGAGCGCGACCTGCACCCGGAACATGTCCGCCCACGCGGTGTCGGTCATCCGGTCCGTGCGGCCCAGCACCGTCTCGCGGGTGTGGTCCAGCGCCGCCCGGGCGACGCCGAGCGGTACGGCGCACAGGCTGCGCATGAAGGAGTCGGGCTGGGCGAGCGGGCTGGGGCGGCCCTTGGGCTTGTAGAAGGTGTAGGTGTGCTCCTCCGGTACGAACACGTCGCTGATCGTGTAGTCGCTGCTGCCGCTGCCGCACAGGCCGGTGGTGTCCCAGTTGCCCACGACCTCGACCTGGTGGCCAGGTACCAGGAACTGGCGGGAGGCGTGCGCGTTGCTGCCGTCCGGGCTCGCGTACGGCTTGCCGTCCTCGTAGAGGAACGCCCCGGAGGTCACCCAGTCCGCATGGGTGACCCCGCTGCCGAACGACCACCGGCCGCTGAGCCGGAAACCGCCGGGCACCCGCTCGGCCCGGCCGGCCGGCGCGATCAGCCCGGCGGTGATCATGTCCAGGCCCGGGAACATCTCCTTGACGGTGGCCGGCTCCAGGAAGTTGCTGATCGCCCCGGTCATCGCGCCGATCGCGGCGCACCAGCCCGCGGAGGCGTCCCCGTAGGCGAGCGTCTCGACGACCTCGACCTGTTCCATCGAGGTCAGCTCGGGGCCGCCCCACTCCCTGCCGAAGCACATCCGGAACACACCGGTCTCGCGCAGCTGCCGTACGACGTCCGGCGGCAGCTGCCGGGCCTCCTCGATCTCCTGCGACCGCTCGCGCAGCAGCGGGGCCAGCGCCTTCGCGCGGGCCAGGATCTCCGCGGCGGTTACGGGCGCCTCGGTGCCCGGATTCCGGGTCGTCGTGGTCATGTGGTGATCCCCCTCAGGTGACAGGCACGTGCGGTCGTCGCGGTTTTCGCAGTCATCGCGGTTTTCGCGGTCATCGCCGCCGGTCCTCGCGGTCATTCGTCGACGTCGAGCAGACCGGCCGGCATCGCGAACGGTGCGTCCGGTTCCGGCGGGCCGACCGGCTCGGTGTCGAGCCGGACCAGCGCCGCTGCGGTGGCCAGGCGGTCGAGGCAGGTCCGCGTGTCGTCGGCCTCGCACACCACGAAGGAGTGGCGGGCGAGGTAGCCGCCGGGCGGCAGCCGCAGCGTGGTGCCGGGCTCGGCCATCGGCGCCGCGGCGACGAGGCCCGGTGCCCGGGTCGGCACGGTCACCGAGCGCAGGACGCAGTCCTGCGCGGGATAGCCGAAGCGGATGCCGGCGACCGCCGTGCGGGTGGGGCAGGTGTCCGGCCGCCGGCCGGTGGCCACGTCGAACAGCACCTCACCGGGCTCGATTCCGGTGGCGGTCCGACCCAGGAAGGGGATCAGGTCCCCGCCGAGCCGGCCGTTGATCTCGATGATCAGCGGCCCGCGGTCGGTCAGTCGGACCTCGCTGTGGGTGATGCCGTCCTCGACGCCGAGCGCCTGGTGGGCCCGGGCCAGGGTGCGCATCAGCTCGCGGTCCTCCAGCAGCGGGTCGGCCGCGTCGACGAGGTGCCCGACCTCCTCGAAGTACGGCTGGTCGCTGCTGTGCTTGCGGGCCACGAACATCGGCAGGTACTCGCCCTTGTGCACGGCGCCGTCGACGCTGATCTCCGGCCCCGGGGCGTATCCCTCGACCAGGGCGCTCGCCCGGTAGGGCCCGGGGTCGACCTCGCTCGCGGCCAGGGCGATACGGAACGCCGCGTCCAGTTCGGCCTCGTCGGCGGCGAACACGACGCCGATGCTGGCCCCCATCGCCCGAGGCTTGATCACCACGGGGTAGCCGATCCGCTCGGCCGCCGCCCTGGCCTGGGCGGCCGTGGTGGTCAGCTCGAAGCCGGGCTGGTAGAGGCCCGCGGCGGTGAGCTCCGCCCGGGTGAGCTCCTTGTCGCGGCAGCCCCGTACGCCGGGCACGGACAGCCCCGGCACGCCGAACTCGGCGGCGAGCAGGCCGGCGTCCAGGACCAGCGGCTCGTCCCAGCACATCAGGCCCACGATGCGCCGCCGGGACGCCACCTCGCGGGCCGCCGCCCCCATCGCCTCGGAGTCGAAGACGTTGGCGACGATGATCTCGTCGAAGTACGCGCGCTGCCACGTGGGCTTGAGGTTGTTCAGCAGGACCATGTCCAGCCCGGCCTCGCGGGCGCGGCGCCGGATCGGCGCGACGAGGTACTCGCGGTACACCTTCAGACCACTGCCGATGACCAGCAGCGCACCCGGCCCGGCCGTCATGCCCTGCCCCCCGCGGCCTCGACGTCCTGCGCGGCGGCTCGGCGGGCCATGAGGTCGGTGAGGATGTCCTGCGAGCGGTGCGCGAGGACGCTGATGAGGGAGTCGGCGATGCCGTGCGTCTCCTCGTTGACACCCTGCAGGTACACCGCTCCCCAGGCCGAATCCCCCAGGTCCACCCGGTAGGAACGGCTCACCGACACCTCGTCCAGCCCCACCTGCGCGGCCAGTTCCCGGACCAGCGCGGGCTTTCGCGGGTCGTAACCGGTGCCCAGCAGCACCAGATCGCACCGCAACGGCTCCGTCTTGCCGCTCAACCGGTCCCGCAGGTCCAGCACCACCTCCTCGCCCTCCACCCGGGCCCCCACCACCTCGGTCATCGCCCGCACCGAGGAACGCTGTTCGCCGGTCATCTTCTGCCGGTAGAGCATCGTGTACAGCTCTTCCAGGAACGGCGGGGCGAGGCCGGCGTAGTTGGTGAAGCGCATCTCGTCGAGGACCTGGGCGCGCACCTCGGCGGGGCTGTTGTAGAAGTCGTCGACGAAGGAGGGGAAGAAGAGCTCGTTCACGAACTTGCTGGACTGGTAGTTCTGGAGTCCGATCGAGCGCACCACCATGGTGATCTGGCTGTGCGGCAGGTTCTCGTGGAGGGCGAAGAACATCTCCGCGGCGCTCTGCGCCCCGCCCACGACCACCGCGCGGACCGGCTTGTCCTTCGGGATCCCGGCGATCCGCGACCGGTACTGCGCGCTGTGGATCACCCGGTCCCCGGGCAGACCCGCGAACACCTCCGGGATGCGCAGATCGCGGCCGCCGCCGACCACCAGGTCGCGGCACCGGATCTCGTCCCCGTCGGTCAGCAGCACGCTCCAGCCGGCCAACGACCCGTCCGCGCCGCGGATCGGTTCGACCCGTGCGGCGCGGGCCCCGTACCGGATCTGCACCTTGTGGAGGGAGGCGGCCACCCACTGGAGGTAGTCGGAGAACTCCCAGCGGAAGGGGTGGAAGGTCCCCATGTTCACGAACTCGTCCAGCCGCCCCTGCTCGTGGAGGAACTTCAGGAAGGAGAACCGGCTGCAGGGGTTGCGCAGGGTCACCAGGTCCTTCAGGAAGGACACCTGGCTGCGCGCCCACGGCATCAGCAGATCACGCTGCCACTTGATGTCGGGACTCTGCTCCAACAGGAGTGTCCCCGCAGCCAGTTCATCCGACCCCGACTCCTCGATGGCCACTGCGAGCGCCAGATTCGCCGGACCCGCACCGATCGCCAGAACACCCACCTCGCGCACGGTCATGCTTCCCCCTCGATGTCGATCCGGACCATTCCGGCGGCGGTCTCCGCCCGCCGCAGTGCCTCGGCCGCGCTGTCGGCGGTGGCCATGACGATCCCCGCCCGGTCCCAGGAATGCCGCAGGCCCGTGAACCGGTCCCCCGGCGCGGCGGTGACCGCGACCAGGAACACGCCGTCCACCTGCCGGGCCTCCTCGACGCCGTGCACGGCCGTGACCCGGCCCGGCGCGGCCGCCAGGAACCGTACGGCGGCGCCGCCCTTGGGCCGCCGGGGCAGCTCGCCCGGCAGCTCCTCGCCCTTCATCACCGCGTAGTAGCTGCGCAGGAGCTCCACGGGGTAGGCGACTTGGATCGTGTCGAGGATGCCGCCGCCGGCGAGTCGGCCCGCGCACTCCACCAGGTACGGGACACCGTCCGCGGCGACGATCCACTCGCAGTGCACGACCCCGTCGCGGAAGCCCACGGCGTCGATCACGCGCATGGTCCGGGCCCCGAGCAGCGCGGCGAGTTCCTCCGGGATGTCGGCCGGCACGGTGTGCGCCATCTCCACCGGGTGCGGCCCGGGGAAGAGCTGTTTGCCGGTCACGTTGACGAACAGCGCTCCGCCGCCGCGTACGAGCATCTCGACGCTGTACTCCGGCCCCTCCACGTACTCCTCGGCCAGCATGGACAGCCCGATCGGGCGGTCCGGGACGAAGATGCCCTCGTCCTGCACGAGGCAGTCCGCCCAGGCCGTGTCGACCTCGGCCGGGTCGTGGACCACCCGGGTGCCCACCGAGGCCTGCCGGTTCGCGGGCTTGAGCACCACGGGCCCGGTTCGGCCGCGCAGGAAGGCCCGCAGGTCGTCCGGGCCCGTGACCGGGACACTGGCCGGGTTGGCGATACCGGCCGCGGCGCTGACCTGCCGCAGCAGTGCCTTGTCCCGCAGGATCTGCGCGGCGCCGAGACCGGCGCCGGGCAGCCCGTAGCGTTCGGCGAGCCTGGCGGCGAACGGCGTCGCGTACTCGATCGCCGGGATCACGGCCGAGGGCCGCAGGTCGCGGTGGGCGAGGTAGAACGCGTCGGCGGTGCCCGGGAGGTGGTATTCCCACTCGATCAGTCCGCGGACGAACGCCACCCCTTCGATCTGCTCGCGCACGTGCCGCTTGCGGACGACGTCCGGCTCCTCGACGTAGACCACCGAGCGGTCCGGCTGGAACGCCCCGATGGCGGCGAGGGTGACGCCCACGAAGCCCACGACCAGCACGGGCCCGACGTCGTTCCGGTGCCCGGTCACGACGTGCCCCCGACGGATTCCGGCTTGGCCCGGGTGCTCGGGGCCCCGTCCGCCGCAGCGCCCGGTTCGGCGGGCTCCTTCACGCCGGCCAGGGCGAGCAGTCCGGCGATCCCGGTCACGACTCCGCACAGCAGCCAGAAGCCGCTGCCCATCCGGCTCCACAGGAAGACGCCGAACAGGGGGGCGAGGGCCGAGGCCATGCCGCCCACGGCCTGCATCGTGCCGATGTACCGGGCCTTGATCGCCGCAGGGAAGGTCGCCGGGTGGGCGAACATGCTCGGCGCAGCGATCATGATCCCGCACACGACGAGCACCGCGCCGGTGATCGTGAAGGCACCGGACCGGGAGGACAGTCCGTACGCCGCGAGGCCGACCGCCTCGACCAGGTGGCCGGTGATCACGCGGACGTGCTTGGGCAGGCGGCTGAGGTACGCCGTGATCTTGAGCTCGCAGGTGATCAGCACGACGGAGGAGACGGTGAGCACGGTGCTGTAGAAGCTGGTGGGGTACCCGTCCTCGACGAGCTCCAGTGGCAGGGCGATGTGCCCCTGCGCATAGGTGAGCGAGCCGAGCAGCACGGCGGCCAGGAAGTAGAGGTACGCGCGGTCCCGGAGCATGGCCGCGTACGCCGAGCGGCCGCCGGGGGCGGGCTGCGGCCCGGCACCGGCCGCCGCCGCGTCCGTGTCCGCCGCGTCCGTGTCCGCCACGCCTTCGGCCGGCGCCAGTTGCCTCGGCAGCAGGGCGAAGGCCAGCAGCGCGTAGACCAGTGCGGTGGCGCCGTCGATCCAGAACAGCAGGTCCCAGTCGACCAGGATGAGCCCCGCGGCGATCAGCGGCGCCACTGCGGCGCCGATGTTCAGGGCGATCCGCATCATCGAGAAGGCCATGACCTGGTACCGGTCCGGCATCAGGTCGCTGAGCAGTACGGCGGCCGCCGGCCGGTACGCCTGGGTGAACAGTCCCGCGAGGCCCACGACCACGAGCAGGGGCACCAGCCTCCCGGGCCCGCCCAGCCAGGGGATCGCCGCCACCAGGGGGGCCGAGGCGGCCATGGCCGTCATGATGGTGGCCCTCGGCCCGAACCGGTGGGTGATCTCCCCGCCCAGCATCGTGCCGAAGACCGAACCGGCGCTGTAGGCGACGAGGCTCAGGCCCGCCGTGCTCACCGACGCGCCGCGGAAGGTGAGGTACAGAACGAGGAACGTCTGCACGAACGCGCCGAGTTGGTTGATCAGTACGCCCCCCAGGAGATACCGGACCGGGGCGGGGGTCGCCTTCAGCGCATCGAACACTCGGACCGGGGCTTCCTCCGTCATACCGCTCCTTCCCTCAAGGCATCGACGATCTGTCCCGCGACGAGCGGAGCCTGGCTGAATCCGGAACCACCGCAGGCCGCGCGCGACCAGACGGCGGGACCGACGCGGGCGAGGACGGCGCCGCCGGGGTCCGCCCCGCCGGCATCGCCCGCAGCGGTGACGTCCGCGCCGACGGCGTAGTGGCACGTCCGCACGGCGGCGACGGTGTACCGCTCGATCTCGGACAGCGGGGCCGTCCGGGCCAGTTGCCCGGCCCAGGGCAGCTGGCCCTCGCCCTCCGCGTCCTCGGTGGCGGCCACCTCTCGGCACACCGCATCGGAGCTGATCTTCAGGAGGGTGCCGTCTCCGGGCGGTACGACCCAACCCCGGCCGTCCGCACCGAGTCCGCCCGCCGCGGGTGCGCCGTCCCACCACCGGGCAGTGTCCCCCGGCGGCCGCAGGTACACCATGGTCTGGCGGTACAGGGAGACCGGATGCGGGACCAGGTCGCGCGACCACGGTCCGGCCGCGACCAGTACGAGGTCGGCGACCAGCGGCTCCCCTGCCGCCGGGGTGACCTTGGCGGAGTCCGTGTCGATCTCCACCACCGGGCAGTACGGGCGCAGCGTGACCCCGTCCTGCCCGGCCAGCCACCGTGCGGCGGCCCGCAGCACCCGCCGTGCGAGCAGGACCCCGCCCTCCACGTCCAGGAGCCCTGCGGTGCCGGCCGGGAACTCCAGGTGTGCCAGCCGCTCCGGTTCCAGCGTCTCGACGGGGACGGCCGCCTCGGCCGCTGCGGCGGTGTCGGCGGCGAGCTGCTCCCGGGGGCGGGCCGTGACCACGCCGACCGGCCGGCACAGGGGGGTGGCCCACAGGGTTTCCAGTTCCCGCCAGCGGCTGCGAGCGGCGGTCATCCGCCGGGTGGCGGCCGCGTCGTCCGGGTGGAAGGTACGGATGACCCGGTGCTGGTCGTGGGAGCTCGACCGCGGGTTCGGGATCGGCCCGCGGTCCAGTACGGTCACGCGGTGCCCGGCCCGCGCGCATTCCACCGCGGTCAGCAGCCCGGTGACGCCCGCGCCCACGATGATCACCTGTCGGCGTCGGCGAGCGGCCGCCGCCCTCACGGGCCGGTCTCCGCCAGCCGCGGCAGCCGTACGGGTGTGAACCGCGCGGCGTGCGGCCGGGCCGGGATCGTCCGGTCGTCCGGCAGGGCCTCGGCTGCCAGGTCGATGAGCAGGGGCGCCGCACAGCGCAGGAACACATCCACCTCGTGGCAGAAGTCGCCCGCGTCGTCCGCGGTCACCTCCCACCGGTCCAGCCGGGCCAATTGCTCGCAGAGGGTGAAGGCGCCGGCGGTCAGGCTGAACCGCCGGACGCCGAAGGCGGCCCCGAACCGTTCCGTGATGCGCGCGGCAGCCTCCCGGGACCGCTCGGACACCGGCAGCGGTCCGCGGCCGGTCCAGGCGGCGGCCTTGTCCGCCACCCGGTTCCACGGCCGTACGAGCCGGGCACCGGTCACCTGCGTCATGGCCTCGCGGGTGAAGTTGGTGCGCTGGAAGTCCGGTCCGGTCGCCGCCAGGTAGAAGCGGGTGAGGTCCCGTGGAACCTCGGCGGCCAGTTGCCGTCCCGTCACGACGTGCCCGCGGCTGGTGGAGAACTTGTCGTGGTCCAGCTCGTAGAACTCGTTCGTGACGAAGTGCTCGGGCAGGGCGTAGTCGCCGAGGGCCAGCAGCATCGCCGCGCCGACGACCGCGAAGGCGAAACCGGCGTCGGATCCGAAGAAGTACACGACCTTCGCCCCGGCCTCGGAGAACCACAGCTCGTCGTCGGCGGAGAGGACGGCGCCGCGCTGTTCGGCCGCGAGGGCCGTGGTGTGCATGCTCCAGGCGATGGTCTCGGCGTCCGCGTACAGCACCTGGCCCGCGACCTCGGGGAACGGCGCGGGGATGCCCCAGGAGATCGGCAGGGTGACCGGGTAGTCCGGGAGCGGCCGGGCGAGGACCTCCTCGACCATCTGGGCCAGGCGGGGCCGCATGGTCGCGCTCTGCCGGGCGAAGTACGCGGTGAGCGCCTCGCGGTACTCCTCCAGCGGCAGCACGAGCACCTGCTGCTCGCGCAGTTCCACCGGATCGTCGGGGTGCAGGGTGGAGTGCGGGTCGATGAGGTCGCCGGAGGCGATCCAGTGCCCGCAGTTCTCACAGAGTCCGGCGCACCCCTCGGCGAGGCACACCGGGCAGCCGCCGCGCACGTAGGCGTCGGTGAGGTACTCGCCGGTGCGCGGGGTGTAGGGGAACGGGACCGCTTTCAGGCGCAGTCGGCCCAGGCCGTGCAGGCGCTCGAAGAAGTGCCGGACTGTCTTGACGTACCGGTCGCCGAACCGGACGAAGCCGTCGGGTTCGATGCCCACGGCCGCCAGCGTCTCCTCCACCTGGGCGGCGGAGCGGACGCGCAGGTCCTGCGGCGGGAGGCCCAGCCTGCGGGCGGTGGTCACGATGTAGTTCTGGGTGAAGTGCACCCCCGTGCCGAACAGTACGTCGCCGCCCGCCGCGCGTCCGTACCTGGCGCAGACGTCCGCGGCGAGGAAGGGGCCGGCCAGGTGCCCGAGGTGCAGGTCGCCGTTGGCGGTCGGGCCGGGCGCGATCACCAGCGTGCGCTCGTGTGCCGTCATGCCCTGCTCCCCTCGGCGATGGCGCGGCGGGCCATGAGGTCGGTGAGGATGTCCTGCGAGCGGTGCGCGAGGACGCTGATGAGGGAGTCGGCGATGCCGTGCGTCTCCTCATTGACACCCTGCAGGTACACCGCTCCCCAGGCCGAATCCCCCAGGTCCACCCGGTAGGAACGGCTCACCGACACCTCGTCCAGCCCCACCTGCGCGGCCAGTTCCCGGACCAGCGCGGGCTTTCGCGGGTCGTAACCGGTGCCCAGCAGCACCAGATCGCACCGCAACGGCTCCGTCTTGCCGCTCAACCGGTCCCGCAGGTCCAGCACCACCTCCTCGCCCTCCACCCGGGCCCCCACCACCTCGGTCATCGCCCGCACCGAGGAACGCTGCGGTCCCAGCACTTTCTGCCGGTACAGCGTCGTGTACAGCTCTTCCAGGAACGGCGGGGCGAGACCCGCGTAATTCGTGAACCTCAGCTCCTCCAGGAGTTGTTCACGGACTTCCGCCGCTGTGTCGTGGAAATCGTCCACGAAGGAGGGGAAGAACAATTCGTTCACGAATTTGCTGGTCTGGTAGTTCTGGAGTCCGATCGACCGTACGACCATCGTGATCTGGCTGTGCGGCAGGTCCTCGTGGAGGGCGAAGAACATCTCCGCGGCGCTCTGCGCCCCGCCCACGACCACCGCGCGGACCGGCTTCTCCTTCGGAATGCCGGCGATCCGCGACCGGTACTGGGTGCTGTGGACCACCCGGTCCCCGGGCAGTCCCGCGAACACCTCCGGGATGCGCGGATCACGGCCGCCGCCGACCACCAGATCTCGGCACCGGATCCGGTCCCCGTCGGTCAGCAGCACGCTCCAGCCGGCCACCGACCCGTCCGCGCCGCGCACCGGTTCGACGCGTTCGGCGCGGGCGCCGCAGCGGATCTGCACCCGCTCCAGCGACGCCGCGACCCACTGGAGGTAGTCCGAGAACTCCCAGCGGAAGGGGTGGAACGTGCCCAGGTTCACGAACTCGTCCAGCCGCCCCTGCTCGTGCATGAAATTCAGGAACGAGAACCGGCTGCAGGGGTTGCGCAGGGTCACCAGGTCCTTCAGGAAGGACACCTGGCTGCGCGCCCACGGCATCAGCAGATCACGCTGCCACTTGATGTCCGGACTCTGCTCCAACAGCAGTGTCCCGTCCGCCAATTCGGCAGGACCCGACTCCTCGATGGCCACTGCGAGCGCCAGATTCGCCGGACCCGCACCGATCGCCAGGACGCCAACCTCCCGGTCCGTCACACTTCCCCCTCGATCACATGGATCCCACTCGCGGACAGGCAGTAGCGAGGCTAGGTATCCGCTGTTCCCGATCGATAGGGGAAGTTCTCCCGTCAGCTGGGGAATCTGAGCCGGGAAAGGGGCTGCGACCCGGGCACGGCGTCCAGCCGGTGCAGTGAGGTGCGCCGCTGTACGACGGCCAGCCCGGCGACCGCCGCCCCGAGCAGCAGCCAGCCCGCCGGCCCGGCCGTCATCACCGCCCCGGTGAGCAGCAGCGGCCCGGCGGACTTCTGGATGGACGGGGACATGCCCGCCACGCCCAGGTACGCGGCCCTCTCCCCGTCGGGCGCGAGGGAGACGGCGAGTTCCCAGGAGCTCACCGACCGCATCAGCTCCGCCGTGGTGGCCAGCACCGCGCTCGCGAGCATGACGACGGAGGCGGTCCAGACCCCGTGGCCGGGTGTGAGGGCGATGAGGGTGCAGCAGGCGAGCAGCGTCAGCCCGTACAGGCGGGCGACCCCCGCGGCCTGGCGTGGATCCCGGACCCGCGCCGACACCCGCAGCTGGAGGAGGAGGACCAGCACCGTGTTGATGACGAGGAAGGCGGGGACCAGGGCATGGGGGGCGTCGGTGTGGTGGACCAGCCACAGCGGCAGCCCGACGCCCAGGATCGAGTCGTCGAGGTTCATCGGGATGTCCAGCAGGACGAACCGCAGGTAGCCGCGGTCCCGCCACGGATTGGGCCCGCGCCCGGGCGCGGGTGCGGGCCGGGGACCCGCAGCCGGTGCGTCCGCGGCCGTAGCGGCCACCAGGGTGTGGCCGGGCTGCTCCCGGGTGCGCCACACCAGCGCCGCGGCGGCGAGGAAGGACAGCGCGTTGCCGAGGATCAGCGCCTCGTAGGCCCCGCGGGTGCCGACGGCCAGGCCGAGTGCGGCGATGCCCGCCCCGAGTGCGTACCCGGCGTTCGCCGCACTGCGCGACAGCGCCTGGTACGTGGCGCGGCGCTCGCCGGCGGCGCGGGTCGCGAAGAGCATCTCCAGCGTCTTGGCCGCCCGGTCGCCCAGGGAGGTGAGGGCGACGACGGACAGCAGCAGCTCGAAGCGGCTGACGACGAGCAGGGCGCAGAGCACGACCAGGCGCAGCAGGTGACAGCCGATCAGCAGCGAACGCACAGGGAAGCGGCCCGCGAGGTGGCCGGCGAGCGGCGAACCGGCGATGCCCGCCACTCCGGCCGCCCCCAGGAGCAGACCCAGCCGACCGGCGTCCAGGCCCACCACGAAGGTGAAGAAGAGGACGGAGGAGGCGGCCCACACGCCGGTGCCGATGCGGTCCAGCAGCTGGGCGAGCAGCATGATCCGGGCGTCCCGGCCGCCCGGGGGCCGGCGCAGCTGCGCCACCAGCCCGGTCTTCTGCCGCCGGCCCTTGCCGGTGTCCACGCCGCGCCGCATGTCAGGCCCCCGTATCCCTGTGCGTACCCTTGGAAACTATCTCGATGTCGAGATACTTCGCGGTAGCCTGCCGCACAACAATCTTGACGTCAAGATATTTGGGCCGGGGTGGGGGCAGACGTCGGCGGACCCGCGGGCAGCCGCGGGCGGAGAATGGCGGTGTGGAAGCCCGACCGGACTACGGCGGGGCCGAGCCCGCCGTCCCCCTCGACATCCCGCCCACCGCGCGTACGGCCGTGGCGTGGATCCCTCCGCCGGAGCTCTGGCCGGCCATCCAGGACATCCGCCGGGAGCACGACCCGCAGATCCGCCGGTGGCCCCCGCACGTCAATGTGCTCTTCGGCTTCGTACCGGAGCAGGACTTCGGCCGGGCGGCCCCGCTGCTCGCCGAGGCGGCCGGGGAGAGGGAGCCGTTCGAGATCCGGCTGGAGGGGGTTCGCTTCTTCCGGCACCGGCAGTACGCCACGATCTGGTGGGACCCGGCCGCCGCGGGCGCGGCTCCGTGGACCCGCCTGTACGGCGCCCTGACCGAGCGCTTCCCGGGCTGCCGGGGGCGGCGGGCGGGCTTCACCCCGCACCTCTCCCTCGGCCGGACCCGCCACCCCGCCGAGCTCGCCGCCGCGTGCACCGCCCGGTTGGGCAGCGGCTCGTCCCGGGTGGACCGCCTGGTGGTGCTCGCCCGGGACGCCGACGGGCCGATGCGGCCCCGGGCGGCCCTCGCCCTCGGCTCCGGCGCCCTCACCTGGCAGCCGAAACACTCCGGCCCGGATCCGCAGGAAGCGGATCCGGGCCGGAGAGCGGGTCGGACGGACCGTCGGGATCAGACCGCCGGAGCCGGGTAGGTCGGGTACTCCACCCCGGAAACGTGCTGGACGACGCGGATGACCTGGCAGGAGTAGCCGAACTCGTTGTCGTACCAGAGGTAGAGGATGGCGTTGTCGCCGTCGACCTTGGTGGCGCCGGCGTCGACGATCGAGGCGTGGCGCGAGCCGACGAAGTCCATGGAGACGGCGTCGGGGGCGGTGGTGAAGTCGATCTGGCGCTTCAGCGGCGAGGACAGCGAGACGTTGCGGAGGTAGTCGAGGACTTCCTCGCGGGTGGTCTCGCGGCCGAGGCGCAGGCTGAGGATGGCGATCGAGACGTCCGGGACGGGGACGCGGATCGAGCTGCCGGTGATCGGCGCCTTGAGGTCGGGCAGCGCCTTGGCGACGGCGGAGGCGGCACCGGTCTCGGTGATCACCATGTTCAGCGGCGCCGAGCGGCCGCGACGGTCGGCCTTGTGGTAGTTGTCCAGCAGGTTCTGGTCGTTGGTGAACGAGTGGACGGTCTCCACGTGGCCGCGCAGCACGCCGTACTCGTCGTCCATGGCCTTCAGCGGCGGGACGATGGCGTTGGTGGTGCACGAGGCGCAGGACAGGATGCGCTCGTCCGGCTTCACCATGTCGTGGTTGACGCCGTGCACGATGTTCGGGACGTCGCCCTTGCCCGGGGCGGTCAGGACGACCTTGTCGATGCCGGGACGCAGGTGCTTCGAGAGCCCCTCGCGGTCGCGCCACTTGCCCGTGTTGTCGATGAGGATGGCGTCCTTGATGCCGTACGCCGTGTAGTCGACCTCGGAGGGGTCGTTGGCGTAGATCACCCTGATCGCGTTGCCGTTGGCGACGATCGTGCTGTTGGCCTCGTCCACGGTGATGGTGCCCTGGAACTGGCCGTGGATGGAGTCACGGCGCAGCAGCGAAGCGCGCTTGACCAGGTCCTGCTCGCCGCCGCCGCGGACGACGATGGCGCGCAGGCGCAGGCCGTTGCCGGAGCCGGCCTTCTCGATGAGCAGGCGAGCGACGAGGCGGCCGATGCGGCCGAAGCCGTAGAGGACGACGTCGCGGCCCTCGCGGCGCTGCTCGATCTTGTTCTCACCCGTGGCACCGGCGACGGCGCCGGCGGTGAACTCCTCCACGGTCAGACCGCGGTCGTCGCTCTTGTACATGGCCGCGAGCATGCCGATGTCGATCTGGGACGGGCCGAGATCAAGGGTGGCGAGCGCCTGCAGGAAGGGCAGGGTCTCGGTGACCGACAGCTCCTCGCCGTCGATCTGCCGGGCGAACCGGTGGGTCTTGAGGATGCTGACCACCGACTTGTTCACCAAGGAGCGGCTGTGAAGCAGGACAGTGACGTCCCGCTCCCGCTGCAGCTTCCCGATGATCGGGATCATCGACTCCGCGATCTCCTCGCGGTTTTTCCAGTTGGTGAACGAGTCCTCGTTGACAGTCACAGGATTATCTTTCGAGCTAGGCGGTGCTCATATGCTAACCCCTCCCGATTTTGGCCCATCAGGCGGTACCGCCTGAGCGGGGATACGCCCCTCCGTCGCGGCTGGATGCCCCGGTTCAGGGCGATTTGCCGGAGGTGACGGCGCGCTCACGGGGTGGGGTGGGCTCCCCCCGGCGGTACGCGCCGGGGGCTCGGGCCACCGGGTGGTCGGCGGAGGCGGCGGAGGTCAGCTGCCAGGGCACGCTCGTCACCATGACGCCCGGTGTGAAGAGCAGGCGGCTCTTGAGCCACAGCGCGGACTGGTTGTGCAGGAGGTTCTCCCACCAGTGGCCGACCACGTACTCGGGGATGAAGACGGCGACCACGTCACGCGGCCCCGCACGCCGGACGGAGCGCACGTACTCGACGACGGGCTTGGTGATCTCGCGGTACGGGGAGTCGATGACCTTGAGCGGTACGTCGATCTCGAACTCCTCCCACTGCTGCCGGAGCCGGGCCGTCCCTTCGCGGTCCACGGCCACCGTGAGCGCCTCCAGCCGGTCCGGCCGGAAGGCCCGCGCGTAGGCCAGGGCGCGCATGGTCGGCTTGTGCACGGTGGACACCAGGACGATCGCCAGCACCCGGGAGGGCAACTGCCGTTCCGCGCGCGGATCGGTGACCGCGAGTTCGGCGGCGGTGCTGTCGTAGTGCCGGCGGATGCCGCGCATCATCAGCCACAGCAGGCCGGCGGCGAGCACGGCCAGCCAGGCACCCTCGGTGAATTTGGTGATCAGCACGATCACCAGGACCAGGCCGGTGACGACCGCGCCGGTGGCGTTGACCACCCGGGACCACTGGTGCCGGCGGCGCGCGGCCGGAGCGGTCCCGGTGCGCAGCTCGCGGTTCCAGTGCCGGACCATGCCCGTCTGGGAGAGCGTGAAGGAGGTGAACACCCCGAGGATGTAGAGGTGGATCAGACTGGTGACGTTCGCCCGGTAGCCCCACAGCAGCAGACCGGCCACCACGGCCAGCGCCAGGATCCCGTTGGAGAAGGCCAGCCGGTCGCCGCGGTTGTGCAGCTGGCGCGGCAGATAGCGGTGCTGGGCGAGGATCGAGGCGAGCAGCGGGAAGCCGTTGAAGGCGGTGTTCGCGGCGAGGACCAGCACCAGGGCGGTGGCGGCCTGGAGGAAGTAGAAGCCGATGCTGTCGGTGCCGCCGAAGACGGCGGAGGCCAGCTGGGCGATCACGGTGCGCTGGGTGTACGCCGAGCAGTCCCCGCCGAGGCCGGTGAGCCTGCAGGCGTCGTCGGTGATGTGCACCCGGGCCACGACGGCGAGGGTGGTGACGCCGACGAACATGGCCACCGCGGTGATGCCCATCGCGGCCATGGTGGCTGCGGCGTTCCGGGACTTGGGCTTGCGGAAGGCCGGTACGCCGTTGGAGATCGCCTCCACGCCCGTCAGCGCCGTACACCCGCTGGAGAAGGCGCGCAGGACCAGCATGACCAGGGCGAGACCCGCCAGGCTCGCGTCCCCTTCTGCCGGCCTGATCCCGTACGCGGCGCTCTCGGCCACCGGGGCGTCGCCGAGCAGGTAGCGGAACAGACCGGTGGCCACCATGATCAGCACGCCGCCGATGAAGAGGTACGTCGGAACGGCGAACAGCCGACCCGACTCGCGCACCCCGCGCAGGTTCATCGCCGTCAGGAGGGCGACGAACCCGAGGGCCATCGGCACCCGGTGCCCGGCCAGTGAGGGCAGCGCCGAGATGATGTTGTCCACCCCGGACGCGACCGACACCGCCACGGTCATGACGTAGTCGACGAGCAGCGCGGCGGCGACCACCAGGCCGGCCGAGGGGCCCAGGTTCGTGGAGGCGACCTCGTACGAGCCGCCGCCGGTCGGGTAGGCGTGAACCACCTGGCGGTACGAGGCCACCACCACCGCCATCAGGGCGACCACCGCGGCCGCGATCCAGGGCGTGAAGTGCAGATACGCCAGGCCGCCGAGGGTCAGGACGACGAGGATCTCCTGCGTGGCGTAAGCCACCGAGGACAGCGGGTCGGACGCGAAGATCGGCAGCGCCAGCCGCTTGGGCAACAGTGTCTCGCCCAGCTCCTCGCTGCGCATGGCCCGCCCGATCACCAGCCGCTTGAGGACCTCGGTCACCTTGAGCACGGCACGAGCCTAGGGGGTGTCCCCCCGATCAGGCCGGAGCAGGGAGCGGTGTCCGGCGCGGTGTCCGCGCGGCCGCGTCAGGACGGCGTCAAGACTTCCGCGCCTTCCGTATGGAGCCCGTCAAGGACGGGCCGGGACGGCTGCGCCTGCGTTTTGCTCGTCCCAGGCCGATCTGGCCGAATCCACCTCATCACTTCATCCAGGAGCTCACGACGGCCGATCTGGCCTTCGTCGCCACCACGGTCGCGGTCTTTCGCGCTGGTGACCCTCATCCAGGGCAGCCTCCCCGGCTCGCTCGGCTTCGTGTCGATCGACCCCGACCAGGCCTTCGACACCGCCGCGTCCTTCGTGTCGAACACCAACTGGCAGTCGTACGCGGGCGAGCAGGCCATGGGCCACGTCGTGCAGACGGGCGGCCTGGCCGTGCAGAACTTCGTCTCGACCGCGGTCGGCATGGCCGTCGCCGTGGCCCTCGTACGGGGCTTCGCCCGCTCCCGCACCGGTGAACTCGGCAACTTCTGGGCCGACCTGGTGCGCGGCACCCTCCGCATCCTGCTGCCCCTCTCCGTGATCGGCGCGATCGTGCTGGTCGCGTGCGGGGTGATCCAGAACTTCTCCGGGATCCACGAGGTCGGCCAGTTCCTGAACGGGCACGGCACGGGCGGCAGCCGGCCTCGATCCGCACATCTCCCCGGCGTACGCGAAGCTCCAGGTCCACCGCGTCGCCGAGCAGAACGGGCTCGACGTCCGGCAGGTCGAACGGCTCGTGGAGCAGAACACCGAGGGCCGCACGCTCGGCTTCATGGGCGAGCCCCGGGTCAACGTCCTCAAGCTGAACATCGCCGTCGAGGCGCTGTCGCGAGGCTGACGGCGCCGGCCCGCCGGTCGGTTCCGGCGTGGGCGCCGGCCGGGCCGGCAGGCGCCCACGCACCGTCCGCAGGCGGTGAGCAGGCGCCGCGCAGCTCAGCCGTGGCCGTGCGCCCCCGTGGGCGCCGTCTTCCCGTGCCCTTGTTGGTCCCGGTGGAGGCGGTGGGAGAGCAGGCCGTGCGCCATGGCGCCGCCCGCGCTGACGGCCGCGGCGACGAAGGCGACTTCCGTCATCTCCTGGCCGGTCGCACCGGCCTCCGCGGCGCCGCGGGTATGCGTGTCGATGCAGTAGGCGCAGCGGTTGGCTGTGGCGACGGCCAGTGCGACCAGTTCGCGGTCCTTGCGGGAGACGACGCCGTCGTCGCGGAAGACTGCGGCGTGGAAGGCGAGGAAGGCGTCGGCTTCGGTCTTCGCCAGATCTCGGACCTGGCCGACGCGGTGCAGGTCAGAGGGGTGTTGGTAGGTCATGGCCTGATGGAAGCAGGCTTCGGCGGGCCGGGTCCAAGACTGCTTTGATCAGCCTGCACACCCTTTCGATATCGTCCCGGACATGGACTTGCGCAAGCTCCGGTACTTCGTCGCCGTCGCGGAGGAGGGCAATGTGGGACGGGCCGCCCGTCGCCTGCACATGTCCCAGCCGCCGCTCAGCCAGCGCATCCGCGAGCTGGAAGCCGATCTGGGCTGCGCCCTGTTCCTGCGCACGCCGCGCGGTATGACCCTCACCCCGCCGGGTGAGGTCCTGCTCGCCGAAGCCCGGAGGCTGCTCGAAGCCGCGGAGCGGGCCCGTGAGCGCGTGCGCCGGGCGGCCGGCGAACGCGTGCTGCGCGTGGGGGTGATGGGGCCCGGGGAGGCGGCGCTGTCCGCCGCGGTCGCGGAGTCCTTCATGGGCGCCCACGAAGGGGTGGCGGTCAGCCTCGTCCAGGGCGGGCTCGGCGACCCCACCCTCGGCCTGGCGGCCGGCCGGGTCGACGCGGCGATCACCTTCACGCCGTTCACCCGCTCGGGCCTGTCGATCCGCACGGTGCGGCAGGGCCCGTGCTACGCCGCCCTCCCCGCGTCCGACCCCCTGGCCACCGCCCCGCACGTGCGGCGCGCAGACCTGGCCGACCGGGTCTGCGTGCGGCTTCCCGCCGGCACCGACCCGGTGTTCCGGGCCCACTGGGAACCCCTCGGCACGCCGGACGGGCCGCTGGTGAGTTCACTGGACGAGTGCCTGCACGCCGTCCTGTGGCAGCGCGCGACGGCGTTCGTCCCCGAGCAGATCACGGGCGGCCACCGGCTCCCCGGCATCGCGTACGTGCCCGTGGCCGACCTGCCCCCGGCCGCACTGGTGGTCGCGTGGCGCCGCGGCGACCGCAACCCGCTGGTCGCCGACTACGTGCGCGCCGTCTGCTCCGCCGCGCAGGACGGGCACAGGCCGCGGTAGGTGACCTCGACCTGGGACACCGTGAAGCCGAACCGCTCCTCCTCCCGGAGGCCGGCCAGCGGACTGCCGGTCGGGTGCACATCGCGGATCAAACCGCAGTGGGAGCACACGAGGTGCTGGTGCGGACGGTGGGCGTTGGGGTCGTACCGCTTCGCGCGGCCGTCCGTCGAGACCTCCACGACCTCGCCGAGGGAGACCAGTTCGCCCAGGGCGTTGTAGACCGTTGCCCGGGAGATCTCGGGCAGCCGCCGCATCGCGAGGGCGTGCACCTCGTCGGCCGTGAGGTGCACGTGGTCGCCGTCGAGGACCTCCGCGACGACGCGCCGCTGGGACGTCATCCGCCAGCCGCGCGCCCGCAGCCGCTCCAGAAGGTCACTCATGTCGACTCACCTCTTCAGGTCGGCGGGACACCCCCGAATGTACCGGGGAGCGTCCGGTATCCGATCGGATATGGGTTTGGTGTTCTTCTTGACTTGGATTCTGTCCATCGTAGGATCGGCTTCGTTGACAGCCAAGGGACAGGCAGACACCGGAGCGGCAGGAGACGGGACGTGGCGGACCTCCGCCGAGGAACCACGCGGGGCCCGCAGTTAGGCGCGGCCACCCGCATCCCGCTCCCCTGGACCCTCCGGGACGGTGACCACCCCGGCGTCACAGCGATCGACGGGCCGGGGCCACCACCTGCGGCCCTGTGCCCCGACTGTTCCACCCCCGCAGTTACTGAGCACCGTGATCCGCCTGGTCCGGAAGGATTCCCATGTCTGAGAACCATGATGCAGTCGTCACAGACGCCAAGACGGAGGGCGGAGGTGGCTGCCCCGTCGCGCACGGACGCGCCCCGCACCCGACGCAGGGCGGCGGAAACCGCCAGTGGTGGCCGGATCGGCTCAATCTGAAGATCCTCGCCAAGAACCCCGCCGTGGCCAATCCGCTGGGCGAGGAATTCGACTACGCCGCGGCGTTCAACTCCCTGGACCTCCCGGCCGTCAAGCGGGACATAGCCGAGGTGCTGACGACCTCCCAGGACTGGTGGCCCGCCGACTTCGGCCACTACGGCCCGTTCATCATCCGCATGGCCTGGCACAGCGCGGGCACCTACCGGATCAGCGACGGCCGCGGCGGCGCGGGGGCCGGCCAGCAGCGCTTCGCCCCCCTCAACAGCTGGCCGGACAACGCCAACCTCGACAAGGCCCGCCGCCTGCTGTGGCCGGTCAAGAAGAAGTACGGCCAGAGCCTCTCGTGGGCCGACCTCATGATCCTCGCCGGCAACGTGGCCCTGGAGTCGATGGGCTTCGACACCTTCGGCTTCGGCGGCGGCCGGGCGGACGTCTGGGAACCCGACGAGGACGTGTACTGGGGTCCCGAGACCACCTGGCTGGGCGACGAGCGCTACACCGGCGACCGTGAGCTGGAAAGCCCCCTCGGCGCCGTCCAGATGGGCCTCATCTACGTCAACCCCGAAGGCCCGGGCGGCAATCCGGACCCGCTCGCCGCGGCCCGCGACATCCGCGAGACGTTCCGCCGCATGGCGATGAACGACGAGGAGACCGTCGCCCTCATCGCAGGCGGCCACACCTTCGGCAAGACCCACGGCGCGGGCCCCGCGGACCACGTGGGCGACGACCCCGAGGCCGCCTCCATGGAGGAGCAGGGCCTGGGCTGGAACAACACCTTCGGCAGCGGCAAGGGCGGTGACACCATCACCAGCGGCCTCGAAGGCACCTGGACGAACACGCCGACGGCCTGGGACAACAGCTTCTTCGAGATCCTCTTCGGCTACGAGTGGGAGCTGTTCAAGAGCCCCGCCGGCGCGCACCAGTGGCGGCCGAAGAACGGTGCCGGGACCGGCACCGTGCCCGACGCCCACGACCCGTCCAAGAGCCACGCGCCCACGATGCTCACGACCGACCTGTCGCTCCGCTTCGACCCGGCCTACGAGCAGATCTCCCGGCGCTTCCTGGAGAACCCGGCCGAGTTCGCGGACGCCTTCGCCCGCGCCTGGTACAAGCTGACCCACCGTGACATGGGCCCGGTCGTGCGCTACCTCGGCCCGGAGGTCCCGGCCGAGACGCTGCTGTGGCAGGACCCCCTCCCCGCGGTGGAGCACGAGCTCGTCGGCGCCGACGACATCGCCTCGCTCAAGAGCCGGGTCCTCGCCTCCGACCTGACGGTGTCCCAGCTCGTGTCCGCGGCCTGGGCGTCCGCCTCGTCCTTCCGCGGGAGCGACAAGCGCGGCGGCGCCAACGGCGCGCGCGTCCGCCTCCAGCCGCAGAGCGGGTGGGAAGTCAACGAGCCCGACCAGCTGGCGAGGGTGCTGCGCACCCTGACGGAGATCCAGGAGGGCTTCAACGCCGCTCAGAGCGGGGGCAAGCGGATCTCCCTCGCCGACCTGATCGTCCTCGCCGGCGCGGCCGCGGTCGAGCAGGCCGCGAAGGACGCCGGGTTCGAGGTCGAGGTCCCGTTCACGCCGGGCCGCGTGGACGCCTCGCAGGAGCAGACGGACGTGGAGTCGTTCGCCGCGCTCGAACCGACCGCCGACGGGTTCCGCAACTACCTCGGCAAGGGCAACCGCCTGCCGGCCGAGTACCTGCTGGTCGACCGGGCGAACCTGCTGACCCTGAGCGCCCCCGAGATGACGGTCCTCGTCGGCGGCCTCCGCGTCCTGGGCGCGAACCACCAGCAGTCGCGGCTCGGCGTCTTCACGAACACCCCCGGAGCGCTGACCAACGACTTCTTCGTCAACCTGCTCGACCTGGGCACGAAGTGGAAGGCGACCTCCGAGGACCAGCACACCTTCGAGGGGCGCGACGCCTCCACGGGCGAGCTCAAGTGGACCGGCACCCGCGCCGACCTCGTCTTCGGCTCGAACTCCGAGCTGCGCGCGCTCGCGGAGGTCTACGCGAGCGACGACGCGAAGGAGAAGTTCGTGAAGGACTTCGTCGCCGCGTGGGACAAGGTGATGAACCTGGACCGGTTCGACCTCGTCTGATCACACCGCCGTCCAGGCCGGCCCCGACGGGCCGGCCTGGACGGTTCTTCGTTTCCTCAACCGATCTTCAGTGGGGCACCTAAGCTCGGTGCATGGCACTGGAGTGGGAACAGACCGTGGTGGACGCCCGGGACCCGGGCCGGCTCGGAGGGTGGTGGGCCGAAGCGCTGGGATGGGCCGTGGTGAACGACTCCCCCGAGGAGTACGAGATCCGCCCGGCACCCGACCGGCTGCCGGGGCTGATTTTCGTACCGGTACCGGAGGAAAAGACGGTGAAGAACCGGCTCCACCTGGACTTCCGGCCAGACGACCAGGCCGTGGAGGTGGCCCGGCTGCTCGCGCACGGTGCCAGGCGGTGCGAGGTCGGGCAGGGCGGGGCGGTGTCCTGGACGGTGCTGGCCGATCCCGAGGGCAATGAGTTCTGCGTCCTGGCCTCGCGCGCCCGCTGAGCCGGGGCGGGCCGGGCGTCCGGCCGGCCGGGCCCGCCGGGGAGTCGGAGACGATCAGCGCATGAAGATCACCAGTCGGCGTGGCGTCCTGACTTCCGTGGCGGCAGTGGCCGCCGGTGTGCCCCTGCTCGACGACCTTGCCGGAAACGGCGCCACTGCCGCCGCGGCCCCCGCCACGACCACGGCCACGACCACGGCCACGGCCACGGGCGACCGGTTCCCCTCGAATGCCGCGCTGTACAGCAGCACCGGCTTCCAGGAAGGCGTGCACTGATGCGCCGCTTCCGCTGCAGCCCTCGGGCCGAGCTCCTCGACAACGCCGCCGCCACGAGCGCCCCCGTCCGCAGCACGGCGGTCATCGCCCCGCACGGCGGCGGCATCGAGGCGGGCACCACCCACTGCGACGCCCCGGCCGCCCTGGCCGCCGTACGCGAAGCCCTCGACCGGCACGAACTCGGCCTCGACGACCTGCCGGAACCCGTGCCCTACACCGGCACCCCCTAGAACGGGAGAACCCCGCCGGACGCGTGTCCGGCGGGGCTCTCCCCAGTGGTTCAGGCCGTACGGGCTACCAGGGCGGCAGCGGCAGTCCCGCCGCGCGCCTGGGCTCCAGGAAGTCCTCCCGGAAGATCTCCAGGGAGGCCCTGAGCAGTGGGATCTCCACCTCCGCACCGAGGTGGGTCAGCGTGGCCGACTCCTCGTCCATGCGGAACTCCAGCAGGAGCGCACCGCGTCCGGCGTCGGTCATCTCCACCACTTCCATGGCGTCGAAATCGTCGCTGCCGAGCACGGTGAGGGCGGCGTACTCGCGCGCCCCTACGGTGAAGAGCCTCATAGCCATCCCTCGAATTGGAGTCCGCCGCCGCGCAGACTCCATCTCCCGCCGCGGCCGGTGGATTTCTCGACGATGTCGAGAACGTGCCCACCGTAGAAGGGGGTGGACGGCTTGATGGCTCTGGTGGCGGTGGAGCTGCCGAGAAGTTCGTCCAGCAGTACCTCGGCCCCGTCGTTCAGTGCACGATAGTCGTTGAGGCGGTTGGCCCCGTTGAGGAACGGCAGATACTTCTTGACGTGGTCGGCGGTGCGCTTGACCGGGTCGGTGTGCTTCTGCAGGGCCCGGCCGGCCTCGGTCATGTGGAAGTCGCGCTGGAACGGCTTGCCGTTCTTCGGCGGGATCTCCTTCACTGCCGCCGCCCGCAGGTCGTCGTCCGTGGCGTTCTTGAGAGTGCCGCAGTTGTGGACCAGGACGGCGGCCGCGCCCGCACGCACGTAGTACGTGTGCGTGTCGGTGACCGTCAGGTTGTGGACCCGCTGTGCCTGCGTCCACGCAGCCACGGAGGTGACCTGCACCCACGTCCCGGAGGACGTCTGGAGCCACTGACCGGCCTTCAGCTCCCCGGCGTCGACCCAGCGCCCCTGCTCCGGCACCCAGAAGGGGTGGCCGTCGGTGGCGGTGATGACGTCGGTGGCCGCTCCCTTGTCGCCGTCGGTGTCGACGGTGATGCGGACCAGGTGCTTCTCGCCCTCGCCGGTGATCCGTGCGGAGACCGGTTCGGCGGTGGTGGTCCCGGTCTGCGGGTCGGTGGCGAGGACCTGCTCGCCGATCTCCACGTCCTCGATGGGCTTGGCGGAGCCGTCGGCCATCACGACCTCGGTGCCGGGGGTGAAGCTGTTGCGGACCTTGCAGCCGCCTCCGCCCCCGTCGCCGCTGTCGTTCTTCGTGGCCTTCTTCGGCTCGGCCGACTTGGAGGACTTGCCGTGCCGGTCGGCCTTCTTGGCGCGGGCCGCCGCCTCCTTTGCCTGCCGGGCCGCGGTGGCCTTGGCCTCCTCGGCCTTGCGGGCCGCCGCCGCGGCGCGTTCCTGTGCGGCTCTTCTGGCCGCGGCCGCTTCCTCCTCCAGTTTTCTGGCCCGTTCGGCCGCTTCCTCGACCTGGCGTTTCCATTCGGCCAGGTCCTCGGCGTACTTGGCCATCGCCTGCTGGTAGCGCTCGACGCGCGCGAGGATGTCCCGCGCGAGCTTCAGCTTGCCCATCCAGCTGTTGAAGGCGTCCCAGGCCCGGTCCAGGGCCTTCAGGATGCGCTTGGCCTTGCCCGCGAAGGGCAGGGCCGCCTCGAAGGCGAGGCCTGCGCAGGCACCCCAGTCGCCGCCGAGGCAGGCCTTGATGTCGTTGTAGCCGGAGGCGTCCTTGAGGATGCCGATGGCCACGTCCAGCGCCACGTCGAGCGCGCTTCGGCCGTTCGCCCAGTTCGCCCAGGCCACTTCCGCGTCGGTGAAGTCCTTGATCGGCATCACCGGGGGCGCAATGGCCTGGCCGGAGGGGTCCGAGAACGTCACGGGCGAGTTGTTGGCGTAGGCGTACGGGTTCTGCTGCGCGGCCTCGCTGTGGTCGACGATCGGGTCGACGGACAGGAACCGCCCGGTGGCCGGGTCGTACTCCCGGGCCCCCAGGTGGACCAGGCCGGTGGACTCGTCCATCTCGCCGCCGACGAAGGCCTTCTTGCCGGGCCACACCGCCGGGGCGGTGCCCCGCGCGTCACCGAAGGGGGTGAACTTGCGGCGGGTGACGGCCTGGGTGGCCGCGTCGACGGCCGTGGTGGCCGTGCCGTTGTTGTCGGCGAGCAGGTAGGAGGTGGTGACCGTGCCGTCCTTGGCGGTCTTCACCATCGTCGGGCCGGCCGTGTGCGCGTAGTAGCGCGTGGCCTCCACCGCGCCGTTCGGCTTCAGCTTGACCTCGGTGCCGGGCAGGTACAGCGTCGTACCGGCCGGGTCGCGCTTGATCAGGCGGTTGCCGTTGGCGTCGTAGAGGAACTCGGTCGTCTTCGCACCCTCGGTCACCTTGGCGAGGTGGCCCTCGATGTCCCACTCCATCTGCTGGGTGTTGCCCTGGACGGTGCGGGTCTTGGTGTTGCCGACCTCGTCGTAGGTGAACGAGTCGCTGCGGGTGCCGCCCGGACCGGTCGTGTCGACCCGCTGGAGGCGGTTGGCGCCGGGCTTGCCCGGGGTGCCGTACCCGTAGGAGCGGATGACGTCCTTGGTCAGGTCGCCGGTGGTGGAGTGCTGGACCTCCTTGGTGCGGTTGCCGGCCGTGTCGAAGGAGTACGACGTCCAGTACGGGGACGGACCGCCGACCTTCGGCGCGGAACCGGGACCGGTGGCGTTCGGCTTGACCGCGCAGTCGTCGCTCGCCGTCCACGCCTCGCTCATGCGGCGCATGTAGTCGTAGGCGAAGCACTGCGTGTCCGTCGTGCCGGTGGCGGCCGCACCCTCCTGGTCCTTGACCTTGAGGATGTTGCCGACGGCGTCGTACTCGTACGACGTGTCGTTGATCCGGCCCGGGGCCTTCTCCCGGTCATTGACGGTGCGGGTCAGGCGCCGGGTCTGCTCGTCGTAGAAATTGGTGGTGAACAGCTGGGAGCCGGCGGCGCCGGTCTCCGTGCGCAGCACGTCGCCCATCGGCGAGTAGTCGACCTTGCCCACGAACGTCTTGCCCGCCACGCCCATGACGGTGGGCAGTTCGAAGTGGTTGTAGGTCATGGTGACGCGCTCGGCGGGGAGTCCGCCGACCGCGGGCTGCTGCGTCCACGCGGTCAGGCCCGTGTTGGGCCGGTAGCCGGTGGAGAAGGAGTACGTGCCCGCGAGCGCGCCCTCGGACTTCGGGATGGTGACCGTGGATCCGGTGGGCCGGTACCCCTGGTCGTAGCCGGTGATCGCGTGGGTGTACGCGTTGCCGCCCACGTAGCGGGTGGAGGAGACCGGCAGGCCGACGGCGCCCGGCAGGGTGTCGTAGACGATCTCGCTGAGCTTGGCGCCGGACAGCGTGCCCTCGTGGGTCTCGGTGACCCGGCCCAGGGCGTCGTAGGCGAACGCCACGGTCTTGTTCCGCTGGTCGGTCACCGACTCCAGGCGGTCGCCCTTGCCGAAGACCTTGGACGTGGTGCCCTTCTCCGGGTCGGAGATTTTCGTCTGGCGGCCCCGGATGTCGTACTCGAAGGACCAGGTGTCCCCGGCCGCGTTGACGACGCTCTCCAGCTGGCCGCGCCGGTCGTAGCCGTAGCGGGTCGCGTCGTAGGCGCCGGTCGGCGAGTCCGAGCGGAAGTAGCGCAGCTCTGTCTTGCGGCCCTGGCCGTCGAGGAACGCCTGGGTCGGCGTCTCGCCGGTCGGCGGGTCGACGGTGATGCTGTCGCCGCCGTACGTGGTGGTCGTCCGCGAGGTCTCCTCGCCGAACTTGCGGGAGATCTGCGCGGTGGCCCGGCCGCTGCCGTCGTACTCGGTGACGGTGGAGGACGGCACCTCGTTGTCCTTCGGGGCCCACTGCTCGCCGGAGGCGGTGCCGCCGGTGTAGTAGGCGCCGTTGGACTTCCACACCTGGCCGAGGCTGTTGTAGAAGGTGTCCGCGATCAACCGGCCGCCACCGAGGGCTTCCAGCTGGGTCTGGCGGATGCGCAGGCTGCTGTCGTAGATCTCGTAGCTGCTGCGGTAGGTGCCGTCGTCGACGAGCGACTTGGTGGTGATGACGACGGGCGCGTCCGGGCGGACGTCGTAGGTGAACTCGGCGTCCGGGGACTTGGTGTCGGGGTCGCGGTCCGGGGACCACGCCTTGGCGAGGCGGCCGAGTGCGTCGTACTGCATGACGCTGCGGCGGCCGTTGGCGTCCTGCTTGGCCAGGATGGAACCGCGGCCGAGGTCCGTCTCGGTGGTGTCGGTGTGGCCGAGCGGGTTGGTGGTGACGACCTTGGTGACGATCTGCCCGGCGGCCGGGGTGTAGTCGATCCTGGTGACCTTGCCGAACACGTCGGTCGTGGTCTTCGGGCGCCCGTAGGAGTCGAAGGTGAGCGAGCCGTCCAGCGTGTACTGCGGCTGACCGCCCGCGTAGCCCGACAGCGACTCGGAACGGACCACGTTGCCGACGGCGTCGTAGGACAGGCGGGCGTCGGAGATGACGTCCTCGGGACGCTTCACGTCCTTGGCGTCACATGCCTTGCCGACCGTCTCGATCCGCTTCTCACGGCCGATGATCCACAGGGATTCATCGGACTCGTACTCGTAGCGGGTGCAGCTGTCGTCCTTGGGGTCCGAGACGTCGCCGAGGTCGGAGACCGACTGCGGCTTGCCCTGGTCGTCGAGGACGGTCTCCTGCGCGGTGCGCCGCCAGCCCCGGTTGTCCGAGAGCAGGGTGCGGGAGGAGACGTCGGTGGTGCCCCGGACGAAGGACTGCAGCGGCTCGATGCCCTCGCGCACACGGGTCGCCGTCGGGCCGTGGAGCCACGGGGTGTAGGTGGTCGCCGCCTCCAGGGCGCCGCCTTCGCCGTTGTAGGCCAGGACCTCGCGGGTCTGGCCGGCGAAGAGGCGGTGGTCGGCGATCTCCTTGCCCTCGGAGTCCTTGACCGACACCTTGCGCTTGCCGCCCGAGGGGGCGGCCCGGTCGCCGTCGAGGCCGCGGAAGAACAGCGTCTCGGTCAGGGACCGCTTGTCCGGCGCCGCACCGATCAGCGTCCGCACGCGTTCGTAGCCGCGCCACTGCGACCACGTGCGCGTGTGGGGGCGCATCGCCTCGGTCTCGTCGTCGTACGCCCACGCCGGCGCGCCCAGGTACTGGTACTCGGTGACGCGCG
The DNA here is from genome assembly GCF_056436685.1 of Streptomyces sp. NPDC043680. Taxonomy (NCBI): domain Bacteria; kingdom Bacillati; phylum Actinomycetota; class Actinomycetes; order Kitasatosporales; family Streptomycetaceae; genus Streptomyces; species Streptomyces sp. NPDC043680. The sequence goes on along the minus strand of NZ_JBWKCE010000004.1, from coordinate 34,471 downwards.
TCGGCGAGTTGCCGTTGCGGTCCTCCTCCTGCACCCGGTCGACGACGTGCTTGTGGAACCAGTCGGTGACGTAGAGCTTCTTCTCGCGCTTGGGGTCGCTCGGGTCCGGTATCTCGTTGATGACCGGGTAGCAGCGCAGGGTGTTCGACTCGTGGGACGCCGGGATCACGCGCGGGTTGGCGGCCCGGCACTCCGGGTCGCGGTAGTGCACGTTGACCGTCGAGCCGGTCTCGGTGTCGATGGCCTCGATGCGGTAGCGCAGGAACGGCGGCTTGCCGTCGTCCATGCCGTCCACGCGGTTGGGCAGCTGCTTGCCGCGGAAGGTCACCGGCGGGAGGCTGATCTCCTTGCCGTTCTTGCCGGTGTGCTGGACGGCGGCGAGCCACAGCGGGTAGTCGGTGCCGTCACCGGTCTGCGGGAAGTCCTGGGTGAGCTTCCAGGTGTCGACGGGCTGGTGGGCGGTGCCGTTCCAGACCTCGGTGGTGATCTCGGTCAGCCGCTTGCGGGTGAAGAAGGTCGGCGTGAAGCGGGCCTTGCACTCCTCCTTGGCGGCGCACAGCTGGTCACCGGGGGTGTCGGGCCACATCTTGGCGATGTTCCAGTCCACCTCCGGCTTGAGCTTGTCCTCCGCGCAGTCGAAGTCCTTCGTCTTCAGGCAGCGCTCGGCGACGGTGAACCGCACCTGGGCCGGGGCGTTCGCGAAGAGGTTGTCCTTGCGCAGGCCGTAGGAGATGTGGTCGAGCCAACCTCCGCGGTCGTAGGCGCGGTTGGTGGAACCGCCCGCGATCTTGTAGTTCGACCCGTAGTGGTTGACCTCCTTGTTGTACCAGTAGGTCATCGCGTTGCCGCGCGGGTCCACCACGTAGTCCAGGTTCCAGCGGTAGACCTCGTCGCAGACCGAGTTCGCGAAGTCGCCGGCCTTGAAGCAGTCCTCGCCCGGGTGGTTGCCGTAGACCGGCACCAGCAGCGCGGAGTGGGTGACGGGCTTGCCGGGGCTCCAGCCCGGCACCTTGTTCAGGCCGAAGTGGAACTGGACGCCCTGCGGGGTCGTGACCCGCCAGTACTCGCCCTTCTTGTCGCCGTTGTCGGCGCCGGAGAGCAGTTCCACGCGGGAGCCGTCGTCGTCGGACGGGCGCCAGACGCCGGTCTTGTCGTCCCGGACGAGCTGCGTGGAGCCGCCGTTGAGGGACATCGTGACGGTGGAGACGGCGTGGCAGAGGTCGCCCGTGTCGTCCTTGGGGTTGTTGAACCCGGAGCCCTCCTTCTTGTCCTGGCTGCAGGGGATGAAGGAGCGCTCGATGAAGTTGGACCCCAGGTCCCAGCCGTCGCCGACCCAGGAGGTCTGCTGCGAGGACGCAGAGGTGCGGCCGTCGATCTGGGCGCTGGAGTACCCGAGGGCCAGTGACGGGCTGGGTCCGCCGAGCGAGGCCGGCACGTCGAGCGGGTAGGACCAGGAGAAGTCACCGGCCGAGCCGCCCGCCTGCCAGGAGCCGGACGGGCTCAGGGAGGTGGCCTTGAAGGTGCCGTTGGCGCCGTCGGCGCTCGGCGCGGCGGCGAGCACCGTCGGGGCGGCCGCGGCGGCCGAGGCCAGCATCATGGGCGTGGCCGAGCGGGCGCCCTCGGTCGCGAACGAGCCGGTCGCGGCGGCGGAGCCGGGCTGTGCGGCGGTGTCGACGGTGGCCGTGAGCGTGCCGGTGCTCGCGTCGTTGCGCGCGGTGACCGGGGTGGCCGTGCGGCATTCCGGCCGCTCGGGCGTCGTCAGCACACAGGACGGCAGCGCGGTGAAGCGCAGCCGGGAACCCCAACTGCCGCCGTACGCGTTCTTGAAGGTGGTGTAGTCGAGTTCGACCGAGACCGGCGCGTCGCCGGCGCGGACGTCGGTCCGCTTGACGGCCATCAGGAGCCCGCCCGGGACACCCGCCTTGTCGGCGGCGCCCCGGTCGAGCAGGTCGACCTTGACCTTGACCGGGGTGTCGGCGGCCGGAGCGGCGCCGTCCGCGGACGGGGCGGCCGACGCCTGCGGGGCGCTGCGGTCCCGCGGCCCGGCCGGCGCTGCGGCCGCGATCCGCACCGGCAGCGTACCGGCCTTGGCCGGGCCCGCCTGCGGGGCGGCAGGGCCGCCCGCCGCGGGGGCCGAAAGCATCCGGGAGCGGCCGTCGGCGGGCGCGGAGCCCTGGGGGGCGGGGAGCTGGACCTCGGCGGAACCGGCCGCGGGCCAGGCCACCTTGGGCGGGGCGGTCCACTTGTTGCGCTGGGATTCGCCGGGTGTGGGGGCAGGCTTGCCGGCGACCGGCTTGCCGCCGACCTTGGTCAGCTTCTGCAGTGCGGGCGGGGTGGTCGTGGAGGCTGCGGACGCCGGTGGCGAGGCGAGCCCGGTCACGCACAGGGCGACGGACAGGGCTGGTATCGACCAGCCGAGCGCGCGTCTGCGCTTTCCGCCCCTAGCGTACCAATTTCGATTTCGCAAATTGGGTTCCGTCATAGGTCACGCATGCACAAATGTACACACTATTCGAAGGGTGATCCAAGACCGTAACAGTGAGGGCTGCGCCACATTTCCCAACACCTCTCGGCCACTAATTACGTACCGCAAAGTGGGCACCAAGACGAGGCAAATTCGGACAGATGGCGATCGGAATAGGAATTTCCCGTTCCGTTTATTCGGGTGGCGCCCCAGGTCGTGAGAAGCTCGCCCGGACTGATCAAGCCATCCGTGCGCAGGAACCCTCCGTACGTGCCCGGATCGACTACGAGGAACCTCCGTGAGACCACCCCTGGCGCGGCTCCGCGCCACCGGCCAGCCTCGCTTGCGGGCGTCGGCGCTGGTCACGACCCTGGCCCTGACCGCGGGCCTGTTGGGGGCCGCGCCCCTCGCCGCTGCGGCGACGGGTTCCGGCCCTGCCGCCGGCCGCTCGGCGCCCGCCGCCGAGGCCGAAAAGGCCGCCGCCGAGGCGAAGCGGACCGGAAAGCCGGTCGAAATCACCGGCCTGCGCACCGAGACAGACGAGGTGTGGGCCAATCCGAACGGCACGCAAACGGCAGAGCGCTCGCTGGTACCCGTACGGGTCCGTCAGGGCGGAAAGCTCATTCCCGTCGACACCACCCTGCGCAAAGGCGCCGACGGCCGTCTCGCACCGAAGGCCGCCGCAATCGGGCTGACGTTTTCGGGGGGCGGTGACTCCCCCCTCGCGGTGATGTCGGAGAACGGCCGCGACGTGGCCCTGAGCTGGCCGGCGCCGCTGCCCGAGCCCCGGCTTGAGGGCAGCAGCGCGGTCTACCCCGAAGTGCTGCCCGGGGTGGACCTGCGGGTGAGCGCCACCGTGGACAGCTTCTCGCACGCGCTCGTCGTCAAGACCCGCGAGGCCGCCGCCAACCCGGCCCTGACCTCCCTCTCGTTCGGCCTGAAGGCCAAGGGGCTGACCGTACGGGCCGAGGCCGACGGGCAGCTGCGGGCCGTGGACCCGGCCGGGCAGACCGTCTTCGGCTCGGCGAAACCGCAGATGTGGGACGCGGGCGGGCAGAAGGCCGAGGCCACCGCCGCGCCGCCGTCCCCCGCCACCACCACGCCGGCCCCGGCCGCCAAGTCCCTGCGCTCGGCTCCGGCCGCCGCACCCGCCGCCGTGGCCACCGCGGGGTCCGCCCCGGCCGCGGCGCTCCCGGCGCCCGTCGAGGGCGTCACCACCGGTGCCAAGCAGGCCGACCTGGGGGTCCGGCTGAACGGCGACACGCTCACCCTGACGCCGGACCAGAGCCTGCTCAAGGCGCCCGAGACCACGTACCCGGTCGTGATCGACCCGACCTGGGACGCCTGGAAGCAGGCGTGGACGATCGCGTACAAGCACAACGCGTTCCCGTCCTCGCCGAACACCAACTACTGGAACGGCGGCACGCTCAGCAAGGACGCCCGCGTCGGGTGTGCCCGGGACGCCGCCAACGGCAATGCCGTGATCTGCGCCAAGACCTTCTTCCAGGTCGGCATGAAGGACTACTGGGACAAGCAGATCATCGAGTCCACCCTGCGGATCAAGCAGAAGTCGGCCGGCTCCTGGAGCTGCAAGTCCGGTGACGTCCAGGTCTGGGAGACGGGCACCATCTCCAAGTCCACCACCTGGAACGACCAGCCCGACTGGAAGCGGCTCGTCGACTCCAGCGGCCAGTCCTACGGCGGGCGCAACTGCCCCGGCGACGGCGATGTGATCGAGCTCAACGTGAAGTCGGCGGTCGCGACGGCCGCCCAGAAACACTGGGGCACCTGGACCTTCGGCCTGAAGGCCGCGAAGGACACGGTCGACGTCTCCTGGCGCAAGTTCGACCCGAACAGCGCCCGCATCTCCACGACCTTCAACACCACGCCCGACAAGATCACGGAGCGTTCCACCGACCCGTCCGTGCCCTGCACGGGAGGGGTCATCGGAACCACCGACCAGATCGTCCTGCGCGCCCGGGTGAAGGACAAGGACAAGGGCGACGTGTCCCTCACCGCCGAGTTCCACTACTGGAAGGACGGCGCCACCACCCCGACCAAGGCCACCATCAAGGCCAGTAACGGCAACGTGGCACAGCTGCGCATCCCGGCCAAGGACCTGAACGGCACCTACCGGTGGGACGTGCGCACCCTGGACAACGTCGGTCCGGCCGGCCCCTGGGCCGGGCAGTGCCTCTTCACCATCGACCGGACCCGGCCGGACCGGACCCCGCTGGTGAGTTCGAAGCAGTTCCCCGAGGGCGAGGACGACCCGGACAAGACCGGTTTCGCCCGCTCCGAGGGAACGTTCACCCTGAGCGCCAACGGGGTCAAGGACGTCACCGCCTTCGAGTGGTGGACCGACTCCAACCCGAAGGTGAACAAGATCCCCCCGACCACCGTCGGCGGCTCGGTGGACGTCAAGTACACGCCGACCACGGCCGGTCCGCAGCGCCTGTTCGTGCACAGCCTCGACGCGTCCGGCAACCGGTCGAACCTCAAGGAATACCTGTTCTACGCCAAGCGCCTGGCCACCCGCGACAAGCACGGCGACCTCAACGGCGACGGCACGGTGGACATCTGGAGCGTCGACCCGGGCTCCGGCCTGCTGTGGATGCACCCGGGCAAGGGCGACGGCACCTTCGACCTCTCCCGCCAGCTCGACCAGGGCTCCTTCGCGGACACCGTCTCGCTGACGCACCGCGGCAGCTGGAACGAGGACTACTACGAGGACCTCGTCACGCTGCAGCCCAGCCCCGACAACTCCCGCAAGAACCTCTACGTCTACCCCAACAAGGGCGACGGGGACCTGGAGAGCGCGGACGCCAACCGCATCGAGCTCCAGGTGGGCAACCCCGACGTGGACGACCACTGGGCCGACGCGGACCAGGCCGTCGCGATCGGCAGCGTCGACGACGACAACGGCGACGGCAAGGTCGACGACGCCGACCAGTCGGACCTGCTGGTGAAGACCGGCGACCAGCTGTGGCTGTACCGCGGCTCCGCCGTCGGCTTCCTCGACGCCTTCGGCGAGCCGATCCTGCTCGGCAACGCCGACTGGAAGAACATGACCGTCATGGCGCCGGGCGACCTCAACGGCGACCGGCTGCCCGAGATCTGGGCCCGCGACACCGTCACCGGCAAGATCCACCAGTACACCAGCCGCACCACCACGGAGCCGGGCGCGGTCACCGCGGCCGACCTGTCGGTCTTCGCCGACCCGGCGGTCCGCACCACGTCCATCGGCAGCGGCTTCACCGGCGCCGCCTTCGCACACCTGTCCAGCAACGGCGACTTCGAGGCCAACGGCTTCGCCGACCTGTGGTCGCGCGACGGCAACGGCCGCATCACCGAGTTCCCCGGCCAGACCCTGGCCGGCGGTTCGGCGTTCGGCGCCGGCCGGCAGCTCGTGCTGGGCGGCACCTCCTGGTCGGAGTGCCAGGCCTTCACCTCCTCCGCGACCGGCACGCACACCCTGTGCGGCCCCATCCTGGCGAAGTACCTGGCCAAGGGCGGCACCTCGCTCGGCTACCCCACCACGGACGTCCTGGTCCCGGCTGACGGCGTGGGCCGCTACGTCAACCTCCGCAGCGCGGGCCAGACCAGCGACAACGGCTCCATCTACTGGCACCCGAGCAGCGGTGCCTGGGTGGTGTGGGGCGCGATCCGCGCCAAGTGGCTCGCCCTGGGCGCCGAGAAGGGCATCCTCGGCTACCCGACCTCCGACGAGAACGCCACCTTCGACAACGGCCGGTTCTCCACCTTCTACTCCGCCTCGGGCGGCAAGGGCGGCATCTTCTACTCCACCGACACCGGCGCCTGGTCCGTCCACGGCTCCATCTACACCAGGTACACCTCGCTCGGCGGCCCGGCGAGCCCGCTGGGCTACCCGGTCACCGACGAGACCAACGTCGGCGACGGCGCCGTCGCCCGCTTCAACCACTTCCGCAAGCGCTCCGACACCGAACCGACGGCCTCCATCTACTGGACAAGGGCCAACGGCTCCTGGCCGATCCACGGCTCCATCCGCAAGCGGTGGATCGCCCTCGGCGCGGAGAAGAGCACCCTGGGCTACCCGGTCTCCGGCGAGTACGAGGTCGCGGGCGGTGTGCGCGAGGACTTCGAGAAGGGCTACGTCCGCGCCAACACCACCACCGGGGCGACCGTCGAGCACCAGCCCGGCGACCGCACCGCGCACCTGCGCACGGACCTGTCCGGCGACTTCAACGGCGACGGCCGCAGCGACATCGCCACCGTCTACGACTACGGTGACAACACCACCGCCCTGTGGGTGTTCAACGCGCTGCCCGACGGCGGCTACGAGGCACCCACCGTGCGCTGGACCAGCACCAAGGGCGGCTTCTCCTACCAGCGCGCCAAGTGGGTGGCCGGAGACGTCAACGGCGACGGCCGCGCCGACATCGTCGCGCTGTACGGCTACGCCGACGGCTCCAACGCCCTGTGGAGCTTCCTTTCCAACGCCACCGGCACCTTCACCCCGGTCAAGGGGCTGACGGCCGCCGCGGGGAACTTCGAGTGGGCCAAGGCCAAGCCGCTCGCCGGCGACTTCAACGGCGACGGCAAGGCGGACCTCGCCATGGTCTACGACTACGGCAACGGCGAAGCGGGGGCCCACACCTGGACCGCGAAGGGTGACGGGTTCTTCAACTCGGCCGCCGCCAGCTGGCGGACGCCCGCGGGCAATTGGTGGATCGACCACGCCACCTGGCGGGTCGGCGACATGAACGGCGACAAGCGCGACGACTTCGTCGCCCTGTACGGCTACACCGCCGGAGGCGTCGCCGTCTTCACCTTCCTCGCCCAGCCGAACGGCGGCGTCGCCGCCCCGGTGAAGTCGTGGACCCAGCCCGCCGGAGGTGCATGGGAATACGCGAAGATCAAGTTCACGGTCGGCGACTACAACGGCGACGGCCGCTCCGACGCCGCACTGATGTACGACCACGGGGACGGCCACGCCTCGCTGTCGACGCTGCTCGCCAAGCCCGACGGCACGGTCGGGGACGCGGTCCGCAGCTGGGACACCCCGGAGGCGAACTGGTACGGGACGAGCGCCGGCATGCCGGTCTCGGGCGACTCCGACGGGGACGGCCGGGACGACATCTCCTCGCTGTACAACTACGCGAACGGCGCCTCGGGCACCTTCACCTTCAAGAGCCGCCCCGACGGCGGCTTCGAGAACGGTTTCCTGAGCTGGCAGACCCTGCCCGGCACCTGGTGACCGGAGCCGCACCACGGTGATCCGCCGGCGCAGGTGAGCGCCGATCACACCGGGGCCCCGTACCGCCACCACGCGGTGGTACGGGGCCCTTCGCCGCGAAGCGGGGGATGCGGCTCCCCGCCTGCGGGCTCTCGCCCGCGGCTACGCGGCGAAGCGGCGGTCGCCGGTCAGCGACCACACGGCGGCGATGCGGCCGTCCGTGACCGAGAACATGTCGATGCCGCTCTTGGTGACGGGTGCGCCCGAGCGGTCGGTGTAGGTCGCGGTCCACCGTGCGGCGAGCTGGCCGCGCGGCCCGTCGACGACGGGCGCGCCGTCGACGGCGTAGGTCAGTCCGGTGAGGCTCCGGCGGTGGGCCGCGATGAAGGCGGTGAGCTCGCCCCGTTCGAGGGTGGCTGCGGTGCCGGTTCCTTCGACGGCGTTCGCAAACCGGAGCCGGAAGCCCGGTGCGGTGATCTGCTCGGCGCGTACGAGTTCGCCGTTCCACAGTGCCGTCCAGTCGTCCAGCAGTCCGGTGCCGTGCTCCCGGGTCAGCAGGGCCGCTTCGGACGTGGGGGCGGTGGTCTGGGGAGACATGGGATGCCTTTCCGTTGTCGTGTGGGCCCCAGCCTCTACGCCTTGGGCGACAACCCCCTGTCGGTGTTTACGAGTGCGTCGAGAGCGACGAACTCCCGGCCCAGGGTGTCGAGCGCGGCAAGGTCCACCGGGCGGGGCGGCGGTGTCTCCGCCAGCGCCTCGGCCTCCCGGATGCGGTCGAGGCGGAAGCCGCGTACCGCGGCGCGCAGTCGGCACCAGCCGATGAGGTACCAGTGCTCGCCACCCAGGAATCCCAGGGGTTCGACCGTGCGGTCGGTGGTGGTGCCCTGCGCGTCGGCGTAGCGCAGACGCAGGAGCCGTCGTGTGGAGAGCGCCTCCCGCACGGCGTGGGGCAGGCCGGCGGGCGGCCGTGGGGAGGCGGCCAGCCGGACGCGGCCGGCGAGTTCGTCCGCTGCCCGGCGCTCCCGCGGGGGCATGACGGCGAGGACCTTGTGCAGGGCCGAACGGGCATCGGCCGCGAACGGCGTCCCGGCCAGGGCGTGCAACCCCACCGCCAGAGCGGTGGCTTCGGCCGGCGTGATCGCCAGGGGCGGCAGGGTGTGCTGTTTGTCCAGGACGTAACCGCCGCTGCGGCCGGGCTCGGCGTAGAGGGGGACACCGGCCTGTTGGAGGGCGCCGAGGTCGCGCTCGATGGTCCGGGTGCTGACGTCGAAGCGCCCGGCCAGCCAGCGGGCGCTTCTGGGCCGGGGAGATGCGGCGCGCAGCTCCTCCACCAGCGCGTAGAGGCGATCAGTACGGTTCACGGGACAGGACCGTAGCCCAGAGCGGGCTGAGCCGGTCCGGCTGCACGGCGTTCACGGGCAGCGGCCACCCGTGGCGCGGGCCGGGGCCTCCCACACGCTCAGCGAGTGCTCCGACCATTGACGGACCGCTTATTTAGGTTGACCTTATTTTAGGTTAGCCTTCCCTTATGAACTCCCTGTATCTGGCCGCCTCGGCCGACTACGCCATGCCTCCGCTCTGGCGCATCCTCACCAAGTGCGGGTATTTCCTCGGCCTGTCCGGGGCGATCGGCGCCACCGTGACCTACGCGGCCTCGGTCCGCCCCGCACTGCGCGCACCGGATACCCGCAGCGGTGATGCCGACGCCATGAGACGAAGAGCGGCCGGCTACCTGGCCTGGGCAGGGGTGGTCCTCGTGGTCGCGGGCTACTTTCAGCTCGCCGGCCGCGTGGCCCGGGCGGGCAAGGGCATGCCGTTCGGCGACGCCCTCGCACCGGACCGGATGGCGGACTTCCTGCTCGCGCCGGCGGCCAAGGGAGCGTGGATCGCCCAGGGCACGATTTACCTCGTCCAGAACGTCGTCCTGGTCCTCGCGTCCGCCGCCCTGATCGCCCTGTTCCTCCCGCGGGCGCGCCGCCACACCGACATCCTCGCGCTGACCGCCCTGCCCCTGACGCTCGCGGTGACGCTGGTGGCGGCGGTGCCGGCCACCAAGCCGAAGAACGCGGACAAGTGGCTGGACCTCCTCTTCGGCCAGACCCACATCATCAGCGGCGTCGTGTGGGTGGGCGGCCTGGCCCTCCTCGCCGTCCTCACCGGCGCCCGCGGCCGGCTGAGCGAGGACGCGGGTGCGCTGTGGGCTGACGTCTGGCGCCGGTTCGCCTTCGTCGCCCTGATATGCGTCGGCGCGGTGCTCACTTCGGGCCTGTGGATGAGCTGGAAGCACGTCGGCTCCGTCAGCCAGCTCTGGACGACCACGTACGGCCTGTTCCTGCTCGTCAAGATCCTGCTGGTCCTCGGCATGGTGACCGCAGGCGGCATCAACCAGTTCTGGCTGATGCCCCGTATCACCCGGGCCCGGCGCGAAGACGCCACGTCCTCGCTGCTGCACCTGACGCTGGGACACTTCCCGAAGGTCGTCTGGGCCGAGGTCGCCCTCGGGGTCGCCGTCCTGGCGGTCGTGCCCTTCCTCGGCGGCTCCGCCCGCTCCGAGGCGGGCAGCCCGCAGGCCGTCTCCAGCGGCAGCACCTTCGCCGTGGGCGCCCTCCTCGTCCTCACCCTGGCCGCCTCGCTCTACGTCACGGTCAGGACCTCGGAGGCCCTGGCCCGGCGCACGGCTCCGGCAGCGTCCTGACCGGCCGGGGGCGTCAGAGCCGGTAGCGGCGCAGCAGGCTCTCGGACTCCTCCAGAGACTGACGGGTTTCGGTCGTGGCCCGGTGACCGGGGCCCAGCACCCGGGCCTGGTCAGCGAGCAGATCCCGCAGGAGCGACAGGGCGCGGGGAAGGTCGCGGGCTGCGATCAGCCAGTGGACGAGGTCCCTGCGCGCGGACAGGGCCCCCGGATGATCGGCGTCGAGGAACCGTTCGTAGTCGGCGATCAGTACGGTGAACTCCGCGACGGCGTGGGCGATGTGCCCGCTGTGGCCCAGCAGGGTGGCGATGTTGCGCCGCGTGGCGAGGGTCCGGGAGTCGGCGGCGCCGTAGACGCGGACCTTGACCGGCAGCAGCCGCCGGAGCTCGGCGAGGCCCGCCGCGGGATTGAGCTCCCCGCGCCAACTGGCGAGGCAGCTGCGGGCGTTGAGCGTCTGGGCGCCGTTCACTCCGAAGGCCTGCTCATACAGGGGCTCCAGCTCGGTCAGCTCACTGATCGCGGCGGGGATGTCCCCGTCCTCACCGCGCCACCGCGCGAGGTTCCCCCGGGAGACCAGGGTGTGGGGGTGGTCGGCGCCGTGGATCCGGGTGCGGCGCTCGACGAGGTCCTCGAACCCGCGGACGGCCGCCGCCGTATCGCCGGCCTCGCCGAGGTGCGTGGCGAGGTTGGCCCGGTCGTTGAGGTTCTCGGGGACGTCCTCCCCCCAGGCGCGGGTACGGTCGGCGATCACCTGTCGCCGTTCCTGCGCCGCGAGCGCCGGATGTCCCGACGCGGCGAGCCAGGTCGCGTAGTGCCCGCGGGCGAGAAGGGTGTCGAGGTGGTCGGCGCCCAGATGCTCCGCTGCCGTGGCGGCGAGTTCCTTGAAGTAGGCGGCCGCGCCGTGGACGTCCCCGTGGCGGCCGAGGCTCTCCCCCAGGCCGAACAGAAGGGTGTGCCCGTCCGGGTCCCACAGGGCCGCGCCTCCGTGACCGGCCAGGGCGCGGGCGTTGAGCCGCAGCGACTCCTGCAGGCCTGCCTCGAACCGCTCGTTCCCCAGGGTCACGAGGGCATCGGCGACAGCCCGTACCCGGCCGCGCCAGGTCTCGGCCGCCGCCGGTTCGCGGCGCGACGCCTCCCTGGTGGCGCGCTGGATGCATCTCCCGCAGTTCCCGCCCCGACGCGAGGGCGCCGTGCGCCACTCGATGGGCCTGCTGGTCGGCCACCAGGGCGGCCAGCCACAGGCCCACGGTGGCTGTCCCGACCGTCGCCACCGCGCCCGGCACGTCCACGTGACCGCTGCCGACGAGTCCGAGGACGACGGAGATCATGGTGATCGTCGCGTAGAGCCGTTCCTTCAGCCGGGCCGCTACCAGCCGCACGTTCCGTCACGCCCCCACCGTACGGCGCGGGGCCGCCGCCCCTCCGGAACAACACCAGGCACGACGCGGCACGGCGGGCCGGACGGTGGCGGCTTCGATCCCGCCGCCCCGTCGGCCCCGTTCGCCTACTTCTTGATCTCGTTGAGACAGAGCACGAACTGCTTGCCCGACCGGCGCCGGGACCCGCTGGTCTGCTCGTGGTAGCCGATGTCCGACTTGCCTTCGCACCGGGCGGAGTCCAGGGTGCCGGGTATCACCTCGACCACCTTGTAGGCGGCCCCGGTGGTCCCGCACTTGACCACCTGCAGGTCGGGGCTGACCGTGGACCCGTTGTTCTTCAGGCAGTCCCCGACCTTCGCCTGGTCGGCGTCGTCCCGGCTCAGGAAGTAGCCCACGGCGACGACGATCAGGGCGATGACGACGCCGATGATCTTCAGGATCTTCAGGAAGCCCATGCCCCCGCTGCGGGCCGGCGGCGCCGGCGGCGGCGCAGCCCACTGCTGCTGGGGCGGGTACATCTGCTGCGGTGCGGCGCCGTAGGGGGGCTGGGCCTGCTGCTGCGGGAAGCCGGGCTGGGGCGGGTACCCCTGCGGCGGCTGCTGGGCGTACGGGGCGGGCTGACCGTACGGGGCGGCGGGGCCTGGCTGCGGCGGATAGGTCATACGGGAGTCCCCCATGAGGCGTGCGTACGTCTTTTTGACGTGCGCACGCTATAGCAATCGATCACCATCCCCTCAATCCGGCCGGCCCGCGCGGCCCTCGGTCGTCGGCCGCTTCACCGTGGGCATGGCCTGCTCAGCCCAGATGATCTTGCCCGTGGACGTGTACCGGGTCCCCCAGTGCTGCGTCGTCTGCGCCACGATGAACAGGCCCCGGCCGCCCTCGTCGTCGTTGGCCGCGTGCCGCAGGTGCGGTGAGGTGTGGCCGCTGTCGGAGACCTCGCAGATCAGCGTCTGGTCGCGGATCAGGCGCAGTTGGACGGGGCCGTCCGCGGCATAGCGGATGGCGTTGGTGACCAGTTCGCTCACCACGAGCTCCGTGGTGAACACCAGGTCGTCGAGCCCCCACGCGCGGAGCTGGGCGGAGGCCGCGGCCCGCGCCCGGCCGACGGCCTGGGGGTCGGCGTCCAGCTCCCACACCGCCACCTGCTGCCGGCCGAGGATCCGGGTACGGACCAGCAGCAGGGCCGCGTCGTCGTCGGCCGGGCGCGGCAGCAGGGCGCCGACGGCTTCGTCGCACAGGTCGTCCAGGGGCCGGCCCGACTGGCTCAGGACGGCGCTCAGCACGTCGAGTTGCTCGTCGAGGTCGCGGCCGCGGCTCCGCACCAGGCCGTCGGTGAAGAGGGCCAGCAGGCTGCCCGGGGGGAGGGTCACCTCCACGGACTCGAAGGGCATGCCGCCCAGCCCCAGCGGCGGTCCCGGCGGCAGTTCGGGGAAGGTCACCGTGCCGTCGTCCGGGTCCACCACGGCGGGCAGCGGATGCCCGGCCCGCGCCATCGTGCACGTCCCGGCCACGGGGTCGTACGCGGCGTAGAGGCAGGTGACCCCGAGGGCCTCGTCTTCGGGCACTTCCTCGCCCTCGATGCGCGCCGCGGCCCGCTCGTCGGCGCCCTGGGTGACGAGGTCGTCGAGCCGGGCGAGGACCTCGTCGGGGGCGAGGTCCATCCGGGCCAGCACGCGCACGCTGGTCCGCAGACGGCCCATGGTGGCGGCGGCGCCCAGGCCGTGCCCGACCACGTCCCCGACGACCAGTCCCACCCGGGTCCCGGACAGGGCGATGACGTCGAACCAGTCGCCGCCCACCCCCGCCCGGCTGTCGGCAGGCAGGTAGCGGTACGCGAGCTCCACGGCGGACAGCCGGGGCAGCAGCCTGGGCAGCAGGCTGCGCTGCAGCAGTAGGGCGGCGGCGTGCTCGCGGGCGTAGCGGCGGGCGTTGTCGACGCACACCGCGAGCCGCGCCACGAGTTCGTCGGCGACGGCCAGTTCGCCGTCGTCGAAGGGGTTGGTGCGGTGCTCCCAGATGAAGGACACCGCGCCCAGATCGGTCCCTTCGCTGCGGAGCGGTACGGTCAGCCGGTCCGGTTCGCGTTCCGGGCGGCCGGTGGCCGGGGGCCGAACATCGGCGAGGCCGGGGCCGGGGCCGGGGCCGGATCGTCCGCCGGGACGCTCCCCGGGAGGCCATACCCGCACCATCCGCGTGTCGGGCAGGGTAACGCTGCGCGGCCGGTCGGCGTGGAGCACCGTCTCCAGCAGGTCCACCGTGACCGCATCGGCGAAGGCCGGGGTCGTCACGGCGGCGAACTCCCGGGCCGTGTGGTGCATGTCGAGTGTCGTGCCCACGCTCCTGGCGGCCCGGACCAGCAGCTCAAGGCGCTGCTGGGCGAGATAGCGCGCGGTGATGTCGACCGTCTCCTCGCATACGCCCAGCGGTGTTCCGGCCGGGTCCTCCAGCCGGTAGTACGAGCACGACCAGACGTGGTCGCGGTCGGGGGCGGAGGGCGGACGGCCCCGGTAGTGCAGTTCGATCACGGGCTCGCCGGTGGCGAGCACCTCGCCCATGACCTCCTCCAGCGTGCCGGGCATGCCGGGAGAGACGACGACCCCGTGCGTGACCATGTCGTCCGGGCCGACTCCCGCGTACTCGGCGGGCCCCATCTCCTTGTAGAGAGCGGCGTTCGTCCACACCACGCGCAGCCGGGTGTCGTAGATGGCCAGGCCGACGGGCGACTGCGTGGCCAGCCCGCGCAGCATCGACTGCAGGGCGTTCCACTGCCCGGTCGCGCCGGCGTCCGCCATGGCGAGCAGCCGGGCGGGCCGCGCCTCGGCGCCGCCGGGCCCCTCGCCGCCGGGCCCCTCGCCGCCGGGCCCCTCGCCGCCGGGCCCCTCCCCGCTGGGCTCGCCGCCGGGCGACAGGGCGAGGACCGCCACCGCAGCCGGCGCCCTGTGCCCGTCGCGGTGGCGCAGCCGCAGCACGTGCAGCAGGCCCGGCAGGAGTTCGGGCGCCACGACATCGGTCACCAGCTCGGCGAATTCCCGGCCGAGCACCTCCGCCGCCGTATACCCGAGCAGCTCCGTGGCCGCCGGGCTCCAGCCCACCACCCGGCCCCCGCCGTCGAGGACCGCCATGGCCGCCCGGGACACGTCGAGAGGGCCCTGCAGTTCATCGAAGCCGGGGATCTCGCTCATGAGGCCTCCCCCCACTGCGCAGGCCGGCGCGCGGCCGGCGGCAGGGCGACGCCCGTCGGCGGTTCCCCGTACGGCGCGCGGGCGGTCCGCGCCGCGCGCCCGCCTCGGCACGGGCACGGCGGACGGCCGGCTCGTACGGAACGCCTCCGCCGTGGTCCGGCGCCCGGGTCACGCCTCTCTCCCGGTCACACAGCCAGGATGCCCCTCCCCGCGCCGCTGCCGCATCCGGACGGCCGCCGCGCGCACCCGGACGGCCGCCCCGGCCGGTTCCGCGTCGGGGAGCGGTTCACGCGGCCCGGACGGCCTGGCGGGCGCGGGGGGTCAGAGCCGCGTACTCCAGCGGTGCCGAGGGGTCGACGGACACGTCGAGCGGGGCCGGTTCGGCGCCGGAGCGGACCAGCAGGTCGCCGACGGCGGCGATCATCGCGCCATTGTCGGTGCACAGCGTCAGGGACGGGACGCGCAGTTCGATCCCGGCGGAGGCACAGCGCTTCTCCGCCAGGGCCCGCACCCGCGAGTTGGCCGCCACTCCCCCGACCACGACCACGACCAGCGTGTTCACGTCGTACGCGCGGCACGCCGCGAGCGCCTTGCGGGTCAGCACGTCCGCCACGGCCTCCTGCAGGGCGGCCGCACCGTCGGCGACGGAGAGCTCCTCCCCGCGAAGCCGGTGGCCTTCGACCCAGCGGGCCGCCGCCGTCTTGAGTCCGGAGAAGGAGAAGGCGTACGGGTCGTCGCCCGGGCGGGTGAGCGGGCGCGGGAAGACCACCGCCCGCGGGTCGCCGTCCCGCGCCGCCTTGTCGATGGCCGGTCCCCCCGGGTAGGGCAGGCCCAGGATCCGGGCCACCTTGTCGAAGCACTCCCCCGCCGCGTCGTCCAGGGTGTCGCCCAGGTGCAGGATCGGCTCGCGGACGAGGTGCCGTACGAGGAGCAGGGAGGTGTGGCCGCCGGAGACGATCAGCACCACACAGGGTGAGGGCAGCGGTCCGTGTTCGAGGGTGTCGGCGGCGACGTGCCCGGCCAGGTGGTGGACGCCGTACAGCGGCACGCCGGCCGCGTACGCGAGGGACTTGGCGCCGGCCAGACCCACCTGGAGTGCGCCCGAGAGGCCGGGTCCGGTGGTGACGGCGACCGCATCGATCCGGTTCAGCCGCAGTCCGGCCTGGTCGAGGGCCTGCCGGACCACCGGGTTGAAGGACTGGAGGTGAGCGCGGGCGGCGATCTCGGGCACGATGCCGCCGAACCGGGCGTGCTCGTCCATGCTGCTCGCCACCACATGCCCGAGCAGCCTGCCGTCCCGCACGATCCCCACCCCGGTCTCGTCGCACGAGGACTCGATCCCCAGCACCACCGGTCCGCCCACAGCGCGCCCCCTCCTATTACCTGATAGACGCAACTGCAATATATTCGCAATAAGCACCGCCTCCGGACCGGCCTGCCCGAGGCCGCCGCCGTGCGGGTCAGAACATGGTGTTGTCGTTCTCCGAGGTGGGCGGGATGGCCTGCAGGACGTCCCAGTGCTCGACGATCTTCCCGTCCTCGTCGAGGCGGAAGATGTCGATGCCCGCGTACTCCTCCTCGGGCCAGGTCTGGTGGCAGTGCAGGATCACGTGGTCGCCCTCGGCGAAGACACGCTTGAACTCGACGCGCTTTCCGGGGTATTCGGCGGCCATGCGCTCGAAGTAGTCGATGAACGCCTGCTTGCCGTCGCCGACGTGCGGGTTGTGCTGGATGTAGGTGTCCCCGGCGTACGCGTCGATCGCCTCGGCCGGGCGGCACCGGTTGAACATCAGGTCGTAGAAGGCCTTGACCGTGGCCTTGTTCTTCTCGGGATCGGTCATGGCGCCACCGTAGGTTCACACCCGGCTCGGGCGCGGCGCACCGCGCCGGTCGGACGCATCCGGCCGACCGGCCGGCGGGGAGCCGCGCGGCGACCGCGCGGGCGGCCGTCGGCGAGCGGGAATCGCCTGCGAAGGGCTGAACGCAGGGTCCCTCCTGCGTAGGCTCGCTCCGGCGCCCCAATGATCGAGGAGGACCCCATGAACCCCGCCGGGGAAGGGCTACGGCAGCTGGACGCGGTCAGCGTCCTCAATGCGAAGGCGACACTCGTCCATCTCCTCGGCCGGGCGGGGGTCCACCCGGAACACGCGGAGGAGCTGATCGGACTCGTCCAGGCCGGCACACTCGCCGTCGCGCACACCGAGATCAGCAGGATCGGGGAGAGCGCCCCGCGGGAGAAGGGCGAGCCCTACGCGTCCGGCTGGCTCGACGGCGCGCACGCCGTCGGGGACGAGCTCGCCGACATCGCCGAGCGGGCATTGCGGGACGCGGTCGGCGCCGATCCGTCACAGGGCTCCGCGGACGCCCGTCGCCCGGTCGGGAGGATGGAGCTGGAGCGGGCGAAGGTGGCCGTCGGGACCCTCTACCCCTCGTTCGCCGCGGTCTCCGACCTCGATCCCGAGGTCTCCGAGCAGGTGCTCACCGCCGTCCTCGGCACGATGAGCACCCGGGAGCGCACCGGGTACGCAGGCCGGCTGACGCGGTTCGCCTCGGCCCACCGCGTCCACCTGGAACGGCTGTACGCGGAGTACGGGCCCGGCAGCGCCATCGCGATCCACGGCCGCTACTCCCTCCTCCACTCCCCCACCAGCATCGCCGTCTTGGAACGCCTCGTCACGGAGCCGTCCGCGCTGCGGGAGGAGTGGGACGCGGCCGAACTGCCGCCTGCCTGGCTTGAGGGGATGACGAGGGCCTGGGACTCGGCCGCCTGACCCCGGCGACCGGCGCGAACCGCCGGTGCGGCCTCGGGTCCGGTCAGCCGGGTGTCAGGAGCAGCGGGACCGGATCGCCGTCGGCCCAGCCGGGCGGGATCGCGGCCAGCGCGTCGGCCACGGCGGCCCCTCGGAGGAACGCCGCGCCGTGTCCGTCGGTGATCCTGGCTCCCGGCCCGTCCCAGGTGGCGGGCACCAGCCGGGTCAGTCCGGGAGCGGGCCGGACCGGTCCCGTGACGGGTACCTGCGGAAGCGGACCGAGCGTACGCCCCGACAGGCCGGCGATCAGCGGGCCGAGCAGCGTGTGGGCGGCGACCAGGGCGGCGTACGGGTTCCCGGGCAGCCCCACCACCCAGCGGCCCGGGTCCAGTTCCGTGAGCAGCATGGGATGTCCGGGGCGGCAGGCGACCGTGTCGACGACCATCCGGGCGCCGGCCTCGTCCAGCAGGCGGCGCAGCTGGTCCGTGGCGCCGACCGACGTGGACCCCGTGACCACCACGACATCGCCGCTCCGCAGCGCCTGGACGGCCTCGGCCAGCAGCCCCGCCGGCCGATCGGGAACGTGCCGCACCGGGCAGCTCTCGCCGCCCAGCGAGGTGACCAGCACCGGCAGGAGCGGCCCGAGCGCATCGCGGACCCGTCCGGGGCCCGGTCGGCCCGCGTGCTCCAGCTCGTCCCCCGTGATCAGTACGCCGACCCGGGGCCGCGGCCGTACCTCCAGCGTGTCGTGGCCGCAGGAAGCGGCGAGCCCGACCAGCGCCGGGCCGATCCTCGTACCCGCCGGCGCGAGGCAGCCACCGGCCGGTGAGTCCTCGCCCGTCCTGCGGATGTGGCGACCGGGCGGCAGCGCCGGGCCCGACACCCGGTCACCGCCGCCGCCCGACGCAGACTCCAGCGGCAGCACGGCGCACGCCCCGGCCGGGACCTGGGCTCCGGTGGAGATCTCCACGCAGTCCCCGGCGCCCAGCACGCCCGACCAGGCCGCACCGGCGCGGACGGCCCCGCGGACGCGCCAGGGACCGGGGCCTGCCACCGCGTAGCCGTCCATGGCGGCCGTGTCGAATGACGGGAGCGGATGCAGGGCGCGCAACTCCGCGGCCAGCGTGAGCCCCGCGGCCTCGGCCAGGGGCACCGTACGGGGGGCCACCGGCCCGGGCGCACCGTGCGCCAGCATCCGGGCCCGCGCCCAGGACACCGCGTGATGCCCTGGCGGCGCGTCGGATGCAAGGACGGGGGCCGGGGTGGTGGCGGGGGCAGGGGCGGTGGCGGGGCCGGACGGGGCGGTGGCGGTCGCGGGAGGCATGGTCCGACCTTCGCCCCGCGGCGTTTCCGGGCGTCACCGGGAGGGTTGCCGCGGCGCTCCGATCCGCTCACCGTCCGCGGGCCGCGGAAGTGAGGCGGAGGTGAGGCTCTTCGCGGAGCGGGCGGCCTGTCAGCGACCCCGGCGGGCGTTGAGCCGGGCGGCCTGCCGGGTCAGGTGGTCGCGCTCGGCGAGGTCGGGCGCCTTGTGGGCCGCCTCGGCGTAGAGCCGTGCCGCCGTCGCCAGGTCGCCGTCGCGCTCGTGGAGGTACGCCGCCACCGCGGTGTGGCGGGGCAGTGCGGCGTCCAGCGCCGCGAGCGCCGCCAGTCCGGCGCGCGGGCCGTCGGCCTCGCCTACGGCCACCGCGCGGTTGAGCCGGACGACCGGGCTGTCGGTCAGGCGCACGAGCTCGTCGTACCACTCGACGATCTGCACCCAGTCGGTCTCCTCGGCGGTGGGCGCGTCGGCGTGGAGTGCCGCGATGGCGGCCTGGGCCTGGAACTCGCCCAGCCGGTCGCGGGCGAGGGCCGCCTGGAGGATCTCGACGCCCTCGGCGATCGCCCCGGTGTCCCACCGGCCCCGGTCCTGCTCGGCGAGCGGCACCAGGCTGCCGTCGGGCGCGGTCCGGGTGGCGCGCCGGGCGTGGTGGAGCAGCATGAGGGCGAGCAGCCCGGCCACCTCGGGGTGGTCGATCGCGGCGGCGAGCTGCCGGGTGAGCCGGATGGCCTCGGCGGCGAGGTCGACATCGCCGGAGTAGCCCTCGTTGAAGACCAGGTAGAGGACGCGCAGCACGGTGGCGACATCGCCGGGCCGGTCGAACCGCACGCCGGAGACGGTGCGCTTGGCACGGCTGATCCGCTGCGCCATGGTCGCCTCGGGCACCAGGTAGGCCTGGGCGATCTGGCGGGTGGTCAGCCCGCCGACGGCGCGCAGCGTGAGCGCGACCGCGGACGACGGCGTCAGCGACGGGTGGGCGCACAGGAAGTAGAGCTGGAGCGTGTCGTCCGCCGCGGGTGCGGGGCCGGGCGCCGGCTCCTCGTCGACGCGGTCCTCACGCCGGCGGCGGGCGGCGTCCGACCGGGTCGCGTCGAGGAACTTGCGCCAGGCCACGGTGACCAGCCACCCCTTGGGGTCCCGAGGAGGGTCGGCCGGCCAGCTGCGGATTGCCTCGACCAGCGCGTCCTGTACGGCGTCCTCGGCCGCCGCGAAATCGGCTCCGCGGCGGACGAGGATCGCGAGCACGCTCGGCGTGAGGCTCCGGAGCAGGGCTTCGTCCATCGGGGTGGTCACTCCGTGATGGTGGGCGGCGCGGCCAGGAACGGGCGCACCTCCAGCCACTCGTGAATCGGCTTCCCGCCCGCCCCGGGGGCGGCCGACAGCTCCCCGGCCAGCTCGACGGCGCGCTCGTAGCTGTCGACGTCGATCACCATCCAGCCGGCGATGAGGTCCTTGGTCTCGGCGAACGGGCCGTCGGTGACCGGCGGGCGACCCTCGCCGTCGTAGCGGACCCATGCGCCTTCGGGGGCGAGCGCCTGACCGTCGACGAACTCGCCCGTCCCCTCAAGGCGGGCCGCGAAATCGTTCATGTACTGCACGTGGGCCGAGATCTCCTCCGGCGTCCACTGGTCCATGGGCACGTCGTTGGCCGGGGCCGGAGCGCCGCGGTAGTGCTTGAGCAGCAGGTACTTGGCCATGGTGTCTCTCCTCGGTGCGGGTGCGGCGCGACCCATTGTGGTCGCGTTCACCCCGGGGACGGAGCCGGTCGGGGGTTCTCGACATCGTCGTCCGAAGTTTTTTTGCGACGCGGCGATCCCACCGAACAGAACGGTCTGGCATATGCGTGCCTGAGTGCCACATCCCCGTGGGGGATGCCGGTCAATACGGCCGGTCCGGTTCGAATGTGCGGACTCGTAGACGGCTCAGCGGCCGGCGGAGCGACGACGTCGACCGCAAAGACGAGGTGGACCTCCGCCGCACGTCGGCTTGACCGATGGACCTACGGCGACATAGCTTCTGCCGCACCGGTTCGTGGGTTCATGGAAGGAGGCGAAGTCGGATGTCGATCATCTCCGACGTGCGTCGCCTCGCCCACGAGACCGCCTGGGCTCCGGGCCGTGTAGCACACGGCTGCTGAGCAGCCCCTTTTTCCCGGCGTGCCCGACTGCGGCCCCGGCACCTTCCGATCTCTTTTCGCCGGCTGCGGCACGTCGTTGCGTGCGGATTCACGCGCCGGGCTCTCGACCTGCGCCACCGCAACAGAAAGCTTTCAAAATGGCGACTAGGACCATCCGATCGACCGCGCTCCGAAACGAGGACGTGCCATGGTAGCGGCGCGGATCACGGTCAACGGGAAAGAAGCACCGATTTCACCGGCCGCACCCCACACCACGGTGCTGGATTTCCTGCGCGAGCGCGGCCTCACCGGAACGAAGGAGGGCTGCGCCGAGGGGGAATGCGGCGCCTGTTCGGTCCTGGTGGCCCGTCCCGGGGTGAACAAGCCCACCGACTGGGTGGCGGTCAACGCCTGCCTGGTCCCCGTCGCGGCACTCGACGGTCAGGAGCTGATCACCTCCGAGGGGCTCGCCACCGCCGGCGAGCCCGGTACGGCTCCCACGCTGCACCCGGTGCAGCAGGAGATGGCGGTCCGCGGCGGCTCCCAATGCGGTTACTGCACACCGGGATTCATCTGCAGCATGGCCGCCGAGTACTACCGGCCCGAGCGCTGCGCGCACGCGGAAGCGGACTCGGACTCGGGATCGGGCTCGGACCTGGGATCGGGCGACGGCACCGACTCCGAGCACGGTCCGAACGGTTTCGATCTGCACGCGCTGAGCGGAAACCTGTGCCGCTGCACCGGTTACCGCCCGATCCGCGATGCCGCGTTCGCCGTCGGTACGCCCCCCGAGGACGACCCCCTGGCGCAGCGTCGCGAGCAGTCCCCTACGGCCCCGGCCGCCACCGCATACACCCAGGACGGAGCCGCGTTCCTGCGACCGGGCACCCTGTCCGAAGCACTGCAGCTGTTGCGCGAGCAGCCGGACGCGGTGGTGGTCGCGGGAAGCACCGACTGGGGGGTGGAGGTGAACATCCGTTTCCACAGGGCGGATTGCGTCGTCGCCGTCGACCGGCTGCCCGAACTCAGGGAGCTGCGGGTCGCATCCGACCACATCGAGATCGGGGCGGCGCAGACCCTCACCGAGATCGAACGCCGCCTCGACGGCAGCGTCCCGCTGCTGGCAGAGCTGTTCCCGCAGTTCGCGTCCCGGCTCATCCGCAACAGCGCGACCCTCGGCGGCAACCTGGGTACCGGCTCCCCCATCGGCGACAGCCCGCCGGTGCTGCTCGCACTGGAGGCGTCGGTGGTGCTCGCCCACCCCGACGGCGAGCGCGAGGTCCCGCTGGCGGACTACTTCACCGGCTACCGGCAGAGCGTGCGCCGGCCCGGCGAGCTGATCCGCTCGGTGCGCATCCCGCTGCCGCTGTCGCCGGTCGCGGCCTTCCACAAGATCGCCAAACGGCGCTTCGACGACATCTCCAGCGTGGCGGTCGCCTTCGCACTCGACATCGAGGACGGGATCGTCCGCAAGGCACGCATCGGCCTGGGCGGCGTGGCCGCCACCCCGATCCGCGCCCTCGCCACCGAGGCGGCCCTGGAGGGCAAGCCGTGGGCAGCCCGGACCGTCGAGGCCGCGGCCCAGGTGCTGCGGGCCCAGGGCACGCCGATGGACGACCACCGCGCCAGCGCCGACTACCGCGCTGCGATGCTCGGCCAGAGCCTGCTGAAGTTGTACGTACGAACCACCGAGGCGGTGTCGTCATGAGCCATTTGTCCGAGCGTCCCGAAAAGCCCGTCGTCGGCGTTTCGATGCCGCACGAGAGCGCCACCCTGCACGTCACCGGCACCGCGCTCTACACCGACGACCTGGTCTCCCGCACCAAGGACGTGCTGCACGCCCACCCGGTCCAGGTCATGAAGGCCCACGGCAGGATCACCGCGTTGCGCACCGGGCCGGCGCTCGCCGTACCCGGCGTGGTCCGCGTGCTGACCGGTGCCGACGTACCCGGCGTCAACGATGCCGGCATGAAGCACGACGAACCGCTGTTCCCCGACGAGGTCATGTTCCACGGCCACGCGGTCGCCTGGGTGCTCGCCGAGACCCTGGAGGCGGCCCGGCTCGGTGCCGCGGCCGTCGAGGTGGAACTCGACGAACGGCCCTCCCTGATCACCCTGCGGGAGGCGATCACGGCCGAGAGCTTCCACGGCGCCCGGCCCGTGATGCTGACCGGCGACGTCGACGCCGGTTTCGCCGACTCCGCGCACGTCTTCAGCGGCGAGTTCCAGTTCTCCGACCAGGAGCACTTCTACCTCGAAACGCACGCGGCGCTGGCCCTGATCGACGAGAACGGTCAGGTGTTCGTCCAGAGCAGCACCCAGCATCCTTCGGAGACGCAGGAAATCGTCGCGCACGTGCTCGGCCTGCACAGCCACGAGGTGACCGTGCAGTGCCTGCGGATGGGTGGCGGCTTCGGCGGCAAGGAGATGCAGCCGCACGGGTTCGCCGCCGTCGCCGCGCTCGGCGCCAAGCTGACCGGCCGACCGGTCCGGGTGCGGCTCAACCGGACCCAGGACCTGACCATGTCCGGCAAGCGCCACGGGTTCCACGCCGAGTGGAAGATCGGCTTTGACGCCGAGGGCCGCATCCAGGCCCTGGACGCCACCTTGACCGCGGACGGCGGCTGGAGCCTGGACCTGTCGGAGCCGGTGGTGGCCCGTGCACTGTGCCACATCGACAACACCTACTGGATTCCCCACGCGCGCATCGCCGGTCGCATCGCCAAGACCAACAAGGTCTCCAACACCGCCTTCCGCGGCTTCGGCGGACCGCAGGGCATGCTGGTGATCGAGGACATCATGGGCCGGTGCGCGCCGCTGCTCGGGCTGGATCCCATGGAGCTGCGGGAGCGCAACTTCTACCGGCAGGGCCAGTCGACGCCGTACGGGCAGCCGGTCGCCCACCCCGAACGGATCTCCACCGTCTGGCAGCAGGTCCAGGCGGACGCCGGCATCGCCGACCGCCGGCGCGAGATCGCGGCGTTCAATGCCGCGCACCCGCACACCAAGCGGGCGCTCGCGGTCACCGGCATCAAGTTCGGAATCTCGTTCAACCTCACCGCCTTCAACCAGGCCGGCGCGCTGGTGCTGATCTACAAGGACGGCTCGGTCCTGATCAACCACGGCGGCACCGAGATGGGGCAGGGCCTGCAGACCAAGATGCTGCAGGTGGCCGCCACCACCCTGGGTATCCCGCTGCACAAGGTGCGGCTGGCCCCGACGCGGACCGACAAGGTGCCCAACACCTCGGCCACCGCCGCCAGTTCCGGCGCGGATCTCAACGGTGCGGCGGTGAAGAACGCCTGCGAGCAGTTGCGCGAGCGGCTGCTTCAGGTGGCCGGCACCCAGCTGGGAACGAACGCCTCGGACGTGCGCATCGTCGAAGGCGTCGCGCGCGCCCTCGGCAGCGACAAGGAGCTGGCCTGGGACGACCTGGTGCGCACCGCGTACTTCCAGCGGGTCCAGCTGTCGGCGGCTGGTTTCTACCGGACCGAGGGTCTGCACTGGGACGCGAAGACGTTCCAGGGCTCGCCGTTCAAGTACTTCTCCTACGGCGCCGCCGCGACCGAGGTGGAGGTGGACGGCTTCACCGGCGCGTACCGCATCCGGCGGGTGGACATCGTGCACGACGTCGGCGACAGCCTGTCCCCGATGATCGACATCGGTCAGGTGGAAGGCGGTTTCGTGCAGGGCGCCGGCTGGCTGACGCTGGAGGACCTGCGCTGGGACACCGGTGACGGACCGAACCGCGGCCGGCTGCTGACCCAGGCCGCGAGCACCTACAAGCTGCCGAGCTTTTCGGAGATGCCCGAGGAGTTCAAGGTAAGGCTGCTGGAGAACGCCACCGAGGAGGGCGCGGTCTACGGCTCCAAGGCGGTGGGCGAGCCCCCGCTGATGCTGGCGTTCTCGGTACGGGAAGCACTGCGGCAGGCGGCCGCGGCGTTCGGGGCCGCCGGAGTCAGCGTGGAACTCGCCTCCCCCGCGACACCGGAGGCGGTGTACTGGGCGATCGAAGCGGCCCGCGGAGGCGGCGCGCAGCGGGACGGCCACGCCCGCAACGGGAACGGGATCCCCACCGACGCGAGCGCTTTCAGCAATGCCTGACATGACCTGGGTGACCGCGGTCGCGCGGTTGCGGGCACGCCGGGAACCCGGCGTGCTCGTGACCGTCGCGACCGTGCGCGGCCACGCGCCCCGCCGGGCCGGCGCGAAACTCGTCGTGGGCGAGAACGAGACCTGGGGCTCGATCGGCGGCGGCAACATCGAGGCCGTCGCGATCGATCGGGCCCGCGAGCTGATCGGCGTGCCCGATGCGGACGCGGAGCTGATGGAGTTCGCCCTCAACGACAAGGTCACCAGCCGACACGGCGTGCAGTGCTGCGGCGGAGCCGTCAGCGTACTGCTCGAACCGCTGCCGGTGGTCCACGCGGTGGCCGTCTTCGGCGTCGGGCACGTCGGGCTGGAACTGGCGCGCATCCTGGCCCGCCACGACCTCGATCTGCACCTGATCGACACCCGCCCCGACGTACTCGCCGAGGAACGGCTCGGCGGGCTCGCGGATGCGGTGGCACGGATCCACGTGCACCACACACCACTGCTTCCGGAGGAGGTGCTCACGGAGCTACCGCCCGGCACCCACGTCCTGATCATGACCCACGACCACGCGGAGGACGCCGCGCTGTGCGACGCCGCCCTGCGCACCGCCGGTCTCGGCTCGATCGGATTGATCGGCTCGGCCGCGAAATGGGCGCGGTTCCGGCAGCGCCTGTCCACCGAGGGCGGCCACGACGCCGCCACCATCGACCGGGTCAAGACCCCCATCGGCCTGACCGGGATCACCGGCAAGGAACCCGCCACGATCGCGGTGAGCGTCGCGGCGGACCTGCTGCGCACCTTCGAACAGGACCGCCCGTGGTCGGCGCCGAACGCTCTCGCCGCCGTTCCCGTACGCTCCGCTGGCGATTAGGCCCGCGGGACGCGGTCCTTCGCGTACCGCGCCAACGGACGCGCGTGGTCAGAGGGGCTGGAGCCGGTCGCGCAGGAGGCAGAACTCGTTGCCTTCCGGGTCGGCCAGGACGTGCCAGCTCTCGGTACCGGTCTGGCCGACGTCGACGGGCCTGGCGCCGAGAGCCAGCAGCCGCTCCAGCTCGGCGTCCTGGTCGCGGTCGGTGGCGTTGACGTCGATGTGCAGTGGGAGCTTCCCGGTCCGTGGGTCGCTGCCGGAACTGAGGACGAGGGCGGGCTGCGGGCCGCCGTCGGGCGGCCCGATCGCGATGCTTCCGTCGTCCTCGCGGCCGATTTCGACGTAACCGAGGACCTCGCTCCAGAACGCGGCGAGCCGGTCGGGATCGGCGCAGTCGATGACCAACTCACTGATGCGGCATGCCATGCCCGCCAGTGTACGTACGACCCGGCAGCCGATCACCGGCCGCGTACCGGAGGGGCGTTGTCCGGACGGCTTCGAGATCGAGCGGGCACACGGCACGCGGACGGGTGCGGATCCACACCTTGACGACCAGTCATGCTCGCGCTGCCGTACGCGTACGACATCCGGCGCAGCACCCTCGACCCGCTCATCAGGTCCCGTGCGGCGCAGACCCCCGGCGTCGATCTGCTCCCCGGCCACCAGGTGACCGGGCTGGTCCGGGAAGCCGGGCGAACCGTGGGGGTGCGCGCGTGGAACGGCTGATGTTTCAGCGGCAGCGCGCGACGAGTCGTGACCGGCTCGCCTCCCACTCTGGTGTGTGGCATGCAGGTCAGCAGCCGCCGGGGGCCGCGGTCAGGGTGCCGATGGTGAGGGTGGCCGGCGCGGCGCAGCATCCGCCGGCGTTCTGCTCGGCGGCCTCCGGCCGGTCGAAGAGGCCGGCGCCGCCGCAGACGCCGGTTTCGGGGAGGGTGAGTTCGACGCGTTCGGCGGCTTGGCGGTCGCCGGCGAGGTGGGCGGCGATGGAGCGGACCTGCTCGTAGCCGGTCATGGCCAGGAAGGTCGGGGCGCGGCCGTAGGACTTCACGCCGACGAGGTAGAGGTCCTTCTCGGGGTGAGAGAGCTCGTTGCGGCCGTGGGGAGGGACGGTGCCGCAGGAGTGCTGGTTGGGGTCGATCAGCGGGGCCAGGGCGAGGGGGGCCTGGAGGCGTTCGTCGAGGCCGAGGCGGAGTTCGTCCAGGAACGACAGGTCGGGGCGGAGGCCGGTCAGCACGATCACCTCGTCCACCGCGTGCAGACGACGGCCGTCCTCACCGACCAGGACCAGGCGGCCCTCCCCGTCCCGCTCGATGGCTTCCGTACGGAAGCCGGTGGCGGCGTCGGCGTAGCCACCGTCGACGGCGGCCTTGGCCGCCAGGCCGAGGGCACCGCGGGCGGGGAGCCGGTCGGCTTCTCCGCCGCCGAAGGTGGAGCCGGAGATCCCGCGGCGAAGGATCCAGGTGGTGTGCGTGCCGGTGCCGTCGTCGGCCTTGGCGAGGTCGGCGAGGGAGGCGAGTGCGGTGAAGGCGGAGGCGCCGGAGCCGATGACGGCGGTGCGCTTGCCCGCGTACCGGGCCCGGACGGCGGGGTCGGTGAGGTCGGGGACGCGGTAGGCGATCCGGTCCGCGGCCGCCTTCTCCCCGAGCGCCGCGAGGCCGCTGGCGCCGGCGGGGCCGGGGGTGGACCAGGTGCCGGAGGCGTCGACGACGGCGCGGGCGAAGAGGCGTTCCTCGCGGCCGCCATGGGTCTCGATGTGGACGACGAAGGGCTGCTGCTCACGGTCGGCGTCGACGAGCCGGTCACGGCCGGCACGGGAGACCCCGGTGACGCGGGCGCCGTAGCGGACGCGGTCGCCGAGGGCGTCGGCGAGGGGCTGGAGGTAGAGCTCGGCCCAGTCCCCGCCGGCGGGGTACGTCGCGCTGTCGGGCTTGGTCCAGCCGGTCGGCGCGAGGAGCTTCTCGGCGGCCGGGTCGACGACTTCACCCCAGGTGGAGAACAGGCGCACGTGCGACCACTCGCGCACTGCGGCGCCGGCGGCCGGCCCGGCTTCCAGGATCAGTGGCTCGATGCCGTACTCGGTCAGGTGGGCGGCCGCGGCCAGTCCTACGGGGCCGGCACCGATCACGACGACGGGAAGTTCGACGGTGGTCTTGCTCATGGGCATGTCTCCGGCTTTCGTGCAGGCGGGTGGGTGGAGCTTCGCTTCGTCAGCAGCAGTCGGCGCCGGTGGCGACGGCTTCGCGCTTGGCCTGCGGGTCGCAGCAGGCTCCGGCCGCTTCGGCGCGCCCGCTGGTGCCGCAGCACGGCGAGGATCCTGCGGGAGCCGTCTCAGCGGCGGGCTCCACGGTGACCGGGGCGCAACAGGAGGCCGCGGTTTCGGGGGCGGGAATGACCGGTTCGTGCATGACGACTCCCTCATTGTTTAGATGACTGTCGATGTCCTGTGTGGCCAGCATGACACCTGCTTCGATGGACGTCAAGATAGAAGCTTGTCGAATTAACCGATCTGATTCGACATGTGTCAACATAGGCGCATGTCGAATGCGAAGGTTCTGCCGCTCTTGGAGACCGAGGCCGTCGTGCGGTGCTGCCCTCCGCTGAACGAGCGCCCCATGTCCGCGGACGAGGCCGAAGTCGCAGCGAAGATGTTCAAGGCCCTCGGCGACCCCGTCCGCCTGCGCCTGTTCTCCGCCGTCGCCTCCCACGAAGGCGGCGAGGCGTGCGTGTGCGACATCTCCGACGTCGGCGTCTCCCAGCCGACCGTCTCCCACCACCTCAAGAAGCTGAAGGAGGCGGGACTGCTGTCCTCCGAGCGGCGCGGCACGTGGGTGTACTACCGCGTCGAGCCGTCCGTGCTCGCCGCAATGGGCACGCTCCTGGCCGGCGCCGCCAAGGCGACCGGGTGAGCCGGGTGCGGATCGAGGCGCTGCTGCCCGAGCACGCCGAGCAGGTCCTCGCGATCTACCAGGCCGGGATCGACGAAGGCAATGCCACCTTCGAGACCCGGGCCCCGGTCTGGGAGGTCTTTGACCATGGCAGGCTGCCCCGGCACCGCCACGTCGCCCTCGACGACGCCGACGCCGTGCTGGGGTGGGTGGCCGCGAGCGCGGTCTCGGACCGGTGCGCGTACGCCGGAGTGGTCGAGCACTCCGTCTACGTCCACCCCGACGCCCGCGGCCGCGGCGTCGCCCGCACGTTGCTGGACACCCTGATCGCCTCCACCGAGGCCGCAGGGATCTGGACCATCCAGTCCGGGATCTTCCCCGAGAACACCGCCAGCCTCGCCCTCCACCAGCGCGCGGGCTTCCGCGTCATCGGCACGCGCGAGCGGATCGGCCGACATCACGGCGTGTGGCGGGACGTGGTCCTGCTGGAACGCCGCAGCACCGTGGTGATGTGAGCCGCGCTGCACCTTCAGGCGTGGAGCCGCCATCCGGTCCCGGAGGTCCGGACTCGGCTCAGCGGCCGAGCTCGCCCGTCACGACTGAGCCGAGCAGGTCCCGGATCCCGCGGACGACTCGTTGCCGCCCTTCCCGTCCATGAAGATCAACGCGACCAGACCGAGTCCGGCCACCGCCCCGACCAGCTGCATGCCGATGAACCCGGCCACCGAGGACGGGGCGATCCCGGCGAAGCTGTCGGTGAACGCACGGCCGATGGTGACCGCAGGATTCGCGAAGGAGGTGGAGGAGGTGAACCAGTACGCGGCACCGATGTAGGAGGCCACCGCAACCGGCGCGAACCGCAGCCGGTCCGTACGCGCGAGGCCGAAGACCAGCAGGACCAGACCCGCGGTCGCCACCACCTCGCCGAGGAGCAGGTTCCCCGCCGAGCGGTCGTGCGTGGACCACTTCACCAGCGGCTCACCGAACATGGCATCCGCCAGGATCGCCCCCGCGATCGCACCTGCGATCTGGGAGGGCACGTACGCGGCCAGCTCGCGCGCGGTCAGCCCGGCGCCGCCGCGGCGCGCCGTCCACCACTCGGCCAGGCTCACGGCCGGGTTGAAGTGGGCGCCGGACACCGGGCCGAGGAGAGCGATCAGGACGCCGAGACCGAAGACGGTGGCGGTGGAGTTGGCCAGCAGCTGCAAGGCGACGTCATCGGTCAGCCCGCTCGCCTGGATGCCGGAGCCGACCACGATCGCCACGAGGGCGGCGGTCCCGACGAGTTCCGCGGCCGCGCGGGCGACCAGGGGTTTGCGGCGCGGGGTCGCGCCGGGCGCGGGCTGCGGAGGCGGGCCGGCGGCCATGGCGTCGCTCACAACGGGTCCGGCGGCGGTCAAGACGGCGTTCTCCTCGGGCAGGTGGGGCACAGCGGGGTTACGGGCAGGACCGCTTGAGGTTCGCTTCGGCGGCGGCACGCGCGGTCCGGGCGAGGTCGGCGAACTGACCGGCGAGCAATTCGATGACGTCCGGGCGCAGGCGGTAGTAGGTGAACCTCCCGCACGGCTCCGTGTCAACGATCCCGGCCTCGCGCAGCACCTTCATGTGGTTGGACAGGTTCGTCTGCTTCGCACCCGTCTCCTCCACGAGGTGAGTGGTGCACAGCGTCTCCCGCGCGAGGAGGGTCACGATCCGGAGCCTGAGCGGGTCGGCCAGAACCCGCATCAGTTCAGTGTCGACCGACGTCATCATGCGCCTGATACTGTCACATCACCGATGGCTGATATCAGCCTGGGCTGAACCCCGCCGCAACCCGATGACCTGCCGCAGCCTGCATGCCGTGAAGGAAGAACGATGCCTCCCCGCCCGCTCGCGTCCGTCCTGTTCGTCTGCATCCACAACGCGGGCCGCTCCCAGATGGCCGCCGGCTTCCTGCGGCACCTCGCGGGCGACCGCGTCGAGGTCCGCTCCGCCGGCTCTCTGCCCGGCGACCAGGTCAACCCGGCGGCCGTCGCCGCGATGGCCGAGCTCGGCATCGACATCTCCGACCAGAAGCCGAAGGTCCTCACCCCCGAGGCCGCCCAGGCCTCGGACTACATCATCACCATGGGCTGCGGCGACGCCTGCCCGTACTTCCCCGGCAAGACTTACCTCGACTGGCCGTTGGAAGACCCCGCCGGCCAGGGCGTCGAGGCCGTCCGCCCCATCCGCGACGAGATCAGGACCCTCATCGAGGGCCTGATCGCCGAAATCGACGCCGAGAACGCATGAACTCTTCGTGACTCCTGGTCACCCGGTCGGTGCGGGACGACCTCGACGAACCGGCCCCCATAGGGCGGGACCTCCGGCCATCGTTCGCAGACGGCTTGAGTAAGAGCCCGCAGCGGACCCTCCGGCGTCGGCACCAGGAAGAGCACATCGGGGAACCGCCCGAGGCCTTCGAACCGAACGTCGAAGGCGCAGTGCGCACCAACGACCAACTCGAGCGCGCCGAGCACGTCGGCATCGATGCGGCCATGGTCCAGAAATGGATAGAGTACCGTCACGTGCGCCGGAAGCGTGGCTCCGGCCGAGGAGTCGAACCGCTGGCGCCATTGGCCGACGAGCGGCTCGGCTTCAGGCACCTTGACCAACAGCACCGTTTCTTTCCGAATCCGTCGAACCGCAACTACGGCGAGGCGCTTGGCTTCCCCGCGCACCGTATTGCGGCAGCTCGTACCGCCTGCCTTGGTCCGGTCTCGCGTCCCCCCGTATCGCGGCTGGAGGCCCGTTTCGCCGAGGTGCTTGGGGGCTCACTGCTCCCCTAGAGTCATCCACTTCTCCGGTTTCTCCAGTGATGCGAAGCCCACCTTGGCGTAGACCGCGTGCGCGTCCGCCGTGGCCAGCAGGATTCGACGCAGGCCGTAAGGAGAAAGATGGTCCCGGATCGCAGTGGCCAGAGCGGTTCCCAGGCCCTTGCCACGTGCGTCGCGTGCGATGTAGACGTCACACAACCAGGCGAAGGTGGCCGAGTCAGTGACAACACGGGCATAACCGACCTGGGCGCCTGAGGCGCTGTCGTAGACACCGAAGTTGAGGGAACAGGCGATCGCCATGTCCTGCTTTTCCCTGGATCGACCAACGGCCCAGTAGGAGTCCTGTGACAGCCACTGGTGGATCAGCGCAGGATCGAGGCGGGCGGGGTCTGCGGATATCTCATATCCGGTAGGAAGTTCAGCGTTCATGAGTGTATTGATCCAGTCTGTGCAACTGACCATCCGGGCGCGGAATCCGGCATCCGAGTCCGGCCCGTGTTGTCCTGCTCTTATGGACGTCGAATCGGCTTCGGCGGCTAGGAATCTGAGCATGGGTCTTCCCCTGACGAGATGCGGCTTACGTTTGCTGTGCCAGTGCCACTGGCTGGGGGAACTCTCGGCGCAACCGCCTCGCGATCTAGAGACGTCGTTGCTGCGGATGTCCGTCAGCTGTGCCCGCCTCGGCAGTATCAGTCGCGCCGCAGCCGCGCTCGGGTACAGCCAGCCGGCCCTCAGCCAGCAGCTGCGGAAGCTCGAACGCTCCGTCGGGCAGCCACTGCTGCACCGCACGGCCACCGTAGGGAGCCCGACCAAGGCCGGCGAGGCATTGCTGCCCTATGCCGAGCGGATCCTGGCCCTGTCTGCCCAGGCTCTCACCGCAACCAGGCGAACGGTGACGGGGCATGTTTTCGAAAGCACCAGCCTGGCCGCCGTGCAAGCCGCCGTCCGGGCCGGCCTCGGCGCTGCGGCTCTACTGCCCGCCTGCGTGGAACCCGGCACCGCCGCGTACGGCGGCCTGCCAGAACTCCCTGACGTCGAACTGGGTCTCATAAGGCGGACAGGCACGGAAGGCGATCCGCTCATCGACGCGGTCGAAGACGTGCTCAGACGTCTGGCCTGACAAGAGCAGGGCCCCCGCGGCTCATGCGGTCACAGCACCAACTGCTCAGCAGCCCCGAGCAGTGCCTGCCGTGTGGCTTTGATGGTGGGGTGCTGGCCGCCTCCGCGACGCACGGCAGTGAGCAGTCTGCGCCTGTGATGAGCCCGTGGCAGTGGCTGTATGGGGACGGTCGGGGGACGGCCGCGCCATGCCAAACCCGGAAGCAGCGCGGCCGCATGACCCTGTTCGGCGAGCCGCAGATGCAGGAAGTGATCGGTGGACTCGTACCGGATGTCCGGTTCGAAGCCTGCTTCGCGGCACAGTGCCATAGACCAGCGGCGAGCGACGGTTCCCTCGGGCTCCATGATCCACGGCTGTCCTGCCAGGCTGAGGAGCGCCTCCATGGGGTCGGCCACGCCCCCGATGGTCGGATGAGCCAGATGCAGGGTGTCCTCACACAACTCCTCCTGCTCCACCTCCGCGGGCCGTGGACCGGGAATGCCGGGGTACTCCACGTCGATGATCAGATCGAAGTCACGCGCCAGCAGAGCAGAAATGGCCCTTTCCCGCTCCATCTGAGTGAGATGGACACGCAGCAGCGGATGAGCGGCATGCAACAAGGTCAGCGCGGGGGGGACCAGGGCCAGCGCCGCACTCTGAAAGGAAGCGATGCGGAGTGTTCCGGTCAAATCGGTCAAGGATGTCGCGATGTCGGTCTCTGCGCGTTCCAACCGCTCCAGGACAGCCTCGGTGTGGGCAACGAGGATCTCCGCCTGTTGGGTGAGGCGTACCCGCCGACCGACGTGTTCCAGTAGCCGGACGCCGACCTCGGATTCCAGCAGCGACAACTGCTGGGAAATGGTCGATGGACTGTAGGACAAGGCAGCGGCAACGGCGGCCAGCGTGCCACGGTGCTTGAGTTCCCTGAGAAGTCTGAGCCGGTGAAGATCGAACATGACAGCGCCTGAAACAGCTGGCTTCCTCTTGGAGAGCTTGTTCCGGACGCGCAGAGTGTGATGTCACGCTACGCCTCGCGGTTGACTCGGGCTGACGGCGGCGGATTGCAAGGATCAGCGCCGCCGGTTCTAGGGCTGGGTGCCGTATCGAGGGGTGTGCGGTGGCCAGGAATCCCTGGGGCGCGGTCGGATCGTAAGGCGACCACCGGGCCATTGAAGAGCGTTACGAGGTCACGTTGCATGCGTCCTGGGCAGGTTGGCGGCACGTATCAGGCAGGTGCACGCCACTGATGCCTGGGCGGGCCGCCCCGGTGGGTCGCCGTCGAGGTCATGGCCTGGCTTGGGCGTCCTCGGCTGCCCTGCGCATGCCGGCCACCCGGCCGCGCACGCCGAACCACCCCGCGACGAGAGCCCCGACGATCAGTGGCACACACAGCACGGTGGTCCGTGCGGCCCCGCCGTCGGCATACATCAGCACCAGGACGGAGGCCAGGAAGCCGAGGGTCACGATCTCGGTCCACGGCGAGCCGGGCAGCCGGTAGCCAGGACGCGTCAACTCGCCCTGCTGCGTCTTCCGCCAGAAGAGCAGGTGGCAGATCATGATCATGCCCCACGTGGCCAGGATGCCGATCGCCGCGAAGTTCAGGACGA